>CAKQKT010000007.1 GCA_934249275.1 uncultured Sutterella sp. | reverse complement strand
GCCGCGCAACCCTTGTAAACTCAGGGTTGGCGGCTGTTTGGACATCGAGCTCAAAAACTATTCATACGGTCGCCCTGCATCAGTCTTGCAAATGCAAGGGGGGCAACAACAGGAATGGGCTAAAATAACTGATTGCTTCGGAAATGCCGAAGCCACCATTCATTTCAACTTCGGATTTAACACGACGATGAGTCAGCGCAATCTTTTTGTTACGACCGCCTTGCCTTACGCCAACGGCGCTTTCCACATGGGCCACATCATGGAGTACATCCAGGCTGACATCTGGGTGCGCCATGAGCGAATGTCCGGCAACAAGGTCCACTTCGTCGGCGCCGACGACGTGCACGGCGCGCCGATCATGATTGCCGCCCAGAAGCGTGGCATCACGCCTCAGGCCTTCGTCGCTGAGATTGCCGCGGGCCGCAAGCAGTACCTCGACGGCTTCCATATCAGCTTCGACAACTGGCACAGCACCGACGCTCCTGAAAATCACGAGCTCAGCCAGGACATCTACCGCCGCCTCGTTGCCGCCGGTCTCATCTACACGAAGGAGATCGAGCAGTATTACGACACGGTCAAGGGCATGTTCCTCGCTGACCGCTTCATCAAAGGCACCTGCCCGCGCTGCGGCGCGACCGACCAGTACGGCGACAACTGCGAAAAGTGCTCCGCCGTTTACTCTCCGATGGAAGTCGTGAACCCGTACTCCACGCTCTCAGGCTCCCGCCCCGAAATCCGAAAGTCCACGCACTACTTCTTCAAGCTCTCCGACCCGCAGTGCGTACAGTTCCTTCGTGACTGGACCAACGGCAAGGGCAAGGACGGCCTCCCGCGCGTCCAGCAGGAAGTGCTTGCCAAGGACAACGAATGGCTCGGCAAGGACGGCAACCTCTCCGACTGGGACATTTCGCGCGACGAACCGTACTTCGGCATCGCCATTCCGGATGCTCCGGGCAAGTACTTCTACGTCTGGCTTGACGCCCCCGTCGGTTATCTTGCCTCTCTCAAGAACTACTGCGACAAGCAGGGCCTCGACTTTGAAGGCATTCTTTCCGACGAAAGCACGGAACAGATCCACTTCATCGGCAAGGACATCATCTACTTCCATACGCTCTTCTGGCCTGCCATGCTTCACTTCGCAGGCAAGCCCTTCCGCGTGCCCGATCATGTCAACGCCCACGGCTTCATGACCGTCAACGGCGAAAAGATGTCCAAGAGCCGCGGCACCGGCATTTCTCCGCTTCAGTATCTCGAGCTCGGCATGGATGCCGAATGGCTGCGCTACTACCTTGCCGCCAAGATGAACTCCCGCGTTGAAGACGTTGACTTCACGAAATCCGACTTCGCCCAGCGCGTCAATTCCGACCTGATCGGCAAGTACGTCAACATCGCCAGCCGCGCCGCCGGCTTCATCTTCAAGAAATTTGAAGGCCGCGTTGACGATGCCGCCATGCAGGATCCGCTCCTCGAAGCCATCCGCAACCGCGCCGAAGAAGTCAAGGGCTTCTATGAAACCCGCGAATTCGCCCGCGCCACGCGCCTCGTCATGGAACTGGCCGACAAGATCAACGAATTCGTTGATCAGGAAAAGCCGTGGGAGCTTGCCAAGAATCCCGAAGCCAAGGCTGAACTGCACCGCGTTTCCTCTATTGCTCTCGAAGGCTTCCGCCTGCTGACGCTCTATCTGAAGCCTGTGCTGCCCGCCACGGCCGCCCGCGTCGAAGACTTTCTCTCGATCGAGCCGCTCACCTGGACAAGCGTCTCCGTGCCGCTTTCCTCCGCCAGCCCGATCAAGGCCTTCAAGCATCTCATGCAGCGCGTCGACATGGAAAAGCAGCTTGACGCTCTCGTTCCGGAAAAGGCTCCGGAACCCGAACCTGTCCTTCCGGGCGGCGAAGCCATTGCTCCCGAATGCACCATCGACGACTTCACGAAGATCGACCTTCGAGTCGCGAAGATCGTCAAGTGCGAGCCCGTCGAAGGCTCCACGAAGCTTCTTCGCCTTACGCTCGACCTGGGCGAAGGCCGCACCCGAAACGTCTTCTCCGGCATCGCCAGCGCCTACAAGCCCGAACAGCTTGAAGGCCGCCTGACCGTCGTGATCGCCAACCTTGCCCCGCGCAAGATGCGTTTCGGCGTCTCCGAAGGCATGGTTCTTGCCGCTTCCGACGCTGACAACAAGTCGCTCGGCCTCTTCGTGCTCGAACCGCACGCCGGCGCAGTTCCCGGCATGCGCATTCGATAAGAGCATCTTTTCCCTGCGTTCGGCCGATTATTTGGCCATTGCTTGCGATTGAACAAAGGCATCCTCTTCCTAAGGAGGATGCCTTTTCTTACAATTACGGGCTTTCCCCTCACCTCATCAATTTTTTTGACATGAGCTTCAAAGACACGGCCCGCGAAATCATGCGTCATGTTCCGCTGGCCAAATTCCATCCGGTACTTCTTACCAGCCTGAAGGAATACGACAGCCGCATGCTGTCGCGAGACATCTCCGCCGGCCTCACCGTAGGCATGGTGGCCCTGCCACTCGCCATGGCTTTCGGCATTGCCTCCGGCGTTCCTCCCGAATCCGGCCTTTATACGGCCATCATCGCCGGCTTCCTGATTTCACTCCTTGGCGGCTGCCGCGTTCAGATTGGCGGCCCGGCAGGCGCCTTCGTCGTCATCATCTACGGCATCATTGCTCAGTACGGCTTGAGCAACCTCATGATCGCCACGCTTGGTTCCGGCGTCATCCTGTTCCTGATGGGCCTCTTCAAAATCGGCGGCTTCATCAAGTTCATTCCCGTCTCCATCGTGATCGGCTTCACGAACGGCATTGCCGTCATGATCGGCCTGCAGCAGGTCAAGGACTTTCTCGGCCTTACCGTTGCAAAAATGCCTGCCGACTTCTTCGGTCAAGTCAGCACGATCATCAACAACATCGGCACGCTCAATCCGTGGGCCTTCGGTCTTGCGCTTTCCAGCTTCCTCATCGTGAAGTTCTGGCCGAAGGGCTATCAGATGAGCGGTCCGCAGTGGAAGCGCTGGCTCGCTCATCTTCCCGGCACCGTTGTTGTTCTCGTGCTGTCCACGGTCATTGTCACGGTCTTCGGCCTGCCCGTCGAAACTATCGGTTCCAAGTTCGGCGGCATCCCGCAGTCGCTCCCGAGCCTGCAGATTCCCGACCTTGAGTGGGACACCGCCAAACAGCTTCTCGGCCCGATGATCACGATTGCCGTGCTCGGTTCCATTGAAAGCCTGCTTTGCGCCCGTGTTGCCGATACGATGACCGACGACCGCCATGACCCCAATCAGGAACTGATGGGCCAGGGCGTCGCCAACATGATTGTTCCGTTCTTCGGCGGCATTCCCGCCACCGGCACGATCGCCCGTACCGTTACGAACATCAAGTCCGGCGCCTTCTCCCCGATCGCGGGCATGGTTCACGCCGTCACGCTTCTCGTCGTAATCCTCGCAGCAGCTCCGCTCGCCAGCAACATTCCGCTTTGCGCACTCGCCGCCATCCTCGTCTTTGTGGCTTGGAACATGGGCAACTGGCGTGAATTCCTGCGTCTCCGCGCCATGACGCTGTCCTATAAGGCTACGCTTCTCATCACGTTCTTCCTGACCGTGATCTTTGACTTGACGGTTGCCGTTCAGTTCGGCCTCGTCGTGGCATGCGTCTTCTTCCTGATGCGCATGAACAACCTGACGGTTGTCGAGCCGGTCACGCTTCCCTTCAACGTGCCCGACACAGTTGAAGCATGGCACATCAAGGGCGCTCTCTTCTTCGGCTCCGTCTCCAAGCTCGAGCACGTGACCGATCCGGCCCGCATCACGTCGGCCTCCGCCGCCCGCATTGTGATTCTCGACTTCACCGACCTGCTCAACATCGACAATTCCGCGATGGATCAGATCGAGGTCTACACGCGCGCTCTGCATCGACACAACCACGAGCTGATCATTGCCGGCGCCTCCGGCCATCCGCTCGCCCAGTTGAAGCGCACGAACATCGCTCAGCGTCTCGGCCCGAACCTCGTGCCGAACATGGAGTTCGCCTTTGCCCGCGCCGAAGCCATCCTCAAGGAACAGGATGAAAAGGCCGCCGCCAAACGTGATCTTCTTGGCAGTGAAGCTCAATAAGCATTGACCTTTCCAACGTTCAAAAACCCGTTCGACAAATCCTGTCGAACGGGTTTTTTCATATTGCGGCCTCAACTAGAAAGAACTGGCGGCTCAGGCTCCGGACAACGCAGATCAAGCAGATCCGCATCTTCCGGCAAAGACGCATATAACGGCGCATACGGCGCACCTTGCGTCAGGATGATCATGCCTTCCTTTGCAAGTTCGAGAAGCGCCAGAAACCAAACAGTCATCGTCTCCCGATCCGTTGTTCCGTTCCAAAGCTCTTCGAGCGTTACAAAGGACTGCGTCTGCAAACGCTTCAAAAGCGACGTCATATGTTCTCTGACGGACAGCTCCTGTCGGCTGACCTTGTGCCTGTCCCTCAGTCTCAGCCGGGCAGCCACAGCCATCCAGGCCGAGAGCAACATCTCCGGCGTCACATCAGGCTGAAGCGCTACCACAGGCACGCAGCGCTCGGCCGATGCAATTCTGAAGTCGCGATCGATTCTAGGCATAGCCTGCAACTTGAGCGCCGCCGTACGAATTCTCTCGTACTCTTCGAGACGCCTCATAAGCTCAGCCCTTGGATCCTCGGGTTCCGCTCCCTCTACAGAACTGACGGCCGGCAGAAGAAGCCGGCTCTTGATCTGCATGAGGGTTGCCGACATCACCAGATAGGCTGCAGCGAGCTCCAGATCACTCTCTCTCACCAAATCCACATAGCGCATGTATTGATCGGTGAGCTCCGCCATGGGAATGTCCATGACGTCAAACTTCTGCTTTCGAATGAGATAGAGAAGCAGGTCCAGAGGCCCTTCAAAACTCGTCAAAAATACGCGCAATGCCTCAGGCGGAATGTAAAGCCCGTCCGGACACTCCTCCAGCGGTTCGCCGTAGAGACGCGCAAGGATCTTTTCCTCTGTCTGAGTATCGACGCCTCTGAGCGCTGTAAATAAATCTGTCATGCCGGAGCGGATTCTTGAATAAAACAAAGGCCCGCCGCATTCGGGCAGGCCTCAGGGACGTTGTTGAGAATACCACAGGTGGATAATCCGGTCTTCCCTCACAATCGGCACCAAAAGGAAAAGCCTCCGCACTCCTGCGAAGGCTTTTCAGAATCATGGGGCAGTCCAACGATTATTCGGGCTTGTACATGAATTCACGAACAGCAGCCTCGAGATCGGCCGGGCGTTCGTTGCCGGCAAGGCCGTTGTCGTAGGCATACTGGGCAACAGCAACACCGATCTTGACAGAGACCTCACGAACAGCAGAGAGCGGCGGATAGAGGGAACCCTGTTCAAGGTCGGACTCGCTCACGAGCTCGGCGAGTTCGCGGGAAGCAGCAAGGAACATGCCCACCGGCATCGTCTTAGCACGAGCAAAGACGGCGCCGAGGCCGAGGCCCGGGAACACGTAGCTGTTGTTGCCCTGACGCGGCACGAAGGTCTTGCCGTTGAATTCAACGGGAGCAAACGGAGAGCCGGAAGCAAAGAGCGCACGACCGTTGGTTTCACGGTAGGCCGTAGCAGCATCGCATTCGGCGCGGGACGTCGGATTGGAGAGCGCGAAGATGATCGGACGCTCATTGAGCTCAGCCATAGCGGAAAGCACTTCGGCATCGAAAGCGCCCGGCTGGGCGGCCACGCCGATGATGCCGGTCGGACGCAGAGCACGAACCGCTTCGATGAAGGTCTTGCAGTTTTCGACGTCGTGAGCGAACGGAACCTTGTTGTGGGCGAGCTTGTCGCCGCGGTTGCAGGTAACAAGACCCTTGGAGTCGAACAGGAAGCAATGCTTGCGGGCTTCTTCGAGCTCAACGCCTTCGGCAACCATGGCATCGACGATCAGATTGGCAATGCCCGTTGCGGCTTCGCCGGCGCCCAGGAAGAGGAAGCGCTGATCGGCCAGCTTCTGCTTCGTGACGCGCAGAGCGGAATAGACGCCCGTGACAGCCACGGAAGCCGTGCCCTGAATATCGTCATTGAAGCAGAGAACCTTGTCCTTGTAGCGTTCAAGAAGATCAAAGGCGTGATTGTTGCCAAAGTCTTCGAACTGGATGAGAACATTGGGCCAGCGACGGCGGGCTTCGGTAACGAATTCTTCGATGAGTTCATCATAGGCTTCGCCCGAAACGCGTTCATGACGCAGGCCAAGATACATCGGATCGGCCAGATTGTCCTGATTGTTCGTACCGACGTCGATCGTAACAGGAAGGGTCTTTTCCGGAGCAATGCCGGCGCAGGCGGTGTAAAGAGAGAGCTTGCCGCAGGGAATGCCCATGCCGTTGAGGCCGAGGTCGCCAAGGCCGAGAATGCGCTGGCCGTCCGTCACAACGATGACGTCGACTTCTTCATTCGGGCAGTTCTCAATAATTTCACGAACACGGCCCTTGTCATTGATCGAAATGAAGGCGCCGCGCGGATAGCGGTAGATATGGCTGAACTTCTGGCAGACTTCGCCGACAGTAGGCGTGTAGACCACAGGCATGTAGTCGTCGATGTGCTCGATGAGAAGCTTGAAATAAAGATCCTCGTCAGTGGCGTGCAGGCTGTCGAGCATCAAAAACTTGTCAAGAGACGTCGGACAGCGGTCGAGCAAAGCGAGCATGCGCTGAGCCTGCAGCTCCTTGGTGGAAACGGCCGGCGGGAGAAGACCGCGAAGGCCGCGTGCATCACGCTCCTCCTGGGTAAAGGCGTCGGCACGGTTGAGCTGCGGGTTGCGGAGCAGATCAGCGCCGCAAATTTGCTTGGATTCAGTCATAAGTCCTTCTTTCTAAAAAACTCCGCGGGGTACGAAATTGTCCGGGCAGTTATAAGGTACTGAAGGTGTCGTCAAAATCCATGACGACACCTCCGATTGTGATTCTAGCAATTCTGAAAGGACAGTTGAAACCGCAGGATTAGGAGAAATAACCTAAGGCATGCGCTTCTTGCCATGTTTTGGTGCATTAATTGGCTTTCAGCTCTCTTCAGACTGCAAAACAATAGCCTGTCCCTATGATGAGACAAGCTATGTTTGAATGCACTCGTCGACTTATTTCAACGTTTTCTGCAAGCGAGCGGCAGTTTTTGCCGCATCCGTATCGGGATATTGCTTGATCACCTTGGCAAGAGTTGCAGCAGCGGCCTTGACATTACCGAGCGCCGCCTGAGAGGAAGCAACGGAAATCATGGCATCGGGGACGCGCGGATGCTTCGAATAGTTGCGGATGAGCGAATTCTGCACATTGATCGTGTTCTTATACTGTTCAAGTGCGAACAGGCAGGAACCGCGCCAGTAGACGGCATCAGGCGCATAAGGGGACTTGGGCCAATCGTTGACGAAGTTTGCGAATGCAGACGCCGCCTGCTTGTAATCACCTGCCTTGAGAAGCTCGACAGCGGCATCATAGGCCACCTGCTCCTGCGGCTGCACCATGACCTTCACGCCGTTGACCTCAACCTCGCGAGGCTCAAATTTGACGAGACGCTCGTCAATGCTCGCATAGAGCTCGCGCGTACTGCGCTTTTCCTGACGAATTGCATTCGAAAGCTCCTCGACCTGACCGGTGAGAACACGATTCTGGTTCTGAAGATTGTCCAATCGAGTGGCAAAAGAAATCTGAGCGTTCTTGAGCTGCTCCTCAAGAGCGGCCACCTGTGCGCGCAGATCAAGAATTGCACGACGAGCATCATCGTCCGCGAAGGCCATTGCACCAGCAGCGGCGCTCGACAGAATCGCGGCCGTGCAAGCCTGAACCAACAACTTGTTCAAATTCATAATTACTCCGAAGGAGCCGCACGCAACAAAAGTGCGGCCAGGGCTTTCAAAACAAGAAGCCGGACGCGGTCCTGAAGGGCAGCGTCCGGCCTGCGTCTCAAAGAAGGCGATCCAAAATTACTTGGCGGCCTGACCGGACGTCACTTCCGACGGATAGACGATGTCGGCACGACGGTTCTGAGCCCAAGTCTCCTCGCTGTGACCGAAGGCCACAGGCTTCTCGCGGCCGAAGGAAACGGCCTCAATGCGTTCGGCAGGAATGCCGAGAAGCTGCAGGCGCTGCTTGACAGCTTCAGAGCGCTTCTGACCGAGAGCAAGGTTGTACTCACGGCCACCGCGTTCGTCGGTATTGCCCTGAATAACGATATTGACATTCGGGTGGGCGGCAAGCCAGCGAGCATGAGCCTCGACAGCCGGCATGTACTGAGCTTCGACTTCATAAGAGTCGAAGCCGAAGTAGATGGAACGCTTGGAAAGCGGGTTGTTCGGATCGGCGAACGGATTCACCGCCTGGGTCTGACCGGCAGCGGTCTGACCGGCAAGCGTGCCGTCCTTGGCGCTTTCGTCAAGAGAAACGGACGAGCAGCCGCTCAGGAGAGCGGCAACAGCTGCGGAGGCAGCAAGAATTTTCCACGAGAAAGACATTTTTTATTTTTCCTGGCAACAGTGAAATGGTTTGTCGGTGAAGTTTTGCCCTGCATCAGGGCAGGATCGGTCCCCAGCAGGGCTCTCGGATATCGCCCAAACCGGTGAGGCGAGTAGAAAGCCTGCCGTCAATGGAAGCCGTTCCAAGAACCCCCTGGCCATTGACTTCAGTGGCATAGACAAGGAAGCGGCCATTCGGTGCAAAGGACGGAGATTCATCACGGTCAGTCGCAGTCACAAGAATGTTCTGACCACTCGTAAGGTCCATCACAGCCGTGCGGAAACGACCTTCAATGCGGGAGATATAGGACAGATATCGGCCGTCTGGACTGATGACGGGACTGATCGCATAGCTCGAGCCGAAGGTCACGCGCTCGGCGGAACCGCCCGCGAGCGGCTGGCGATAGATCTGCGGAGCACCGCCTCGGTCGCTAGTGAAGTAGACCCACTGTCCATCCTTGGAGAAGCAGGGTTCGGTATCAATGCCGTAACTCTTCGTAAAACGGCGCAGGCCCGTGCCATTGGCATTCATAAGGTAGATCTGCGTAAGACCGTCTCGCGAGAGCGCCACAGCAAGCATGCCGCCGTCTGCGCTGAACGCCGGTGCGGAATTGTTTCCTCGGAAGGAGCAGATCGCATGACGAGCACCCGTCGCCGGTTCCTGAATATAGATGATCGGCTTGCGCTGCTCAAAGCTCACGTAAGCCACCTTCTTGCCGTCGGGAGACCAGACGGGCGAGATGATAGGCTCATTGGACTGCAGCGCCGTCTGGGGATTGCCGCCGTCACTGTCGCTGATCACGAGTTCGAAACGGTTGCGAGCGAGCTGAGCCACGTAAACAAGCTTGGACGCGAAGATCGGGCCTTCGCCTGTCAGAGTCGTGTAGATTCGATCGGCTATGCGATGCGCACACATGCGAACGTCGCTGCCGGACGTCGTAAACACGGTCGAGTCCGTCAAGACGCCCGTTACCGTGTTGTGCAAGTAGTAAGTGAGTTCCCAGCGCCCGTCCGCCAAGCGCTTCACGCTTCCCACGACAAGCGCGTTGGCGCCAAGCTGACCGAAAGCAGCCAGACTCTCCGGCTGCTGAAGATTTTCAGGCTCACCCTCTGCGCCAGTCGGGATCAAACGAAAAGCGCCGGATCTTTCAAGGTCGGCTCCGATGACGGCCGCTGCATTGAACCCGGTAGCGCCTGAACCTTCAAAAACCTTGACGGCGATCGGAAGCTGATTGGCGCCTACGCCCGTAATGGAAACCTGAAGTTCAGCAAGCGCCGGGCAGGCTGCGAACGCACCGGCAAGCGCGCCGGCGCACAGCACTCTGCGACGGTAAGGATTGAAATTGGTCACGGATGACTCCCTTGTAAGCAAGGAACCGCTCCCTTCCGGGAGCGGTCTGCATTCGGTATGCGGAGGCGGCGTCTGAACGCCGTCTCCGTTGTGCTTGAAGCGCCGGGAAACCTCTCGGCGCCTCGAACCGCCTTAGTGGCGGAAGTGGCGTTCGCCCGTGAAGACCATGGCGATGCCGCGTTCATCAGCAGCAGCGATCACTTCTTCGTCACGGATGGAACCGCCCGGCTGGATGACGGCCGTGCAGCCGGCATCGACCACGACATCAAGGCCGTCGCGGAACGGGAAGAAGGCGTCGGACGCAGCGACGGAGCCCTCGAGCGAGAGACCGGCTTCCTCAGCCTTGAGCATGGCAATGCGAGCGGAGTCAACGCGGCTCATCTGGCCGGCGCCAACGCCGAGCGTCATGCCGCCGCGGGCGTAGACGATCGTATTGGACTTCACGAAGCGGGCAACGTTCCAGGCGAACATCAGATCGGCGATCTGAGAAGACGTCGGCTGACGCTTCGTCACGCAGCGCAGAGCGCTTTCGGCGCAGAGCTGATTGTCAGGCGTCTGAACAAGCAGGCCGCCGCCAACACGCTTGAAGTCGAAGTCATTGTGAGCCTTGCCGAGAGCGACCGTCAGAAGACGAAGGTTCTTCTTGGCAGAGAAGATTTCGATGGCTTCCTTGGCGTAGCTCGGAGCGATGATGCATTCGGCAAACTGGTGAGAAACAAGTTCGGCACATTCGCCGGTAACTTCGCGATTGAAGGCGATGATGCCGCCGAAGGCGGACTTGGAGTCCGTCTGGAATGCCTTGGAGTAAGCTTCGGCAGAGCTGATGCCCACGGCAACGCCGCACGGATTGGCATGCTTGATAATCACGCAGGCGGGAGCTTCGAAGGAACGGACGCATTCCCAGGCAGCATCGCTGTCGGCGATGTTGTTGTAGGAAAGTTCCTTGCCCTGAAGCTGTTCATAGCCGGCGAGAAGGCCCGGAGCAACGGAGGATTCGCGGTAGAACGCTGCGGCCTGATGCGGATTTTCTCCATAGCGCATGTCCTGAACCTTTTCCCACTGGCGGGTAAGGACCTGCGGGAAGCGGGTGCGCTGGTTGTTTTCATCGAGGCTCGTAAGATAGTTCGTGATCATGCCGTCATAACGGGCGGTATGAGCGAACACCTTCTTGGCGAGCGCAAGGCGCGTAGCAGCCGTAACAGCGCCTTCAGCCTTGATTTCGGCGATGACGGAAGCGTAGTCGGTCGGATCGACGATCACGGCGACAGACTCGTGGTTCTTGGCAGCGGCGCGGATCATCGTCGGACCGCCGATGTCAATGTTTTCGATGGCGTCTTCAAAGGCGCAGTCGGGCTTGGCGATCGTCTGTTCGAACGGATAGAGGTTCACGCAGATGATGTCGATCGGATCAATGCCGTGAGCTTCGAGCGCGGCCATGTGTTCCGGAACCGGACGACGGGCGAGAATGCCGGCGTGAATCTTCGGGTTGAGCGTCTTCACGCGGCCGTCGAGCATTTCCGGGAAGCCGGTGTAGTCGGCGACTTCCTGACAGGGAACGCCTTCCTTCGTGAGGAGCTTGGCGGTGCCGCCCGTGCTGAGGATGTGGTAACCCAGAGCGACGAGCTCGCGGGCAAAGTCCACAACGCCGGCCTTGTCGGACACGCTGATAAGAGCTTGTTTCTTCATTGCTAATTTCCTTATGAACTTTCTCCGGGCAGAAGCTTGTGCAAACGAAGCTTCGTGCGCAGAGTATTTCGGTTAATACCAAGAATCTTTGCGGCTTCGATCTGGTTGTTGCGGCAGAGCTTCATCACGTAAATGAGAAGCGGACGCTCCGCCGTCTGCATCACCAGACTGTAGAGAGGATGCGGCTGGGATCCGCCCAGCTGCTTGAAGTACTGGTTGAGCTGCACAATGACGGCCTCTTCAATGCGGCCCGTCTTAAGCTCAGGCATTTCCTTCGCCAGATTTTCAAGCTCAACGCCCTCGAAGTCGAGTCCCGGTCTAGGTCTCGGCTTGGACGGACGGATCAACGCGACCTTCGGCATCGCCGGCTCGCGGAGGAATTTATCCTCATTCCAATCTCTGGACGCCATCCTGCAATCTCTCAAAATAACGGCTGACGGCTGACTCGAGGACATCCGCATCGGACATGGCGAACAACTCGCCCAACAACGCCTCGGCATTCGGCAGCCCCTTCAAATAGTGGCTCAGGTGCTTTCTGAAAGTCACGGCACCTCTTGCATCGCCATAATAGTCAAAATGGCGGCGCATGTGGTCACAAATGACCGTCTGTTGTTCCTCCAACGTCGGCTTTTCCCGCGCAGGCAGATACCCAAGAGCTGCCCCGACCTCTGAAAAAACCCATGGATTGCCATAGGATGCGCGACCGATCATGACGCCGTCAGCCCCCGTCAAAGCCATCACCCGCAGGGCCTTCTCGCCTGAATCAACATCTCCGTTGGCAATAACGGGAATGGAAATGGCGGACTTTACGCTTCTGATCGTTTCGTACTCAGCCTTGCCTCTGAAGCCGTCCTCGCGCGTTCGGCCATGAATCGTCAGCATGGCAACGCCCGCCTGCTCAGCAATCCGAGCAATAGCCAGCGCATTTCGATGCTCGCGATCCCATCCCGTTCTGATCTTGAGCGTTACGGGCACAGAAACAGCAGCGCACACAGCCTCAAGAATGCTCCCCACAAGCGCCTCATCCTTCATGAGCGCGCTTCCGCAAGCCGTTTGAAGAACCTTCTTGGCCGGGCATCCCATATTGATGTCGACCACCTGCGCACCCGAATCCTCGGCATAGCGTGCAGCGTCTGCCATCATGACCGGATCGGCTCCGAGAAGCTGCACCACGCGAAGGCCGGACTCTTCATCGCACGCCCATCGCGTTGCGCTCTTGCGGCTCGTTCTGAACTGAGGCTGGCAAGTCGTCATCTCTCCCACCGCGTAACCCGCACCATGGGCACGGCAAATCTCGCGATAAGGAAGGTCGCTCATGCCGGCCATTGGAGCCAGCATGACAGGAACATCGACAGCGTAGGGTCCGAGCTTCACTCTAGATTCTCACGTTATTCGGAGGGTGCCCTTCACACAGGGAGCACACGATCGTCACATTCTAACGACACAGCCGGCCAGCAGGCCGATCCATTCCGTCATTTTTCCATTTGGTTTCGAATTCGAGCTTCCGCAAGAGCAAGCTCCCGCACATCGCCCACATTGAACCACAAGCCCCCGTAGACCTCGCCCGACACGCGTCCGGCTTCGCAGAACTGCCACAACCAGGGGAAAAGCTTGGCCCGCACGGGCTCGATTCCCTCAAAGAGCGAACTGCGATAGACGCCAAGACTTGAAAACGTATGCGTTCTCGGTTCACAACGCACAAGTCCCTGCGCATCAAGCGTCATGTCGCCTCCCGCATGGTAGGACGGATTGGGCACGAGTACGAGATGCGCCTCGCGTCCTTCCAATGCAAGCATTCTTCCCGCATGCACGAGGGACGAATAGTCGAAGTCCGTCACGATATCGCCGGCAACGACAATGAAGGCTCCGTCGCCATCGTCAAGCATCGGCATCGCCTTCGCTATTCCGCCAAGAGTTTCGAGAGCTTCGCCTGCGGTCTCTCCCTCGATTGAATAGCGCAGGCGAACCCCATAGGCAGAACCGTCACCAAGCGCATCGATGATTTTTCCGCCCAAATGCGCAACATTAAGGACGATTTCCTTGATGCCCGCCTTCTTGAGCGCGAGAATCTGGCGCGCAGCCATGGAAACGCCTGCCACCTCAACCAGAGGCTTGGGCGTCGTAAACGTAATGGGCTGCATGCGGCGGCCTTCGCCTGCCGCGAGAATCAGAGCTCGCATGACCGTCAGAAGGTGTAGCCGAAAGAGGTTTCCGACCCCTCGAGATCGTCAATGAGATGCGTAAGCGGCGAAAGCTGGATATAGCGGCGGGCCGTCTTTCGCACGTACTGAATGAAGCGCGGCGTGTCCTCGAGGTACTTGGGCTTGCCGTCCCGGTAGTTAAGACGCGCAAAGATGCCGAGCACCTTGAGATGGCGCTGCACCCCCATGAACTCAACATCGCGATAGAAGCTTCCGAAATCAGCAGGCACCGGAATGCCGGCCTTGCGAGCCTTCTCCCAATAGCGGATCGTGACATCGAGCACAAAGCTCTCGTCCCACGAAATGAAGGCGTCGCGAAGCAGCGAGGCAATGTCGTAGCTGAGCGGCCCGTAAAGCGCATCCTGGAAATCCAGAATGCCTGGCGTCGGGTCGGAAATCATCAGATTGCGCGGCATGAAGTCTCGATGCACGAAAACAAGAGCCTCGCGGCAGTTGCT
The DNA here is from genome assembly GCA_934249275.1 of uncultured Sutterella sp. Lineage (GTDB taxonomy): Bacteria > Pseudomonadota > Gammaproteobacteria > Burkholderiales > Burkholderiaceae_F > Sutterella. Next base: position 20,905 of record CAKQKT010000007.1, on the reverse strand, counting down.
GTCAAGAATGGCCTCAGTGGTCATGTTCCACCACTTCTTCTGTTCATCGGTCCATTCAACGCCGCGATGACGTCCCACATACCACGTTGGGAAGAGATCAAGTTCGCGCTGGAGCACCTCGCGGCCGTATGCCGGAAGCACGTTCGGGCGAGAAATCTTCTGCCAGGCAACAAGGGCCGTCGTAGCCTTGTCCATCAACTCGCGAGCATTGTCTTCATTAAGAACATCAAGATAAGTCTGAGTGCCGAGGTCGCCAAGCAGCATGAAGCGATGCGTCGTGTCGGCCTCAAAGATTTCGGGAGCATTCAGACCGGCCTCATTTCGGATCAAGGCATCGACCTTGATGAAGGCCGAAAAGCTCTCGGGCGTCTCGCCTTCGGCATTCATGGCGATATAGGTACGGCCTTCGGCCGCCGCGATTCTGTGATAGGACCGAAAGCCCGCGTCCGTACCGGCGCGGCTTACCGTCGTCAGATCGAGCTGATATTTCGGGGCAATGCTCTGGAGCCACTGTTCGAAGGCGGAAGCTTCCGCACCGTTCGTCATGTTTTTCGTCGTCCTCTAGTGCCGAAGGATGTAGAGCCGGCAGGGATTTTATGGGCTCTCCGGCGCCCCGTTGGAATGTCGGGGCTTTATAATCCTTCAATTGTCTTGACGTCATTTTATAGGCCTGTCCCCAGGCTGTCACTCTCACTGCTTTTTCATGTCTCTCCCGCGCACCCGACAGATTGCGATCAGCGTAAGCATTGCATTGGCCGCCATGGCTCAAACCTCCATTGCGTCGGCCGCCCAGACTGGTAGCGTGGTGTCTCTCGAATCCGTGACAACGCTCGATCCGTCGCGCGCGACACCCGACTCGGACGCCGCGAGCTTTGTTTCCGCCGACCGCATTGAAGGCAACCCCGAAGATCAGCTTCATCTCTACGGAAATGCAGAAATTCGTCGAGGCGGCACCGTCTTGAAGGGAGATCGAATCACTTATACGCACGAGACCGATGAGGTCGAGGCCGCCGGCAATGCACGCATCTCGCATCAGGGCGCCTCCTTCTCGGGTCCCTCGATGCGCTTCAAGATCTCCCCGCGCACGGGCGACATGGAAGACGCCGAATACGAATACGCCCCTCGAAACATCCGCGGCTGCGCTAAAAACATCCGCTTCATTTCGGGCGAATCGACCATCTTTGAAGACGCCAAGATCACGACCTGCAAGCGAGACGACGAAGCATGGTTCATCAAGATGGATGAGCTCGAGATCGATGAGTACGACCAGACGGCCACCGGCAAAGGCGCCACGCTCACCTTCATGGGCGTTCCTCTTTTCGGCACGCCATGGCTCTCCTTCCCGGTAACCCGCGAACGACGTTCCGGCATTCTGGTGCCGACCTTCGGCATGAGCTCTACGCGAGGCCTCGACCTTGCGGTGCCCTACTACTTCAATCTCGCGCCCAACTACGACCTGACGCTCACGCCCCGCATGATGACCAAGCGCGGGGTCATGCTCGACACTGAAGCTCGATTCCTCTACAACAACTTCAGCACGACAGTCGACTACACGCTCATGCCCGACGACAAGACGACGGACGACAGCCGTTCCAGTCTGCACGTCGACATGAACTGGCGACACGACAAGCTGAGCGCCTTCATCGACTACAACCGTGTTTCCGACGACAACTACCTCGCCGACTTCTCGAGCAACATCCGGGAGTCCTCCGAGTCCGTCCTGCCGCAGGAATACGCCCTGCGCTACGACGACACGTACTGGAGCACATCCGTCAACATCAAGAAGAACCAGGCCCTCAATACCGAGGACGTGGGCTACTACAAGCCTTACGAGCGAGTTCCGCAGATCACGTTCAACGGATACAACGGAAACTTCCATGGCTTCGAAATCGGCACGACCATTGAAGCCTCACGCTTCGAACATCCCACGTACGTCACCGGCGACCGCGTTGCATTCGAGCAAACCGTCTCCTATCCTCTCCGCGGCGCCGGCTGGTTCGTCGTGCCCAAGGGCACCTTCCTCGGCACCTGGTATCAGCTCAGGAACCTCGATCGCGCACAGGAGCAGTTCACCGACAAGAATCCTCACCGCACGACGCCGATGTTCAGCCTCGACGGCGGGCTCGTGTTCGATCGTGACACGGCATGGTTCGGCCGCAACGCTTCTCAGACGCTCGAGCCGCGCATCTACTACGCATACGTTCCTTACCATAATCAGGACAACCTGCCCGTCTTCGACACGTCGATCGCGGACCTGAACTTTGCAACGCTCTTCACGGAAAACGTCTTCTCCGGCTATGACCGAGTTAGCGAAGCCAATCAGCTCACGACCGCGCTTACAACGCGCTACATCGACAAGGCGAGCGGTCTAGAGCTCTTCCGCGCCAGCCTGGGCCAGCGCTACTACTTTTCGGACCAGAGAGTCAATTTCTACGCCCCCGGCAACGCAACAACCGAAAGCCCGCTTCGCACCGATGTGCGAAGCGATCTGCTCGCGAGCGTCGGCGCGCGCCTGACGCGTTCGATCACGACCGACGTAAGCGGCCAGTATTCCTCTGCGCAAAGCCGTTGGGTCAAGGCCAAGGCGGGCATCAAGTGGCAGCCGCGCCCGATGTCCCTCGTCGGCCTGTACTATCGCTACAACTACTCATCCGAGCAGGACTACACCGACTACCACAACGACTACATCAAGCAGGTCGATCTTGCGGTCCAGTGGCCGATCACGAACCGTCTCTTCGGTCTCTTCCGCTACAACTATTCGCTCCTGCAGAAAAAGCCGATCGAAATGATCGGCGGCATCGAGTACCTGCACGACTGCTGGACGCTCCGTGTTGCCGCACAGCGCTACACAACAGCCTCCAACACCGACGAAACCAACTTCTTCTTACAACTCGAGCTCAACGGCTTGGGTAGTATTGGCACAAGCCCGCTTGCCGAACTCAAGCGGAACATCAAGGGTTACCAGACCATCACGCAGGTTCCCGACAAGATTGGACAGTACGATTACTATGAATAAGATCAAGACCATTGCCGTGCTCATGATGGGCATGGCCGCCTTCGGCACCGCCTGCGCCGCCGAACCCGCAGCGGAATCTTCTGAAACCGCGCGCGCCGTTCAGCCTCAGTCCGACGTCATCGAACTCGACCGCATCGTGGCCGTCGTCAACAATGATGTCATCACGGAGCGCGAGCTTCAGGAGCGCACGCACGGCGTGGCCATCAACCTGCGCCGCCAGAACATTCAGCTCCCGCCTCTGGAGCAGCTTCGAGCTCAGGTGCTTGAACGCCTCATCTTCGAACGCGCCATCAAGCAGCGCGCCCGCGAAACCGGCATTCGCATCGACGACCAGATGGTAAATGCCTCCATCGAGCAGATTGCTCGCCAGAATAATCTCTCCGTCGACCAGCTCCGCCAACGCCTGTTGGTTGACGGCGTCTCGTTCTCCTCCTTCCGTGAAGAAATTCGCGACGAAATCACGACGCAGCGCCTGCGCGAACGCGAAGTCGACGCCAAGATTCAGATTCCGGAAAGCGAAATCGACGCCTATCTCGCCGAACAGGCCGGCTTCACGTCTGGCAACACGACCGAATTCCACATTCAGCACATCCTGATCCCGATCGACCATCCCGACAACACCGATACGCTCAAAAAGCACGCTGAAGAAATAGCTCAGCGCGCCCGCTCCGGCGAAGACTTCGGCATGCTCGCCGCCACATACTCCCGCGCCTCCGACGCGCTCCAGGGCGGCGACATCGGCTGGCACAGCCTGCAGTCGCTTCCCAACGCCGCCGCCGAAGTGCTCAAGGAATCCCCCAAGAAGGGCGTCTACGTCATCAGGCTCAAGGACGCATGGGACGTCATGTCCGTCTCCGACACGCGCGATGGCGTTCAGTTCAAGCTCGCCGGCGGTCCTGTCGAGCAGACCCATGCACGCCACATTCTGATGCTGGTGAGCGACATCACGCCTGAAGGCGAAGTCATCCATCGTCTCAACGACATCAAGCGCCGCATTGATGCAGGTGAATCCGACTTTGCAACGATGGCTCGCCTGCATTCCGTTGACAACAGCGCAACGCGCGGCGGCGACCTCGGCTGGCTCCAGCCCGGCGACACGGTCCCCGAATTCGAAAAAGCCATGAACTCGCTCAAGCCCAACGAAGTCTCCGAACCGATCAAGTCTCAGTTCGGCTATCACCTCATTCAGGTAATCGAGCGCCGCATGGAAAAGAACGGCAACCCGCAGCGCATGCGCATTGCCGCTCGCCAGCAGCTTCGCGAGAAGAAGCTCGGCGAAGCCGTCTACAACTGGCAGCGCGAGCTCCGCGACCGCGCCTACGTTGAAATCCGCGACAATCACTACTGAGATCCGCCATGACTGAACCCCGGTCCGTTGCCATCACAACTGGCGAGCCCGCCGGCATTGGACCGGAAGTCTCGCTCAAAGCCGCCGCCATCGTATCCGATCCGATCGTCCTGATCGGCGACCGTACGTTGCTTGAATCCGAGGCCAAACGCCTCGGAATTCGCTGGCCTCTGCCTGATCACGTCACGATCCGCCATGTGCCGCTTCGAGCCCCTGCTCTGCCGGGCAGGCTCGACGTGCGCAATGCCGGCTATGTGCTCGACATTCTGCGCACGGCACATGACGGCGCCGCATCAGGCGACTGGAATGCCATCGTCACAGCTCCCGTCCAGAAAAGCATCATCATCGAATCCGGCACGCCTTTTACGGGGCATACAGAGTTCTTTCAGGACCTGTGTCACGTCAGGCGAGTCGTCATGCTGCTCACTTCGAATGCCCGAACGGATGCCATGAAGGTCGCTCTTGCAACGACTCATCTTCCGATTGCCAAGCTCTCTGAGGCGATCACAGGCGAACTGCTTGACGAAGTGCTCGACACGCTTCACAAAGCGCTCGTGCGCGACTACGGCTTTGCCTCTCCCCGCATTCTCGTCACCGGTCTCAATCCTCACGCAGGAGAAAACGGTCACATCGGACATGAGGAGATCGACACCATCATTCCGGCGCTTGAACGCGCCCGAAACCGCGGCATCCTGACCGACGGCCCGGTGCCTGCCGACACGGCTTTCGTGCCCGGCCACTGGAATCGCTACGATGCCGTGCTCTGCATGTATCATGATCAGGGACTGCCGGTTCTCAAGCACGTAGGTTTTGCCGAGGGCGTCAACGTAACGCTGGGGCTTCCCTATATCCGAACCTCGGTCGACCACGGAACCGCGCTCGACATAGCCGGGCAAGGCAAAGCGGACCACACGAGCATGCTTTCCGCCCTCCAACTCGCACACTTTTTATCCAAGAACCGTGAAACAAGAATGGCTTGAAGGGCACAAAGCCCGCAAACGCTTCGGTCAGAACTTCCTTCATGACCGCCACTGGATCGAGCGCATCGTGCGCGGCATCGACCCCAAGCCGGGCGACGCTCTTATTGAAATCGGCCCGGGTCAGGCTGCGCTTACGCGCGAAGTCATCGCCTGCGCCGGTCATGAGGCTGCCGTTGAAATCGACCGCGATTTGGCGCAGTTCCTGCGCGAACAGTTCTCTCCTGATGAGCTGACGCTCATTGAAGCCGACGCGCTGAAGCTCGACTGGACGACGGTTCTCGAAAATCGCCGTCTTCGCATCATCGGCAATCTGCCCTACAACATTTCGTCGCCGCTTCTCTTTGCGCTTATGAGCGCCGCAGACCGCGTCATCGACCAGCACTTCATGCTTCAGCGCGAAGTGGTCGACCGCATGGTCGCAGAACCCGGCAGCAAGACCTACGGCCGTCTGAGCGTGATGCTTCAGTACCGTTACGTCATGCACAAGCTCTTCGACGTGCCGCCCGGCGCCTTTGTCCCGCCGCCCAAGGTTACGTCCTCGATTGTTCGCATGGTCCCGCGCCCTGTCGAATCGCTTCCCGAAGTCGACATGGAGATCTTCTCCCAAGTGGTCGCTCTCGCCTTCCAGCAGCGACGCAAGACACTGCGCAACGCTCTTTCCACACTCATGGACGATGCCGCGATCGAACGCGCAGGGGTCAATCCCGCCGCCCGCGCCGAAACACTCGACGTAGCAGCGTTCGTGTGCCTTGCACGCGAAGCTGCCCGGCTGCCGCATCACGTTGACGCCGTCTAACTCTCACTGCCCGGCTTTCTCAAAGTCGGGCAGTTGCCCTACAGCCTTGAGCTTGGCGCGCAAAGCGCGCCAGTTCGGGCAAAGCCTCTCCACCTCCTCCCAAAATGCCTTCGAATGATTGAGATGCACGAGATGCGCCAGCTCGTGAGCAATCACGTAGGAAGAGATTTCATCGTCCAGAAAGATCAGTCTCCAAGAAAGGCGAATCGTGTCCCGCGCAGTACAACATCCCCAGCGCGTCCTGGCGCTTGAAAGTCTCCACGAAGCAGGCCAGACTCTTGCTCTCCCGCGAAACGCCTCCATAAGCTCCCCCAGCACAACCTTGGCCTGCCCCTTTAAGAGAGCAAGCATGGCCATATTGAACTCGGTTTCAGAACGATCCGGAGAAATCGCAGGACGAAGATTCCAGGCATCATTTCGCCTCTCGACATAAGACTTTCTCGCCTCGGGATCCGGAAGCAAGGGACTTAATTCTCCGCGGTACAAGACAACCCCGCCAGAACCTTGAACATTCCTGTACAAGTTCTCCCGCAATTGCGCACGCCGCTGCACCTGATCGCGCTGACGCCGAATGTAATCCTGCTTCTCTTGAACGAATTCATCCGCCTGCTGAAGATCGACAGCACCATAAGGCACTGTCAGAACCGGAAGCTCAAGCTTTTCGTCATAGCGAAGAATGATGCGCCGCTTGCACCGTCGAGAAGGCTTCAGAAGATATTCAATCTGCCCGCCATTCTCTTCGAACACAATGCGCTTTTGGGATGCGCTTATAAAAAAGCGTTCAAAACGGCTAGGCATCGATTCGCGCCTGCTCAGTCTCGATCCACTTCTCGACTTCAGCCGTCACCTCATGCGGCTCCCGGCCCTTTGTTTCAATGACGGGGCCGACACTCACCGTGATTGTTCCCGGATACTTTGCAATGGAGTTTTTCGGCCAGCAATGGCCGGCATTGTGACAAATCGGCACGATGGGCGTTCCGGTATGGCAAGCAAAGCGGGCGCCGCCTGTCTTGTAGCGCACATGTTCTCCGGGCGGGACTCGAGTACCTTCTGGGAAAAGGGTGATCCAGAAGCCTTCGCGAAGCTTTTCAGGCCCCTTTTTCATAAAGGATTCAAAGGCGGAACGTCCCTTGCTTCGATCAACGGCAAGCATGTCCATGGCACAGACCACCCAGCCAAGGAACGGAATCCAGTTGATGGAGCGCTTGTAGAGGAAGCACGCAGGTGCAGGCAAAAAGGCACCGAGCCAGAACGGATCCCAGGCGGACTGATGCTTCATCAACACAACCGCCTGCGTATCTGCAGACGGAAGCTTGTCCAAGCCCTTCATTTCGAGCTTGATGCCGCAAATAACGCGCAGCCAAACAAGCACAAGCCTGGCCCACGGCCGACAGATGGTTTCGTAACGCCACTTCACGCTCGTAAACGGCGCCGTGCCAAGCACACAGACCGTAAGGATGAGAATTGAAAGGCTCAGAACAAGGTAGAAGAGCCAGCCTCGGAGAAGGTTCATATCGGCACGTCCGGCATGGAAACCGGATAAAAAAAAGGATCCAAAACGAAATCATACCGTTTTGGATCCCTGTTCAACGGCCTTTAAAAGACCGATTGAGTGCGGTTCGCTTACTTGGCGAGACGAGCGACTTCAGCAACCTTGTTCATGACGTCATAGAGACGCTTGAGAAGAGCCTGACGCGTAGCGCGCAGGGCCGGATCTTCGGCGTTGACCATGACGTTGTCGAAGAAGTTGTCGACCGGACCGCGAAGCACCGCGAGCGTCGCGAGCATCTGCTCGTATTCGCCTGCGGCAAAGCACTTCATGGCCTTGGGTTCAACATCGTTGATGGCAGCAAAAAGCTGCTTTTCAGCATCTTCAACAAAAAGAGCTTCGTTGACGACCGTCGGAACTTCACCTTCGATCTTCTTGAGAATGTTGCCGATGCGCTTGTTGGCAGCGGTCAAAGCCTCGGCTTCCGGCAGAGCCATGAAGGCGCGGACGGCAGCAAGACGCTTCGGAAGTTCGTCAAGCTTTTCAGGGTTCAGAGCAAGCACGGCATCCACTTCAAGCGTGGTGTAGCCGGCATCGCGAAGCATGACGCGGAGGCGATCCTGGAAGAACTGGCGGAGTTCTTCACGATGATCGCTCACGCCCGGAACGGTCTTTTCGGCTTCCCAAGCAGCATCAATCAGCGTATTGAGGCTGACCGGCAGAGCCTTTTCAATGAGCATGCGAAGCACGCCAAGAGCATGGCGGCGAAGTGCGAACGGATCCTTTTCACCGGTCGGCATCTGGCCGATGCCGAAGAGACCAACAAGGGTTTCCATCTTGTCAGCGAGAGCGCAAGCAAGGCTCACCGGCGTGGACGGCAGGGCGTCGCCGGCATAGCGCGGCTGGTAGTGCTCGCGAATGGCAAGCGCCACTTCCTCGGCTTCGCCGTCGTACTTGGCGTAGTACTCGCCCATGATGCCCTGAAGTTCCGGGAACTCACCGACCATCAGCGTGCGAAGGTCAGCCTTGGCAAGCATGGCGGCACGTTCAGCCTTGGCACGATCGGCACCAATCAGATCGGCAAAGAAGCCGGCCATCGTCTTGACGCGAAGCATGCGTTCGGCCTGGCTGCCGAGCTTGTTGTGATAAACAACATGCTTGAGACCGTCGACACGGGTTTCGAGCTTTTCCTGACGGTCCTGATCGTAGAAGAACTTGGCGTCGGCAAGACGAGCGCGCACAACGCGGGCATTACCTGCGGAAATGGCGGCGCCGCCGTCCTTGGCTTCGAGTTGGGAGACAAGGAGGAAGCGGTTCATCAGACGGCCTTCGGCGTCACGAAGCGCGAAGTACTTCTGATTGAGCTGCATCGTGAGGATGAGGCATTCTTCCGGAACAGCGAGGAACTCTTCTTCGAACTCGCTTTCATAAATGACCGGCCATTCGGTAAGAGCAGTCACTTCGTTGAGCAGGTCTTCAGGCATGATGACCGTGCCGCCGATCTGAGCGGCGCGCTCCGTAAGAAGCTTGCGAAGAAGTTCACGGCGTTCGGCAAAGCAGGGCATAACCTTGGCTGCCTTGAGCTCTGCATCGTAAGCGTCGGCGCAGGAAAGCTTAACCGGTTCCGTCGTATGGAAACGATGGCCACGCGTGATGCGATCGGCATCAAGGCCGAAAAGCTTGACCGGAACAACCGTGTCGCCGTAGAGAGCGGTGAGGTGCTTGACCGGGCGCACGAAGGAAACCGTCGTTTTGCCGTCGGCGAGCTGATAGGTCATGACCTTCGGAATCGGGAGATTCTTGACGGCGGCATCCAGAGCAGTCTGAAGACCTTCAGCGAGCGCAATGCCCGGGCGAACGCCTTCAAAGACGAGCTGTTCGTTCTTGCCGTCGTTGACACGCTTGAGATCAGCCAGATCGCACGCAATGCCCAGAGCATTCATCTTCTTGACGAGAGCCGGCGTGGCGGAACCGTCGGCGGCAATGCCAACGCGCACCGGAACGAGCTTCTGAGTAAAGGCTTCATCAGGGCTCTTTTCAAGGACGTTCGTGATGTGCACGGCAAGGCGGCGCGGAGAGCCGTAAGCCGTGGTGACGGATCCTTCGGCGAGGAAGCCGCGATTCTTGAGATGCTGTTCGACGCCGGCAGCAAAGGCTTCGGAAAGCTTTTCGAGAGCCTTCGGCGGGAGTTCTTCAGTTTGCAGTTCAACGAGCAAATTCGTCATTTTCTTCTTTTCCTCCACTCGCATTATTTCGCGGACTTGGCGAGCATCGGGAAGCCCAGACGTTCACGGGAATCGTAGTAGCTCTGAGCCACAGAGCGGGAAATGTTGCGAATGCGGGCGATGTAGGCGGCGCGTTCGGTCACGGAGATGGCGCCGTGGGCGTCGAGAAGGTTGAAGGTATGGCCGGCCTTGAGCACCATTTCATAGGCGGGCAGAGCCAGATTGAGATCCATCAGGCGCTTTGCTTCGCTTTCGAAGTAGTCGAACTGCTTGAGAAGCTTTTCGCAATCGCTGGCTTCGAAGTTGTAGATGGACTGTTCGACTTCGTTCTGGTGGAAAACGTCGCCGTAGGTAAGCTTGCGTTCCTTGCCGTCGGGATCGGTCCACGTCGTAAAGACGAGGTCGAAGACGTTGTCGCAATTCTGCAGATACATCGTCAGGCGTTCGAGACCGTACGTGATTTCACCGGTAATCGGCTTGCACTCAAGACCGCCGACCTGCTGGAAGTACGTGAACTGCGTCACTTCCATGCCGTTCATCCAGATTTCCCAACCAAGGCCCCAGGCGCCCAGCGTCGGGTTTTCCCAGTTGTCCTCAACGAAACGAATGTCGTTGACTTCCGTATCGATGCCGAGCGCGCGAAGGCTGCCCAGATAAAGGTCGACGATGTTCGTCGGAGCCGGCTTCAGAACGACCTGAAACTGGTGATGCTGGTGCAAACGATTCGGATTTTCGCCATAGCGGGCGTCCTTCGGACGACGAGAGGGCTGAACATAGGCGGCACGCCAGGGTTCCGGCCCCAGAGCCCGCAGAAAGGTCGCAGTGTGAGACGTGCCAGCACCGACTTCCAAGTCGATCGGTTGCAGCAAAGCACAGCCCTGACGGTTCCAATATTCCTGCAGGCGCAGGATTACTTCCTGAAAGGTAATCATTCTCTATGCCGCCGATTCTTGTCGGCGCCTGTTGATTCAAAAAATGAGGGAGTTCCCCTTTCCTATGGAAAAGAGGCCCAAAGATTTAATTATAAGCCCTTTGCTCTACCCGCTCGAATACTGGTCTGCCCTAAGCGTCCTGGGATCGCGCTCAACGCCAGAATTAGCGCAAGGAGCAGGGCAGGCCAATTGCCCGTTCGGACATAGGGCGTGGGACTGCCCGTGGCGCCGAGGAGAGAAACGGTCGCAGAATCAGAGCCTTCAGTCTTGAGCATGAGCGCCACTTCCCCCTTCGAATTGACGACTGCGCTCATCCCCGTATTGCTGACGCTCACAATCGGCCTTGCACTTTCCATCGCACGCATGCGTGTCATCGTCAGATGCTGTCCAAGCACGGCATGACCAAACCAACCGAGATTGGAAGTAACAATCAAAAAGTCCGGCGAACGAGACTGCCAAAAGGAGCGCACCACACTGCCGTAAAGATTTTCATAGCAAATGAGAATGCCGGCATCGGCGCTCCCCAGCGAAAGGAGCGGCTGAACTTCGTCGCCCTTCGTCAGATCGGACATCGGAATACCGATCATGTCGACGAACCAACGGAAGCCGGCCGGGACATATTCGCCAAAAGGCACGAGCTCGCGCTTGTCAAGCTTGTAGACGATCTGCCCCTCATCAAGAATGAACGAGGTATTGAAGAAACGCCGTCCGTCTTTTCGAAAACCATTGAAAAGCACGCGAGCCTCGGCTTTTTCCTGCAAAAGCACAAGGTTGCCGGCTGCTTCACGGCCCAAACGACTGACAGGCACGTTCACTATGCCCTCGGGCGTCAGAAGAAGACGCGGCCGATCGGAAGCCCGCCAGGGCTTGAAGGCATCAGGAAACAGCGCGGCAAGACGCTCCGCCGGATTGGCGCGCGTATAGGCATCCACCACCGGAAGCGCCGGCTGAAGGATGCGGACATCAACCGAAGCCGATGGCTCCGACCATGCATGCATTCTGGAAGTCTGGCCGATGCAGGCCACAACCGCCGCGCCAATCACAGGCACTGCCAGCCAGGCCAGCCTGCAGCTGAGCGCCACTGCCGCCAGCGCAGCAAAGAGAAGCTGAGCGAGCGTAACCGCATATATGCCTCCAAGCGGCGCCCATCCGGCAAACAACGTATCAACAACGGCATACCCGGGCGTCAACCAACCGAAATTGGCCAGAGCATCGCCTCGGAGCCATTCTGCAATGGTCCAAAGCCCCGCAAGCGCAGGCAGTTCCACAGCCAACCGGCCTCCGCCGATCTTCTTTGCCAGCCAACAGGCCAAGGCAGGGAAAATCGACAGCACGGCTCCCAGAACAAAAAGCGCAGCGGCTGCGACCGTCCACGGCAGACGTCCGTAAACGGCAATCGAGTTCATCGTCCAGGACAGTCCCGGCACGAACCACCCGAGTCCGAATAGGTAGCCCGCCAAAGCGGCGCAGGCAGGCGTTGGACGAGCCGCAAAGACAAGGAAGAATCCGACCAGGGCAAGGAGCGACACCCATTGCCAGCCGAGCGGATCGAATCCCGTTCCGAAAAGGAGTCCGGCGCCCAAAGCAGCGAGCGCACCCGCCGTTTCAGGCCTTCGACTCCACCAATGCAGCGTCTCGCTCACGCTACTTGATCCTTTCGACACTCAGCAGTCGAGCCTGACGGTCATCGCCGCCGAGAATGCGGAAGCGGAATCCCCCCTCCTCAATAATCTCGCCCGTATGCGGCACATGCTCAAATCGATCGGTCACAAGTCCGCCGATAGTCTCGCAATACTGATCCTGCAAGTTCGACTTGAAATATTCATTGAATTGTTCGATGGACGTCAGAGCCTTGACCTTCCATCGATCCTCGCCATCCGCAATAATGTTGCCGCTCTCGTCGTCATGGTCGAACTCGTCTGAAATGTCGCCGACAATCTGCTCGAGAACATCCTCAATGGTAATCAGGCCGGAAATACTGCCAAATTCGTCAATGACAAGTGCCAGATGACTTCGCGTCTCCTTGAAATCGCGCAAAAGAACGTTGATCGGCTGCGTTTCAGGAATAAAACGAGCGGGACGCAAAAGCGTCTTCGGATCGATGTCCGGATTCATAAGAATCTGCAGAAGATCCTTTGCATGCAAAATGCCCAGCACATTGTCCAGATCATCCTTGACTGCCGGAAGACGGGAGTGTCCCGAAGCGATGAGGCGAGGCAGCCATACCTCGCGCGGCTCGGAAAAATCGACGGCCTCCACCTGAGACCGCGGAACCATCAGATCGCTCGCACGAATCTCCGAGACGGCCATTGCGCCCTCCATCATGGAAAACGCCTCATCATCAATCACATTGCGGCGACGAGCTTCGCTAAGAACTTCAAGCACGTCAGTCCGATCCCTCAATTCGTCTTCATGAAAAACGGAGGTCAGACGGTCAATAATCGTCCGACCCAAGGTCGGACTGGGGGGTTCTGAAGAGCTGGACATATCTGCCAAAACTGCCTTTTTTGCCTTTGAAAATCAGTCGTGCACCATGCCGATGCGATCACTGTACGGATTGGGGAACTTGAGAGAGAGCATGAGTTCGGTTTCACGAGCCTCCATGACTTCCGCCTCCTCCTGCGTAACATGATCATAACCATGCGCATGCAGAACCGCATGAATGAGCAGATGGGCAAGATGGGCGCGGAACTCCTTGTTCTGCTCCGCCGCCTCGCGTTCAACGACAGGCACGCAGATAGCCACGTCGGCAGCCACGACAGGCTCCGTCGTATAGTTGAACGTCAGAACGTTGGTTGCATAGTCGCGGTGACGATACGAATGATTAAGCTCGTAACCTTCGTCCTGATCGACAAAGCGCACCGTCATCAGCGCGGGACGCTCGCAAGCGCGAGTCATCCAGCGAACCATCACAGAACGCGACGGCAGTTGCGGAAAGGCAGCTGCGTTCTGAAAAGAAAACTTCACTTCAAGATCGCTCATTCTTTCACCTCTTTTCCAATCCTGGCCGCCAGTTCTTTCTTCCTGGCCGCCTCTTCATAAGCATCAACAATACGCGCAACCAGCGGATGGCGCACCACATCCTTGGACGTAAATCGAGTGATCGCGATGCCGCGAACACCGTCAAGAATCTTGACCGCATGCTTGAGACCGCTCGGAATCCCCTTCGGAAGATCGATCTGAGTCACGTCGCCCGTAATCACAGCCTTGGAACCAAAGCCGATGCGCGTAAGAAACATCTTCATCTGCTCCGGCGTCGTATTCTGAGCCTCGTCAAGAATCACAAATGCATTGTTAAGCGTACGGCCTCGCATATAAGCCAGCGGCGCCACTTCTATCGACTGACGCTCCATGAGACGCTGAGATTTTTCGAACCCCATCAGATCGAAAAGCGCGTCATAAAGCGGACGAAGATACGGATCAACCTTCTGGGTCAGGTCGCCCGGCAGGAAACCGAGACGTTCGCCTGCCTCAACAGCCGGGCGCGTCAGCACAATGCGTTCGACAGTCCCGCGCTCGAAGGCATCGACTGCCGCAGCAACGGCAAGAAACGTCTTGCCAGTACCTGCAGGCCCCACACCAAAGCTGATGTCATGCCCCATGATGGCCTTGAGATAAAGGCGCTGATTAGGCGTGCGCCCCTGGAGATCGCGGCGGCGAACCTTGAGATCGACGGAATCCACGACACCTTCCGGATCAGAAGCCGCACCGCTGCGATACTCGTCGTCATGGCCGACGAAATGCCACTGAATATCGTCGACGCTCAACTCCTCGCCAGTGCTCTTGACCCGAGTCATCAGCGTCGCGAGCGCCGTAACGGCGCGGCGGGCGGCATCCAAATCGCCGGTAACGCGAAACACATCCCCGCGGCGATTGATTCGCACATTGAGAATCGTCTCGATCTGCCTTAAATTTTCGTCGAGCGGACCGCAAAGAGCGGAGAGTTCGGCATTGCCCGCATCAGCGGAATAGCGCAGCGTTTCGGGCTGCACAGTCTTTTCACTAGCCATAAGTCGGAATCAGTCCACAAGTTGTCCGCCGAGCGAATGCGGATACACATCTGTCACTTTAACACGCACCATAGTATCCACAAGCGAAAGCGGTCCTTCGAAATTTACGATGCGGTTGTTGTCCGTACGCGCCATAAGGAATCCCTCTCCCTTGCGTGCGGGACCGAGCACAAGCACTCGCTGCTCCGTGCCGAGCATGCTCTCGCTGATGCGAGTGGCATTTTCCTCAATCACAGCCTGCAGGCGCTGCAGACGAGCGAGCTTGACGTCATAAGGCGTATCGTCGGGCAGACGGGCAGCGGGCGTCCCGGGACGCGGGCTATAAATGAAGGAAAAGCTTGCGTCAAAGCCCACTTCCTCAACAAGCTTCATCGTATCCTCAAAATCCTCCGCGGTCTCGCCAGGGAAGCCCACAATGAAATCGGTGGCAATCGAGATTTCCGGGCGCAGCTCGCGCAGCTTCCTCGCGATCTCGACATACTCGGCGGCGGTATAGCCGCGCTTCATGGCGGCCAGCACGCGGTCAGAACCCGCCTGCACGGGCAAGTGCACATGATTGACAAGCTTTGGCAAGCGACCGTAAGCATCAATGATTCGCTGAGAGAATTCGCGCGGATGGCTCGTCGTATAGCGAATGCGCTCAATGCCATCAATTTCTGAAACGTAGTCGAGCAGAAGCGCGAAATCCGCGATCGAGCCGTCGGGCATCGTGCCGCGATATGCATTCACGTTCTGGCCAAGAAGCGTCACTTCCTTGACGCCCTGATCGGCAAGCTGCGCGACCTCCATGAGAACGTCAACCATGGGACGCGAAATCTCTTCGCCTCGCGTATAAGGCACGACACAGTAGGAGCAATACTTGGAACAGCCCTCCATGATCGAAACGAAAGCAGCGGCGCCCTGCGCCTTGGGCGCGGGCAAATGATCGAACTTTTCAATTTCGGGGAAGCTCACGTCAACCTGAGGACGCCCCGTCTCAACGCGAGCGCGAAGCATGGCAGGCAAACGATGCAGGGTCTGCGGTCCAAAAACCACATCGACGCAGGGAGCACGGCGAATGACGTTTTCACCTTCCTGGCTGGCAACGCAGCCGCCAACAGCAATCAACATGCCCGGGCGATTCTTCTTGACTTCTCGAATGCGGCCAAGATCGGAAAAGGTTTTTTCTTGTGCCTTTTCTCGAATAGAGCAGGTATTGACAACAACCAGATCGGCCTCTTCAAGCACGTCAGTGCGCTCATAGCCCATTTCGGCATTGAGAAGATCGGCGATGCGGCCGCTGTCGTAATCATTCATTTGGCAGCCAAAGCTGCGGAGATAAAGTTTTTTCGCTTGCACGGTTTAGATCCGGTGACGATGAATACTGCCGCTGAAGCATGTTCAGCGGTCCTGGAAAGAAAAAAGCCCCGCGCTTCAAGTGAGAAGGCGGGGCTTTTGAAATCTGGTGGCGCATCACGGACTCGAACCGCGGACACAAGGATTATGATTCCTCTGCTCTAACCGACTGAGCTAATGCGCCGTTGAGGATTGAGATTATGCAGGCTTCAGAAGACCCCGTCAAGAGCTTGTTACACTTTTTTACACGCTCTCGTTCCAGAGACGCCAAAAATGGTGCGTCGGGCCGTGACCGCTGCCGACAGCAAGTTCATCAGCGTGCCGAACAGCCCCCGTCAGATACTCCTTGGCGCGACGGCAAGCTTCCGGAACATCTGCCGACTGCGGCAAATAGGCCGCAATGGCGGACGAGAGTGTGCAGCCGGTTCCGTGCGTATTCTTCGTCGCCACCCGTTCAGCCGTAAAGGGAATCGAAACAACACTGTTGAATAGCAGATCGTCGGCAGTCTCACCCTCAAGATGACCGCCCTTGAGGTAGACCCAGGCATCCCGGCGTCCGAGAAGCTTCCAGAGCTCGCGGGCGACCTCGGGAAAATCCTCCTCCGTCACATCCTCCGTGCGATCAAGCAGGCACATGGCCTCAGGCAAATTCGGAGTAATGATCGTAGCGAGCGGCAAAAGCCTTTCCTTCAGAGCATCGACGGCATCGGCCGCCAGCAGCCTGCTGCCGCCCTTGGCGACCATGACCGGATCAAGAACCACATGACGCGGCTTGCGTCGCAAAAGGGCATCCGCAACAGTTTCAATCTGTTCCGCCGTCCCGAGCATGCCAATCTTGACCGCATCGATTCGCACGTCATCAAAGAGCGTATCAAGCTGTTCCTTCAGGAAGGTTGCAGGCACGGGCATAACCGCCGTGACGGTCTGAGTATTCTGCGCCGTCAAGGCGGCGATGACGCCGCAGGCATAGGCACCGCAGGCGCTCATGGCCTTGATGTCGGCGAGAACGCCGGCCCCACCAGAAGGATCCACTCCGGCAATGCTTACGACGTTAGGGATGCTGTTTTCTGTGCCTTCTGCCACAAGACCTCCAATATCGTCATCATTCGCTGAGTCGCGCCGGCATACTGCCTCGAAAATTCCAGCGCGGCCTCACTGGCATTCACATGGGACTTCGGATCATCAAGCCAGCGCTCAAACTGATCGAGAGCCTGTTCAGGCGTATCAACCTGCACCATGGCGCCAGCAGCGAGGCCATCGCGAATGACCTTTTGAAAATTAAAGATGGACGGTCCCACAACAATGGGCGAACCAGCAAGCGCAGGTTCGATCACATTTTGGGAACCGTGATTCTGGAACGAGCCGCCCATGGCCGTCATATCGGCCAGAGCACAATAAAAGCTCATTTCGCCCATGCTGTCGCCAAGCACCACATCGGTATCGGCCGGAACATCGGACGGTTCCGCAATCTTCGAACGACGGCAAACCTTGAGTCCCGCATCCGTCAAGGCTCGATAGACCTCGTCAAAACGCTGCGGATGACGGGGAACCAGCCAGAACTGCGCACGCTTGAGCAGTTCCGGCCTAGCAGCCATGGCCTTTGCAAACGGCACCTCCTCCCCCTGACGGGTAGAGGCGATAAGCGCAACTGGCCGCTTGAGCGAAGTCTTCCAGACGCGCGCTGCAGCCTCCTGCGAAGCATTCGGACGAATGTCAAACTTTACGCTGCCGCAAACAGTGACGTTGCGTCCGCCAAGGCTTTCAAGACGAACCTTATCCTCTTCGCTCTGAGCGAGAATGGCCGTAAAGCTTCCAAACGCCGGTCCCATCACTTCAAGGAACTTTTCTGCCTGAGCGCGAGACTTCTCACTTTCGCGCGCATTTGCCAGCACCATCGGCACGCCGCATCGCTGAGCCTCGCTCATAAGAT
The DNA here is from genome assembly GCA_934249275.1 of uncultured Sutterella sp. Taxonomy (GTDB): domain Bacteria; phylum Pseudomonadota; class Gammaproteobacteria; order Burkholderiales; family Burkholderiaceae_F; genus Sutterella. Next base: position 2,844 of record CAKQKT010000007.1, on the reverse strand, counting down.
TTGGCCAGACCTCGGTCTCCATGATGATGCCGAGCGTCGGTTGAGTCTGCCGAAAAAACTTCTCGACAGCGTACGGCGCATCATAGGGCAAATAGCACTGATGAATGCGGTCAGGGGAAAGCGCCACGAGCTTGGCGCCCGCCTCGCGTCCCGTCGGCGTCATGTGCGTCAGCAATACGTCGCATTCAGGCCAGCGCTGGAGAATCGCCTCAAGCAACGGCTTGGCGGCATTTGTCTCGCCCACGCTCACGGCATGAATCCATACACGCGGCCTCCCGGTCTTGAGCGGGAAGCTAGACCACGCGAATCGTTCGTCCCAAAATTGGCGATATGCAGGCTGACGGCGCGATCGCCACATCAGATAAAGACTGGCAAGAGGAAGCGCAACAACGCTCACTGCCCGGTACATGGACGGAGTGAGTTTCACAAGACCCCTCCCTGAACAGAAACAAGTGCCTTCCATACTTCATCGACGGTCGGACATTGTCCAATGCCGCCGAGGCTCTGCACGGGACCATCACCGACAAGCTTCAGAGTTTCAGTCGGAGTGGAGACGAAAATACCAACGCTCGGACGTCCGAGCGCCGCCCCCAAATGTGCAAGTCCCGTATCTACGCCGACAACGCACTCCGCCCCGGCCAAAGTCGAAGCCGTCGAAGCCAAACCGGTTCTGGGTGCCACTTCAGCTCCCGGAATTGTCGTAACCAGACGCTTGACACGTTCATGCTCTACTTCGTTGCCCCAGAAAAGAACACTCCTAAGTCCAACCCCAGCGAGCTTTCTCCCGAGATGCGTCCAATATTCCTCAGGCCAGAGCTTTTCATCGCGGCTCGTGTTGACTGCAAGCGCAGCGTAAGGACCTGCCGGCCTCAATGACGGCTCCGCCGCGGCCTTCAGGCCGAAAACAGGCGTCTCGGGATCGATCTCATAGCCGAGCGCCTGTGCCGCCGCCATGCGATATCGGCGAACGGCTCCCAGCGACGCAGGCAGATCAAGCTTTCTGGCGTAGGCCAAAGACGCAATCGGCTCTCTTGCCGTGCCCCAGGTGTAGCCCGTCGCTGGCACTCCCGTCCAACGAGCAACCATTGCCGAGCGCATCAGGCCTTGGATATCAAGCACAACATCATAATTTTCAGCCTGCAACGTATTCTTCACGACGGACATTTCAGCGCGAACCGGCCCAGAGAGAATGGCCTTTCGCCAACGTCGGAAAGCGGTCACCTGAACTTTGGAAACGGCCGGCGCCAGTGTCGGAATTTCACGAAAGCTCTCTTCCGCAACCCAATGAATCTCAGCATCCGGCAACGCCTTCTGAATATCATGTGCCACGGGCAACGCGTGAATGATGTCTCCCATGGAGGAAGACTTGATGATTAGGATCTTCAATTAAAACCTCACCTCTTCTGCCACAGCCGTCATCGGATCTTCTCCTCGCTCCGTGCGGCGGCTCAAGCGCTTGCCGAGCTCGACACCGGGCTGATCAAAAGGATTGATGCCGAAGAGCGTGCCGAGCATCGTCGTCTTGTGCTCGTACATGGCCATGAGCGCGCCAAGACGGCGCGGCGTTACAGCATCCATGACGATGGCCGACACGGCATTGAAGCACGGATTGTCGGGATCCCGCATGATAAGCGCTTCGGCCTGAGCACGCGCATTTGCGAGAAGCACGCGATAGTGTTCCGCATAGCGGTGGCCGGGCATCTCGCTCCAATTGAGATCGATGCTTGCGCGGCCAGTGCCCTCACGCAGCCATTGATAAAAGCTGTGCTGAGCCTCGTTGCCATTGGCGCCCCATACCGCCTGTCCGGTCCGGCCGGGAATGCGGCGGCCATCGGGAGTATGGTTCTTGCCCAGCGACTCCATCTCCAGTTGCTGCAGCCAGGGCACGATCACACGCAGGCGTTCGTCATACGGCAGCACGCACTGCGTGCTGATCTCAAGACGGTTGGCATTCCAGAATGCAATCATGGCAAGCGTCGCGGGAAGATTTTTTTCCAAAGGCGCCGTCAACGAATGGCGGTCCATTTCGGCCGCCCCCTGAAGGAATTCCAGGAAGACTTCCGGTCCGAGCGACAGCGCAAGCGGCAGGCCCACTGCCCCCCAAACGGAAAAACGGCCGCCAACCCAATCCCACATCCGGAAGAAGTTCTCCTCGGGCAGGCACATCTGATTCGCAGCATCCGGATTGGCCGAAACCACCACCATGTGCCGGTTGCGATCGGTGCCGACAATGCCGTGATCGAGCAGCCACTGATCAACCGCTGCGGCATTAACAAGCGTCTCACGAGTGCCGAAGCTCTTGGATGAAACGACAACCAGAGTTGTAAGCGGATTGCATACGTCCAATATGCGCTCAAGCAGAACGCCGTCGACAGTAGACAGAAAATGTACGCGAATCTTCGGTTCAGAGGACCGCAGTGCGTGGTAAACCGCATGCGGTCCCATCTCGGAACCTCCGATGCCGATATTGATCACGTCTGTGATGAGATCGCCTCGACACCCGCGGCGAATGCCGTCCCTCACCTGACGCGCGAAATCAAGCATTCGGCGGCGCTCACAATCGATCTCCGCGAACTTTGGAGCATTTGGCGAGAAGGATCGAAGCGAAGTATGGAGCGCAGCTCGATTTTCGCTCGGATTCACGATTTCGCCCGCCACCATGCGGCGATGCGCCTCTTCCACGCCGCGTGTACGGCAGTGTTCGCAAAGGCGCTTGAGATCCTCGCCCGTCAAGCGCTGTCGAGAAATATCAAGACGAATCCCGCAGGCCGTCACCGTCGTATCAACGCCATCGCTGTCACGCAGGAAAGGCAGCAGAGTCCAATTATTCGTTTCAAACATAGA
>CAKQKT010000006.1 GCA_934249275.1 uncultured Sutterella sp. | reverse complement strand
TTCCTTCTCAAGAGCCAGTTCTGACATCGACCAATGCGCCTGGTTACCCCAAAAAGTCGGAAGAGCCTTTTTTTCATGATGCGCGCGGGCGATTTGTCCAAACCATGCGCCGCGTGCAACAATGTCTCCGATTCTGGTCAAACGATAGGCAAAAGGCTTTATATGGATTCCGAACTTTGGTATCTGGTCATCATTCCCGTGCTATTCGCCGCCGGCTGGTGGGCCCGCGGGCTTGATGCGGGCGAACGCGAACGGAATTCCAAGCAGCTTCCCGAGGCGTATTCGCGCGGGGTGGCCATGCTCATGAGCGATCATCCAGACAAGGCCATTGATCCCTTCATCGAAGTTGTCCGGCTTGACCCCGAACTGATTGAGCTTCATCACGTGCTCGGCACGCTCTTCCGTCGCCGCGGCGAATTCGAGCGAGCCATCAAGTTGCACAATCATCTCGTCAATCGAGAGGACATTCCCGAAGAGGATCGCGTCAAGGCGCTCAAGGCGCTTGGCGAGGACTACATGACGGCCGGTCTCTTCGATCGGGCGGAGGAGACCTATCGCCGCCTTCTGCTCAATCCCTCCGAACATTTGGACGCCCTGCGCGCGCTTCTTGAAATTTACTGTGTCGAGCACGAGTGGACGTCCGCCATTGATATTTCGCGCCAGCTTGAGGTTCAGGCGGGCGAAAACTGCGCCTCCACGATTGCCCATTATTACTGCGAGTTGGCTGAGGAGGCGGTTCGACGCAAGGACTTCGAACTCGCCGACGATCACATTCGACACGCTCTTGACAAGTGTCCTGAATCTACACGTGCAGGCATTGCCGCTGGTGCGGTGTCTCTTGCGCTGGGCAATCCTGAACGAGCTCTTCGTCACTGGACGGAGGTCATGAACCGGGCGCCCGCCTATCTTCCGCTCGTTGTCGGACGCGTGGCAGATGCTTTTGATGCCCTTGGCCGCCGAGACGAGGCGGTTGCTCTGTTGCACAAGGCGCTGGCTGAAAACGGCAGCGCCGACGTGATGGAGGAGTCGGTCAAGCGCATTGCCGCCTGGGAAGGCGTGGAAAAGGCCAAGGAAAGCATTGTCCGGATGCTTGCCAGCCGGCCTAGCCTTTCTGCTTTTGCGACCATGATGACGCTTCGTCAGAAGGAGCGCCCTGATGACGAGGAGACGAAGCTTCTTGCTACGCTCCTGCAGCGCCACGGACGCCGCTTTACCAAGTATCAGTGTTCGAACTGCGGCTTCCTTGCGTCGTCATTCTCCTGGCATTGTCTCGGCTGCGGGGCATGGGACAGCTTCCCGCCCCGCCGCATCGATGACGTCAAGTAGGCCGTCCGTTGCGGCTCAAGGACTTTCATAAAGCAAATGGAGACCTTTGTTACAATTGACAATAAGATGCAGAACGTATTGAACTCTGCATCTTCATACAATTAAGCAATGAACGGCGGCTGTACGAGCGATGGAACGTCCGCCGATTCTTGAACAAGCATCGCTCATTCTGTCCACACAGAAAAAAAAGGAAATTGGAACAGTATGTTTAAGCGCATTGGTCTGTTGGTGCTTGCCAATCTTGCCGTCTTCATCATGCTCAGCGTGATCCTCACGGTCGTGCAGATGTTGTTCGGCGTCAACTTCGGCACCATGGCGGGTTCATCCCTCAACCTTTCCGCCCTCTTCATTTTCTCGATGGTTGTCGGCTTCAGCGGCTCGATCATCTCGCTTCTCATGAGCAAGCAGATGGCCAAGATGTCCATGGGCGTTCAGATGATCGATACGAACAACCCTCAGCCTGGTCTTGAAGCCTATCTTGTCGGCGTGGTGCGCCACGAGGCAGAAAGGGCCGGCATTCCGATGCCGGAGGTCGGCATCTATGACGGCGAACCGAACGCCTTTGCGACCGGCGCATCCGCATCGAGCGCCATGGTTGCAGTTTCGACTGGTCTGCTCAACATCATGAACCGCGATGAAGTCGAGGCCGTGCTTGCGCATGAAATCTCGCACGTCAAGAACGGCGACATGGTCACGCAGACCCTGCTTCAGGGTGTGATGAACACCTTCGTCGTATTCTTCTCCCGCGTCATTGGCTGGGTTGTCGACCGTCAGATTCTTCGCAATGAAGACGACGCTCCGGGCGTTGGCTACTACGTCACCAGCCTTGTGCTCGACATCTGCCTCGGCTTCCTCGCCGGCATGGTCGTCGCTTACTTCTCTCGCTGGCGTGAATACCACGCTGACGCCGGAGCTGCTGAAATCATGCAGAACAATCAGCCCATGATCAACGCGCTCCGCCGTCTCGGCGGCATGGAAGCCCAGAATGAACTTCCGGGCGCCGTCAAGGGGTTCGGCATCTCTGGCGGCATCGGCTCTCTTTTCGCAACGCATCCGTCCATTGAGGATCGCATTGCTGCGCTTGAAAGCCGTCGTTATTAAGTCTGAAAGCCGCCCTTCACGGCGGCTTTGACAGGCTGCAAAAAACTCCGCTCGACTTGGTTCGGCGGAGTTTTTTTATTGCGCGGATGGTCAGCCGCTCACGGTCGTTGAAATGCCGAGCGCATTGACGCGGCCGGCGATCTCGTCGAGACGGCTCCGTGGAGCCTTGAGTAGATTCTTCCCGGGCGTCTCTCGGTCGAGCGTGTAGATCGTCACGAGTTTCGGCTTGATAGCCTTGATGACGTCAAGCCAGGGAGTGACGAATTCGTCGCCTGTGTTGTCCACGGAGCGGCCCTCCCATTCTCCGGACATGAACATCGTCTGGATGATGCAGCGGCCGTTAAAGGCCTTCATGCGCTCAATGAGCTTCGGAAGGTCGTAGCGGCTGGTCGGACGATCTACGAGGTGAATGTAGTCTTCATCGACGGTGTCGAGTTTGAGAAGTGCATTGTCGACGCGAAGAAGCGCGCGGAAGACGCTGTCCTTGATGATGTGGGTGGCATTGGAAAGAACGCTGACCTGGCTTTGAGGAGCGTATTCGGCGCGAAGGGCAAGAGTATCGTCAATGATGCCTTCGAAATCCGGATGCGAGGTTGGTTCTCCATTGCCGGAGAAGGTAATTGTGTCGGGAAGAACGCCTTTCGCCTTCATGTCTTCAAGCTTGTTGCGCAGCGCGTCCCGAACAGCTTCGCGGGTGGGCATCCTCAGCTCGGGACGGTGCTGTCCGTTGAGTCCGCACTCGCAGTAGATGCAGTCGAAGCTGCAGAGTTTTCCGTCGGCGGGCAACAGATTGACGCCGAGCGAAACGCCAAGGCGGCGGCTGTGAACCGGGCCGAAGATCGGACTGGGAAAGAGGATGGTTGACATGCCTGGCTCCGGATGGAAACTGAATTGTCAATGATAGCGCAAAGGCTGGAGCCTGAAAAAAGGCGTCGGCATTCTTTCCGACGCCTTGGTAAGGCGAGAGGTCAGGCCCGAGAAGCCTTGATGGCGGCATCGATTTCTTCGGGCGTATGGTTGTCGTCGCGTGCGAACTGGCGGCCAACCCATAGGGCCATGCATGCAAGCGAGATGCCTGTGAGCCAGAGACCGGCTGCAGTTGCGGTCCAGAAGCCATAGGCTCCCATGGGTTCGCCTGTCAGGGGATTGCCGAAGGCGAGCATGTAACCGCCGCCCAGGCCGACGCCCCAAAGCATGACGCCGTAGATGATCATGGGGAGTCTCGTGACGCGGTATCCGCGAAGCGCGAAGGAGCTCACCGACTGCATGGCGTCGAAGACGTGGTAGAGACAGCCGAAAATGAGAAGTGATGCAGCCATCGAGCATACGCCCATGTCGGACGAATAAAGCGTGACGAGGTAGTGGCGGGCAAAGAAAAGAACGCTGACGATGCACAGGGCGATGATCACGGAGACCTTGAGCGTGCGCTTGAGAACTGTGTAGGCAACGGCCGGCCATCGCGCGCCAAGACACTGCGAGATCAGCACAGAAGAGGCGATGCCGATCGAGAGGGGAAGCATGTAGCAGAGGCTCGTGATGTTTGCCACGATTTGGTGAGCTGAAACCGCTTCGGAACCGAAGCGCGCCACGAAGATCGCCATCAGCGTGAAGCTCGAGACCTCGAAGAAGGTGCTCAGTCCGATGGGAATGCCGACGTGGAGCTGTTCCTTCATGAGCGCCCATCGGGGACCATAGATGCGGTCGGCATGCATGGTGCGGTAGAAGGCGTCCTTTTTCCAAATGAGGAGGTAGCAGAAGAAGGCCAAGTAGTTGAGGATGCAGAAGGACACGCCGGCGCCCGAACCGCCCATGGCCGGGAAGCCGAGCCAGCCGTACATGAATACGCCGTTCAGGGGGACTTTTAGGGTGAGCAGGGCGAGCGATACCCACATCGTGATGCGCGGGCGCGAAAGTGCGGCGTTGACCGAAATGAAGGTGCGTGCAAAGAGGCAGGCAGGAAGACTCAGGGCTGTGAAGAACAGGAACTCGGCGGCCATGCGCGCAACGTCGCCTTCGACCTTGCCGAGCGAGATCCAGAGGTCCGTATACATGAGAAGCGGCACGCCCAGAATGCACAGAAAGCCGCCGAGCCAGAGGTTCTGCTGGAGTTCTTCGCCTACGGCCTTGTATTTGCGGGCGCCGTAGTGGTGTCCTGCAATGGGGGAGAGGCTCTGAAGAATGCCTGCAAGCCCCATGAGCACGGAGATCGTGGCGGCGATGGAAACGGCAATGGCGGCAAGGTGATCCTTGCCGATCTGGCCGGCCATGATGGTGTCGATCGTGCCGCTGCCGACAATGGCGATGTTGGCAACGAAGATGGGGCCGGCAAGGCGCATGAGCGCCGAAAACGAAGTTTTTGGAGGCGTAAGCGTCGTCATATTGGGCGGAACTTAGCGGTTTTGAATGACGGTGAAGGCTTCTTCGGTATGCGGACGGCTGAAGCTGTCGGGATGGTTGATGCCGCGCGTGCGTTTGATTGCGAAGCGGCAACGGCCGGGTTCGGCACGGACGAGGACGTCCATGTCGGCATAGTGCTTGAAGAGGCTCTGGAGGCCGTGATTCATGTTGATGCCCTGAACGCAGTCATCGGGCGGCATGCCCCTTTCCTGAAGGCTGAGAGCAACCGCCTTGACGACTGGTTCGTACGAGCGGTTGATGTCGATTGCGGCATGGTAAAGACCGATGAGCGAAACGGAAAAGGCGGTGATGCCGACGGCGGAAAGCCAGGGGCCGCGCCAGGCGACGACCGGGCGATGAGTAAGACGCCAGCCGACGAAGCCGAACCAGATGACTGAAACAATGCCCGAGAGCACAAAGCCTGAGTCGAAGGTTGGAGTGCTGCCCGGAGCAAGCATCTGCAGCGAGTTGGCCATCTTGGGGGCAAAGCTGGTGAGCCAGGCGAACCAGTAGGCCCAGAGCACGAGAAGTCCGAGAGTGAAGATCGTGAGCGAGAACCAGTCGAGAACGTTTTCGTATCCGCGGCGAACCGTCACGAGGCCGAAGGCCGCAATGACGGCGAGCATCGGCAGAAAGGCGAGAAAGACCGTGTCGTAAGCCTGAAACGAGGAAAAAACGATGGCGGGAATGCCGGCCATCAGCGCGGCTGCAGGCAGAAGAATGTGGGTCTGACGGATCTGGCGGCGCCAGACGTAGAGGCCCCAAAGGGCAAACGGCCAAATGGGGCAGAGGTACCAGAGAGCGTTACGTGCGAACCAGAGGTAGGTTTCAGAACCGGCAAGCGCGAAATGGGAAAGCTGGACGGGAAGCCATTCGGAGAACCATGCCGAGGCTTGAGACGGATCGACTGCGAAGGCAAGCAGAGGCCAGGGCAGGAAGCCGGCGATGGCACCGGCGATCGTGATGAGAAGGCGCTTGGGACGATGGTGCGAGAAGCCCTTGAGACACTGGACGGTGACAAGCGCAAGAAGGAGCAGCCAGCATCCCGCAAAGAGCGTCGAGGAGACGACGGCGAGGCCGGCTGCAAGGCCGGCGATGAATGCGCCGGGCACCGGACGCCTGAGGCCGAGCGTGAGCCCGTAGAAGCTCAGCGCCGCCATCGTGAGGAGCGTGGTGTCGGGAAGCGCCTCATGCTGGCGCGTCAGAATGCCGAAGGTCGATACAAAGAGAAGCACGGCCGTGTCGGCCACGACTCGGCTGTAGTCGCGCGGGCTCGCCTCTCCGCCGAAGGCAAATGCGATGGGCTGCGCTTCGGGGCGGCGGGCAAGGCTATAGGTGCCGTACCAGAGAGCGGCCGTCGTAAATGCAAAGAGGAGACAGGCGGCAAAGCGCAACGCCGAGATGTCGCCCATGAGGCCTGTGAAGCGGCTGACGGCGAGAATGATGGCTGTGAGCCAGCCCGTAAGCGGACCGGCTTCCGTGATCGGAGAATCGGCCATCATGGGCATCAGCCAGGCCGAGAGGCCGCCGTCAAGCATCGACGAGGCGGTTCCGAGGCTTTGTGCGTCGCGAACAGTCCAGAGCCCGGTCGCCCAGAAGCTGCTGAAGGCGAAGATGGTCAGAAGCAGAAGCAGACTCCATCGCGGGAGTTTGCGGGCGGCTTCCTGAGACATTTTGACGGGAGTGGATCGCTGGCTGAGCACGGAAGGCTCCTAGGATGTGGTTTCGGACATTGTCCGTTTTTTCTGAGCAAATGAAAAGGGCAGTCCGACGAATCGGAGACTGCCCTTTCGAGAAGCGACGTGCGGACCAGCCGCACGGGCCTGAGCCGGCAAGATTACTTGGAGGCCTTGGCGGCTTCGGCAGCGGCGTTCATGGCCTGCTGCTTGGCGGCGAACTTGGCGCGGAACTTTTCAACGCGGCCGGCTTCGACGATGCGCGTCTGAGCGCCCGTGTAGAACGGGTGGCTGGCAGAGGACGTATCGAGCTTGAACATCGGGTAGGTCACGCCGTCGATTTCAACCGTTTCACGCGTCTGAGCGGCGGAACGGATGATGAACGTCTTGTTGATGGAGAGGTCGACGAAAGCAACTTCGCGATATTCGGGGTGAATGCCTTTCTTCATTTTTAAGGTAATTCCTAGTTTTTGTTGTCGGTCGCCCTGACGGCCTTGCGAATCCGCCCGAATGCGTCGGGTCTTACGACAGGCATGCCAGTCCACGTGCCAACTGGGAAAGGACGAAATTATGTCACGTCCTGAATGCATGTGCAAGCGGCGCGGCGGGGTTTTGAGGCTTCGCCGGCGGGCGATGCGCATTCGTCGTGTTAAGAGTCATGCAAAGTTGGACTGTTACAATAATTAAATTGGCCGGAATGGCGCTTGTCGTCTTTCGGTTTTCCTATTCTTAAACGTCCGCTTCAGCACGGACGCCAGATCGTCAAATTCAGCATCATGTCCAAATTCGAACGTTGTGTCATCGCCACTCGCGAAAGCCCTCTTGCCATGTGGCAGGCCCTTCACATTCAGTCTGTGCTTCGTGAACGTTACCCGTCCGCGAGCGTCGAACTTCTCGGCATGACCACGCGAGGCGACCAGATTCTCGACCGCACCCTTTCCAAGGTGGGCGGCAAGGGCCTCTTCGTGAAGGAGCTTGAAGTCGCCATGGAGTCGGGCGAGGCCGACCTTGCCGTTCATTCCCTCAAGGACGTTCCGATGGAGCTTCCCGAAGGCTTTGATCTTGTCGCCGTTAGCGAACGCGAGGATCCGCGCGACGCATTCGTTTCTCCGAAGTACGCAAGTCTCGACGACATGCCTGCCGGCGCCCGCGTCGGCACCGCCAGCCTTCGCCGCGAGCTCATGCTTCGAATGAACTATCCGCATCTCGAAGTGCTTCCCGTGCGCGGCAATGTCGGCACGCGTCTTCGCAAGCTTGACAACGGCGAGTACGATGCTCTGGTGATGGCTTCCGCCGGTCTCAAACGACTCGAGCTTCATGATCGCATCCGTTCGATTATTCCGGCTGAAGTGAGCCTGCCGTCTCCGGGGCAGGGGGCGCTCGGCATCGAGATCCGCTCCGACAATGCCGTCATGCATGAGGCTCTGGCCTTTATCAACGATCCTCATACCCGCGCCTGCTGCACGGCCGAACGCGCCGTTTCCCGCGCACTCGGCGGCTCCTGCCAGGTTCCGCTTGCCGCCTACGGCATTGTTGAGGGCGAAGAGCTTTATCTTCGTGCGCTTGTCGGCAACCATAAGACCGGCGAAGCCATCCGCAGCGAAGCCCGCGGACCGTGGACGGAGCCTGAAGCGCTTGCTGCGCGCGTGGTTGAAGATCTGCGTCGACAGGGCGCAGACGCTATACTGAAGGCTGTTCTCGGTTAATTTCGGTCAAGAGGAATTTATGGCTTTACAAAGGCCCGTCATTCTGATGCGCCCCGGCGAAGCAAACAATCGCCTTGCCGGCGTTCTCCAAAAGGAGGGTATTGAATCCTGGCGCTGGCCGGCGTTCAGGATTGAGCTGCCCGGAAAGGAGGACTGCGAGCTTGTTCAGGCCCGTCTGGACAACCTCGACGATGTCGAAATGGTCGTGCTTCCCAGTCCGGCGTCGGTAGCGGCTGCCGCTCACTGGGTGAAGTCCTGGCCGGAGCATGTCACGCTTGCCACGGTGGGCGAGGGCACGGCAAAGGTGATTCGTGCTGCCTGGGGTGATGATGTAAAGCTCATTTATCCCGAGGGAGATGCTGAAAATTCCGGCAGCGAGGCGCTTTGGGATATTCTCAAGCATCGCGGCGCTCCTTCTCGAGTGCTGTTCCTGCGCGGCCAGACCGGCCGTGAATGGTTGCCCGAGCAGTTTAGAAGCATCGGTTCGGACGTTGTCACCATGTGCACTTACGTCCGTGTGCCGCTTGAGCTTACGCCCGAGCAGCGAAGCGACATCCTCATGGCCGCCCATGGTCCGTCTCCCATTGTCTACATTACGAGCACGGATGCGGTGGCGGCGCTCTTTCATGCGATCCGTCCCGTTTCGGAAGTTCGAGACTGGGTTACGAACGGCATTGCCGTCACGCTTCATCCGCGCATCGTCCGCAGGCTTCAGGAAGCCGGATTCCGCCATATCGAGGTGACAACCACCGACGATCAGGCCGTGGCTTCGCACATTCGCGCGAACCTGCCCTGAAGAGCAGTGGGAGCCGACAGCGCAGCTGATCGGCTGGATTGAAAAACTAAAAAAAGGCACTGCCGCCGGCAGTGCCTTTTTTTGCAGGTCCCGGCGGGACTTACTTTTTCATGAGCTCGAAGAACTCGGTGTTGGTCTTCGTAGCCTTCATCTTGTCGAGCAGGAATTCCATTGCCTCGAGTTCGTCCATGTCGTAGAGGAACTTGCGGAGGATCCAGACCTTCTGCAGGACATCCGGCTTGAGCAAAAGTTCTTCGCGGCGGGTGCCCGAGCGGTTGAGGTTGATGGCGGGGTAAACGCGCTTTTCAGCCATGCGGCGTTCGAGATGGATTTCGTTGTTGCCCGTGCCCTTGAATTCTTCGTAGATCACGTCGTCCATGCGGGAACCCGTGTCGACGAGCGCTGTGCCGATGATTGTGAGCGAGCCGCCTTCCTCAAGGTTGCGGGCGGCGCCGAAGATGCGCTTCGGACGCTGAAGGGCGTTTGCATCCACGCCGCCGGTGAGCACCTTGCCCGAGGACGGGATCACGGTGTTGTAGGCGCGGGCGAGGCGCGTGATGGAGTCGAGAAGAATAACGACGTCGCGCTTGCTTTCGGCAAGGCGCTTGGCCTTCTCGATCACCATTTCGGCCACCTGGACGTGGCGTGCGGCGGGTTCGTCGAAGGTGGAGGCGACAACCTCGGCCTTGACGGAGCGCTGCATTTCGGTCACTTCTTCCGGACGTTCGTCGATCAGGAGCACGAAGAGCGTGACATCGGGGTGGTTGGCGATGATCGCATGGGCGATGTGCTGCATCAGGACCGTCTTGCCGGACTTCGGAGGGGCGACGATCAGGGCGCGCTGTCCTTTGCCGATCGGGGCGATCATGTCGATGATTCGGCCCGTGAGATTTTCGTCGCCTCGCATGTCGCGTTCAAGAACGAGATGCTCGTTCGGGAAGAGCGGCGTCAGGTTCTCGAAGAGCATGCGATGCTTGATGTTCTCGGGCGGCAGGCCGTTGACCGTGTCGACGCGCACGAGGGCAAAGTAGCGTTCGCCGTCCTTGGGGGTGCGAACCTCGCCTTCGATTGAGTCGCCGGTGTGGAGGTTGAAGCGGCGGATCTGGGAAGGCGAGATGTAGATGTCGTCCGTACTCGCAAGATAGGAGGTGTCGGGGCTGCGAAGGAAGCCGAAGCCGTCGGGGAGCACTTCAAGCGTGCCGTCGCCGAAAATCTGTTCGCCCGTTTTGGCCTTCTTCTTGAGAATGGCGAACATGAGCTCCTGCTTGCGCATGCGCTGGGCGTTGTCGATTTCAAGCGCGTAGGCGATGTCGAGCAGCTGCGAGATGTGAAGGGACTTGAGGTCGGAAAGATGCATAGCGGGTTTGGCGGTCCGAGAAGACGGTCCGTCGGAGGGGCTTGTTGAGAAAAGGTGCGGAACCGCGCTGCTGGTGCGGCTCCGTCATCCGCGGTTGCGGATTAGAGATGGGATTCGATGAAGGCGTTGAGCGTTTCCTGATCGCAAAGGCCGGTGCGCTCGCCAACGTGTTCGCCATTCTTGAAGGCGATCACGGTCGGAATGCCGCGAACGTTGTATTCGGCGGCAAAGCGGCTGGATTCGTCGCAGTTGTACTTGGCGATCACAACGCGGCCGTCAAACGTTTCGGCAGCCTGTTCAAGGCGCGGGGCAAGCATGCGGCAGGGGCCGCACCAGGGGGCCCAGAAGTCCACGAGAACGGTGACGTTGGGCTGAGAAACGACTTCTTCAAAGTTTGCGTCGGTGACGTGAATGATTTCGCTCATGATGACTCCGGTGTGTGAGATACTGCCCCGGCATGCTCCGGTCTTGAACCGCACGGTGCACGGACAGGAATGCCTCAGGGCTGAGTGAAGGACGATGTATTTGGGAAAGCGGCACTTGAAGGATTTTGAATGAATCCGTGCCAGGGATGAGGGCGGCGGACTCGAATCCGCGCCTGAAAGTGCGTCTATAGTAGCACCAAGATGACGTGCTTGCAGGGGTTCTCGACTGCGTTAAAAAGGATATTTTGCAAAAATCTTCGTATTTCTGTACACTGTCGTGCTTGGCGGGTCCCCTCGCATGCTGTCCCCAGGAACCTGGTCAGGTCGGGAACGAAGCAGCCATACTGGTCAGCAGCAGTGCCGAGGACAAGGCTCGCCATTTTCATTTTTTCTCCGCTTTCGTTGAGGCGGAAGGCGTTCAGGCGTGGTTCATGAGAGAATCGCGCCTTTTTTGTTATTCCTCCTTCGCCTTCCTCTAGAATGTTTCGACATGTGTCCGACTCATCCGGCGGGCCGGGAACATTTTTCTATTGCCGGAATTGCCTGACGTTATGAGTTTGGAAATTCGCCCCGTCCGAAAAGAGGACGTTGAGGTCGTCTGCGACCTCATTCATGAGCTCGCCCGTTACGAGCGTCTCGAATCTCAATGCAAGGCCAAGCCCGAGTATCTCTATGAAGAGCTCTTCGGGCCTCGTGCCGTGATCGACTGCGTGCTTGCCTGGGAAAAAAAATAAAGAGACGGGGGTTGAGCGCCCGGTGGGATTTGCGCTCTATTTCTTCAATTTTTCAACGTTCCTGACACGCCGCGGGCTGTATCTCGAAGACCTTTTTGTCGTGGAAGACGCTCGTCGCAAGGGATACGGCCGGGCGCTGATCCGCCACCTTGCGCAGAAGGCGCTTGAAGAGGGATGCGGACGCTTTGACTGGAGTGTGCTCGACTGGAATCAGCCTGCCATCGACTTCTATGAAGGCCTGGGCGCCGAAGTGATGCCCGACTGGCGCATCTGCAGGCTTTCGGGCGATGCGCTCCTCAAGGCGGCCGGACGTTGAGCCGCTAGAATATAGGTTCTTGCACAATCACTCAGAACTAAGGACACAGGATGAGCAGTTATCAGGTGCTCGCTCGAAAGTGGCGGCCTCATGACTTTGAGACGATCGTCGGCCAGGAGCACGTCGTGACCGCGCTCACGCGCGCTCTGACGGAAAAGCGTCTTCACCACGCCTATCTCTTTACGGGAACCCGAGGCGTGGGCAAGACGACGATCTCCCGCATCTTCGCCAAGGCGCTTAACTGTCAGGGCGCGGACGGCAAGGGGGATATGACAGCTCATCCCTGCGGAGTATGCCCTGCCTGCCGCGCGATCGACGAAGGCCGCTTCCCCGACTACATCGAGATGGACGCGGCGAGCAATCGTTCGGTCGAAGATATGACCGCGCTTCTCGAACGTGCGATGTACGCGCCGACTCAGGGGCGCTTCAAGGTCTACATGATCGACGAAGTCCACATGCTGAGTTCGACGGCCTTCAATGCAATGTTGAAGACGCTTGAGGAGCCGCCCGAATACGTGAAGTTCATCCTTGCCACGACGGATCCGCAGAAAGTGCCTATTACGGTGCTTTCCCGCTGCCTGCAGTTCAACCTGCGCAACATGACGCCTCAGGACGTTGTGGGGCACATGAGCCGAATCCTCACGGAAGAAAAGATTCCCTTCGAGGAAGGCGCGCTTCGCGTCCTTGCTCAGGGAGCCCGCGGCTCCATGCGCGACGGCCTCTCGCTTCTTGACCAGGCCATTGCCTACTGCGGCGACGGCGTGACTCAGGACGGCGTGCGACGCATGCTCGGCATGAGCGGCGGCGAGACGCTCACCCGCATTCTTCATGCGCTCGCCGACGGAGACGGCGCCGGCATGCTTGCCGTTGCCGACGGCATGCAGACGCAGGGCCTTTCCTTTGCTCAGGCGCTTCGCGATCTGGCGGGACTTCTGCATCGCATTGCGCTCGTTCAGCGCGTGCCCGCCGCCGTGAGCGAGGACGATCCGGACTGTGCTTCGATTCGAGAGTTTGCCGACGCATTTACTCCTGAAGAGATCCAGCTTTACTATCAGATCGCGCTTCACGGCCGAAACGATCTGAATCTCGCGCCTGATGAATACGCGGGCTTTACGATGGCTCTCCTGCGCATGCTGGCTTTCAAGCCGGCAGGTGCTCGCGCCGTCACACGCGTGCCGGCCAGGGATGCGGGCAGGACGCCTGAACCTGTTCCTGCACCGGCTTCGCCTTCTGCCGGCGTGCAGACGGTGGGACGCAGCTCCGGCATGCCGCCTCTGCCTCGTCCGTCGGCGCCGCCTCCCGGGCTGTCCGTCCCGGCTGCCGACTCCCTCAGCGACGATACCCCTCCTTGGGGAGAACCCTCCGCCAGTTGAGTACGCTCCGGAGATTCCACAGGGCGGTCCGGATCCGGACTACGGTGAATCTTCTCTCGACTGGCGGTCGATCATTGCAGGAGCAAAGCTGACGGGGCCGCTGAGAAACCTCGCCGCATCGGCGCAGGTGCTCAAGCTCACCCGCAGCCATGTCAAGCTGCGCCTTCGCGTCGCGGCATTCGCGACCGAAACCGGGCGCGAGCTTCTTTCGCACGCGCTTTCCGCCTATTTCGGCAGCCACTGCATGGTGGAGTTCGAGGTGGGCGACGTTCAGGGCGGCACCGTCGCCGATCAGGAGGAGCACGAGCGCGAGGAGGCCAGGCGCGCACTCATTGAAGGGTTCCGAAACGATCCCTTCGTGAAGCAGGTTCAGGCTCTGTTTCATGGTACGATTGACGACGCTTCCGTCAAGGCGAATGAAGATTGACGGGTTACTGATTTACTGAATAAAGGAACACAATATGCGTGGATTCGGCGGTGGCATGGGCAACATGGGCGGCCTCATGGCTCAGGCTCAGAAGATGCAGGCCAAGCTTGCCAAGGTGCAGGAAGAAATCGCTACAATGGAAATCGACGGTGAAGCCGGCAGTGGCGCCGTCAAGGTCCGAATCAACGGCAAGCACCAGTGCGTGCGCATTTCCATCGATCCGTCGGCCGTGAGCCCGGACGATGTCGAAATGCTTGAAGATCTGGTTCAGCTCGCCTTCAACAACGCGCAGAACCGTCTCGCGGAAGTTTCCGAAGAGCGCATGCGCAAGGAAGTTCCGCTTCCTCCGGGCATGAAGCTGCCGTTCTGATTTTCTAAGTGATCAGACAACCGACATTCAATCAGCCGTCGATGCCGCAAGGGTCGGCGGCTGTTGTCTTTCTAGAGGAGTGCCGCGAGATGCTGCGTGTACCTCAGTCCTTTATTGATTCTCTTCTGGAGAGCGACTGGGCTCTCCATGACGTCACGACCGAAGGCATGGGCCTTCGGGGCGATTGTCTTGTCACTGCATGGCCAAAGCAGACCGGCATTGTTGCCGGCATTGACATCGCCGAGCGCATATTCCAGACCGTGGGCCTCAAAACCGAGAAGCTTCACGCGGACGGCGATCACGTGCTCATGAACACGCCCGTTTTGCGTGCCTCGGGGACGCCCGAGCAGCTGCATGCGTCCTACAAGATCGCTCAGTGCGTCATGGAATACGCCACGGGCATTGCGCGGCGCACGCACCATATGGTGAGCATTGCCCAAAGCCGCTGCGAGCGCATTCAAGTGGCGGGAACCCGCAAGCACTTTCCAGGCGGCAAGATTATCTCGATCGTCGGCCTGCGCGCGGGCGGCGGCATCATTCACCGTGCCAGCCTCTCCGACTCGATTCTTGTCTTTGACCAGCACCGGGTGCTTTCGGACGATCCTGTTCAGGCTGTCCAAAGACTCATGATGATGGAGCCCGAACGCAAGGTATGTGTTGAGGTTGATACGCCTGAGGACGGCATGTTCTGGGCCGATCAGGGCGTGCACGTCATCCAGTGCGAACGCTTTTCTCCGGAAGTCCTTGCCGCCTTCGTGCGCGAAGTGAAGGCGGCTCATCCGGCCGTCATCATCAATGCGGCCGGCGGCGTCAATGGCGAGAACGTAGCGGAGTATGCGGATGCCGGCTGCGATGTTCTCGTGACGAGCTGGCCCTATTTCGGCAAGCCTGCCGACATCAAGATGCAATTTTTGCCTGCGGCATAAAAGCTATGAGCATTCGACTTTCACCTGCGGTTCAGAAACTCGTTGAGGCTCTTGGAAAGCTGCCGGGCTTCGGACCTCGGTCCGCCCAACGCGCGGCTTTCCATCTTTTGCAAAATCGTGACGATTCGCTCGACGAACTCTCTCAGGCGCTTGATCGGGTTCGGCACGGTGTCAGCCGATGCCGCCTCTGCAACACCTTCACCGAAGGAGACATCTGCCCGGTGTGTCTGGACGAGGAGCGGGACAGCGGACTCTTGTGCGTCGTGGAAAGCACGGCCGATCAGATGGCGCTCGATGCCTCTCTTTCCTGGCCGGGATATTACTTCGTTCTTTCCGGACGCTTGAGCCCGGTGAACGGCATAGGTCCGGCTGAAATCGGAATGCCGCTGCTTCTGAAGCGTGTCGGCGCCGGCGTGGAGGAAGGCGTGCTGCGCGAAGTCGTCATCGCAATGAGCTATACGCCAGAAGGCGATGCAACCGCCTACTACCTTATCGACGCATTCAAGAAGCGATGGCCGCAGCTTCGCGTCACGCGGCTTGCGAGAGGCCTGCCGGCGGGCATTGAAATCGAGTACACGGATTTAAGCACCATCGCCAATGCGGTGTACGCCCGACGGGACGCCTGATTTTTTTGAAAGAATCGAGGGGTCGGCCATCGGCGGCAAAAAGAGTGCATTTGTCGCCAATTTCTTCTGTTGTTGAACAGTTTTAGGACGAAAAGAAATTACTTTCGAATCCTCAGATTTCGGACAATGCGGCTAGGGTTTTCTGCTCAGACGACTGTCATAAAAAGGGGACTTACCGCCCATAGAATGACAGAACTCAGAAACCCGTTTGTCGCTATCGGCTCAGCTAGACAATAGGGGAAGAATAAAAAAGAGCCTCGAGACAATCAGATGCACTCTCTCTTCCAAGATCCGCGTCCGGAAGCCGCACTCATTCTTGCGGACGGCACGGTGCTCCTCGGCCGCAGCTTCGGTGCAGACGTCAGCAACGTCGCCGAAGTCGTGTTCAATACAGCGATGACCGGGTATCAGGAGGTCCTGACGGATCCTTCGTATACCGGCCAGATCGTTACGCTCACAGGCTCTCATGTGGGCAATGTCGGCGTTAATGATCAGGACTGCGAAGGCGGATCCGCTGTTCATGCGGCAGGCCTTGTCGTTCGCGACATTCCTGCCGTTTATTCCAATTTCCGCGGTCAAAAGTCTCTGCCGGAGTATCTTGCAGAACAGGGCGTCCCCGCCATTGCCGGCGTGGATACTCGCCGTCTTGTCCGCATTTTGCGCACCAAGGGCGCACAGGCCGGCGTCATTGTCACGGCTCGGTCCGGAAAGCTTTCCGAGGACGAGATCGCTGAGGGCCGAAAGGCTGTCGCCGCCTGGAAGGGCATGGCCGGCCAGGATCTTGCCAAGGTCGTGACCTGCAAAGCTTCGCATGAATGGAGCGAGGGCGCCTTCAGCATGAAGGCTTCCGACGGAAAGCCCGGCTTCGTGACGCCGGCTTCTCTGCCCTATCACGTCGTTGCATACGACTTCGGCGTCAAGACCAATATTCTTCGCATGCTCGTCGAACGCGGCATGCGCGTAACCGTGGTTCCCGCCCAGACTCCGGTCGAGGAAGTGCTGGCCATGAATCCGGACGGCGTCTTTCTTTCGAACGGCCCCGGCGACCCGGCGCCCTGTACGTACGCCATCAAGGCCGCACAAACGCTCATCGCCAAAAAGATTCCGCTCTTCGGCATTTGCCTGGGTCACCAGATCATGGGCCTTGCCGTCGGCGCCAAGACGCTCAAGATGAAGTTCGGTCATCACGGCGCAAATCACCCGGTGGTGGATTTGCGAACGCGACACGTGTACATTACAAGCCAGAATCATGGTTTTGCCGTGGATGCCAAGACGCTTCCCGTCAACGCCGTGCCGACACACGAATCGCTCTTCGACGGTTCGCTGCAGGGCTTCGAACTCACAGATGCGCCGGCCTTCTGCTTTCAGGGACATCCTGAGGCAAGCCCCGGGCCTCATGACATCGCCCCGCTTTTTGACCACTTCCGTGAACTGATCGAGAAGCATCGCGCAGCCTGACCGTCCCATGAGCTCCGCAAAGACTCAAAGAGGACCAACATGGAAAAAGCAAACGTTCTGGCCGCGCTGAATGACGCGCGAAATGCGCTTGACGCTCTGATCGCCAATGACAAGACGATCAATGCCGTCGTGGCGGCGGCCAATCTCATGGCGGATGCCGTCGAGGGCGACGGCAAGGTGATGAGCTGCGGCAACGGCGGCAGCCTTTGCGACGCCATGCACTTCGCCGAGGAGATGACGGGCCGCTACCGCAGCAACCGCCGTCCTTACGCCGCGCTTGCTATTTCCGATGTTTCCCACATGGCCTGCGTCGGCAACGACTACGGCTACGAGGAAGTCTTCGCACGCTATGTCGAGGCGCACGGCCGAAAGGGAGACGTGCTTCTTGCCATTACCACGTCCGGCACGAGCCGCAATGTCGTCAAGGCGGCCGAGGCCGCCCGCAGGAAGGGCGTCAAGGTCGTGGCGCTGACGGGCAAGGACAACACGCCCATCACGGAACTCGCCGACGTGGCGATCGTGACCCCGGCCGGACGCTGGGCCGACCGCGTGCAGGAGCTTCACATCAAGTGCATCCACATCCTTATCGAGCTGATTGAAAGAAGGCTCGATGGGCAAAACTACGAGTAAAACATGCCAAAGCGTACAGACATCAAGTCCGTTCTCATCATCGGCGCCGGCCCGATCATCATCGGTCAGGCCTGCGAATTCGACTATTCCGGTGCCCAGGCCTGCAAGGCCCTTCGTGAAGAAGGCTATCGCGTCATCCTGGTGAACTCCAATCCGGCTACGATCATGACCGATCCGCAAACTGCGGATGTCACCTATATCGAGCCGATCACCTGGGAAGTCGTCGAGCGAATCATTGCCAAGGAACGCCCCGATGCGATCCTGCCGACGATGGGCGGTCAGACGGCCCTCAACTGCGCGATGGATCTTGCGCGCCACGGCGTGCTCGACAAGTACGACATCGAGCTCATCGGCGCAAAGCCCGACGCCATCGACAAGGCCGAGGACCGCGAGCGCTTCAAGGAGGCCATGGACCGAATCGGACTTGAGTCGGCACGCTCGGGCGTTGCCTATTCGCTTCGCGAAGCCAAGGAGCTTCAGGCGAAGTTCGGCTTCCCGACCGTCATTCGTCCGTCCTTTACGCTCGGCGGCTCCGGCGGCGGCATCGCCCATGACATGGACAGCTTCGTCGAGATCTGCGAGCGCGGTCTCGAGCTCTCTCCGACCCACGAGCTTCTCATCGAAGAGTCGCTTCTCGGCTGGAAGGAATATGAAATGGAAGTCGTCCGCGATACGGCGGACAACTGCATCATCGTTTGCTCCATTGAGAATTTCGACCCGATGGGCGTGCATACGGGCGACTCCATCACGGTCGCGCCTGCTCAGACGCTGACCGACCGCGAATACCAGCGCATGCGTGATGCCTCGATCGCCATTCTTCGCGAGATCGGCGTTGATACGGGCGGCTCCAACGTTCAGTTTGCCGTGGACCCGGAAACGGGCCGCATGATCGTCATCGAGATGAATCCGCGCGTTTCGCGTTCTTCAGCGCTTGCCTCGAAGGCCACGGGCTTTCCGATCGCACGCATTGCCGCCAAGCTGGCGGTGGGCTACACGCTTGACGAGCTTCGCAACGAAATTACCGGCGGACTTACCCCCGCTTCCTTCGAGCCGACGATCGACTATGTCGTCACGAAGGTACCGCGCTTTGCCTTTGAAAAGTTCCCGGCTGCCAATGACCGCCTGACCACGCAGATGAAGTCCGTGGGCGAAGTGATGGCTATTGGCCGCACTTTCCAGGAATCTCTGCAGAAGGCTCTTCGTGGTCTTGAAACCGGGCACAACGGTCTGAATGAAACCGGCGCCGAAGGCGAAAAGCTTCGTTATGAAATTGCCGTTCCCGGTCCGGAACGCATCTTTTATCTTGCCGACGGCATGCGTGCCGGCATGACGGACGAAGAGCTTCACGAGCTCTCCTCCATCGATCCCTGGTTCCTGCATCAGGTTCGTGAAATCGTCGAGACCGAAGACAAGCTTCGCGGAAATGCGCTTTCCGCTCTCACGAAGAGCGACATGCTCTTCCTCAAGCGCAAGGGCTTCTCTGACGGCCGCCTGGCTCAGCTCACGGGCGCAAAGGAGGCTGAGGTTCGCGCGGCCCGCCTTGCTATGGGCGTCCGACCGGTCTACAAGCGGGTTGACACCTGTGCAGCCGAATTCTCGACCAATACGGCCTATCT
This sequence comes from uncultured Sutterella sp., assembly GCA_934249275.1. Lineage (GTDB taxonomy): Bacteria > Pseudomonadota > Gammaproteobacteria > Burkholderiales > Burkholderiaceae_F > Sutterella. Next base: position 16,637 of record CAKQKT010000006.1, on the reverse strand, counting down.
CTACTCCACGTATGAGGAGGAATGCGAGGCCGAACCGACGAATCGCAGGAAGATCATGGTGCTCGGCGGCGGCCCGAACCGCATCGGCCAGGGCATCGAGTTCGACTACTGCTGCGTCCATGCCTCCAAGGCGCTTCGAGCCGACGGCTGGGAGACGATCATGGTCAACTGCAATCCGGAAACGGTGTCGACCGACTTTGATACGTCCGATCGCCTCTATTTCGAACCCGTGACACTTGAGGACGTGCTCGCCATCTGCGAGGTTGAAAAGCCTGCCGGCGTCATCGTCCAGTACGGCGGCCAGACGCCGCTCAAGCTTTGCCGCTCTCTCGAGGCTGCCGGCGTGCCCATCATCGGCACGACGCCCGACGCCATTGACTGTGCGGAGGACCGCGAGCGCTTCCAGCATCTCCTTCGCAAGCTCAATCTGCGTCAGCCGCCCAACCGCACGGCCCGCACCGAAGAGGATGCTCTCAGGCTTGCCGATGAAATCGGTTATCCGCTCGTTGTGCGCCCGTCCTACGTGCTCGGCGGCCGCGCCATGGACATCGTGCATACGCCCGAAGCTCTGAAGCGCTACATGAAGGAGGCCGTGTCGGTTTCCAACGAAAGCCCCGTGCTTCTTGACCGCTTCCTTGACGATGCTGTTGAAATGGATGTTGATGCCGTTGCCGACGGCCATGAGGTTCAGGTGGCCGGCATCATGGAGCATATCGAGCAGGCCGGCGTTCACTCCGGCGACTCCGCTTGTTCTCTTCCGCCCTACAGCCTGCCGGCATCCGTAGTTGAGGAGGTCAAGCGTCAGACGAAGCTCATGGCCGAGGCGCTCAATGTGGTGGGTCTCATGAACGTTCAGTTCGCAGTTCAGCATGCGCATTCCGAAGAGCCCGTCATCTACGTTCTCGAAGTGAATCCTCGCGCTTCGCGCACGGTGCCCTTTGTTTCCAAGGCGACGGGCAATCCGGTTGCTGCCATCGCCGCCCGCGTCATGACGGGTCGGACGCTTGCCGAGCAGGGCGTTAACCTTGAGGTGACCCCGCGTTATGTGAGCGTCAAGGAGGCGGTGTTCCCGTTTGCCAAATTCCTCGGCGTCGATCCGGTTCTCGGGCCGGAAATGCGCTCGACGGGCGAAGTGATGGGGGTGGGCCGGGACTTCGGCGAAGCGCTCTTCAAGAGCCAGCTTGCCGCAGGTTCCAAGCTGCCGGACCGCGGCATGGTGTTCATCTCCGTTCGCGAATGCGACAAGCCCAAGGCCGTTGTTTGCGCTCATCAGCTCCATCAGGCGGGCTTCCCGCTTGTGGCGACGATGGGCACTGCGCGAGTCATTCAGCAGGCCGGCATCCCGTGCCGCACGGTCGGACGCGTGGGCGATGCTGCCGGCGACGTTATCGGCATGATGGAGGCGGGCGACATTACGCTCGTCATCATGTCGGTGGCCGAACATGAGGGCGAACTCAACGACGCTCGCGCCATCCGCAAATGCGCGCTGGCCAAGCAGATTACGTACTACACGACGATGGCCGGCGGCTTTGCGGCTTCCGAAGGCATCAGGCACATGCGCTCCGTGCAGGTATACGATCTTCAGGGCCTCCACGCAGGCACGCTGCCTTGACGGATTTGGTAAACTAACGCCACACAGACCGGGCTGCCGATGTGCGGCCCGACCGTCCGGATTTTCTAGAACGTCCGGCGAGCATCGTCTCGCCGGACGTTTCAATTCATTCAGAGTTTCTCTTTTCGAGAATTGACAACATGATCTCGACCCGAATTCCCATTACGACCCGAGGCGCTGAAAAGCTGAAGGCCGAACTTGACTATCTCAAGAAAGTTGCCCGCCCGAACGTGGTGGCCGCCATTGCCGAAGCCCGTGAAAAGGGCGACCTTTCCGAAAACGCCGAGTACGACGCCGCTCGTGAAGAACAGGGGCACATTGAAGGCCGCATCGCCGAGCTCGAAGGCAAGATTCCCGCTCTTCAGATCATTGATCCGAAGACTGTTAATGCCGGCGAACGCATCGTTTTCGGCGCAACGGTCGGTCTCTATGACGAAGAGGATGATGTGAGCGTGACGTACCAGATCGTCGGCGACGACGAAGCCGACATCAAGGAAAACCGCATTTCGGTTTCCTCTCCGATTGCCCGAGCGCTCATCGGCAAGTTCGAGGGCGACAGCGTCCAGTTCATGGCACCCAAGGGACTCGTCTCCTACGAAATCGAATCCGTCGAATACATCTGATTCGGATTCTTCGAAGCCCTGAATAAAAAAGAGCGCAGCCGTATGACTGCGCTCTTTTGTTCGGTGCCTGGCTCCGGGAGGCCTTCGCTTAGGAGCGGGAGCCTGCGCCCTTCTTCGTCACGCGGTTCTTCTTGGAACGGGAGCGGACGGGAATCGGAGCGGCGGCCTTCTTTTTCTTTTCGCCGGGCTTCTTGGAGGCAACCTTCTTGGCGGGCTTGGCGGCGGCCTTGAGCGGAACGCGCTTGGCGGGAGCCGACTCGGCTTCCTTCTTGCCGGCGATCGAGGCGGTCTTCATGGCGAGAATGGCGACGCGTGCGGCCTCGTCCGGATCAAGGCGTTCGCTTTCATCGGCTGGACGCCAGAAGATGAGAAGCTTGCCGATCATCTGGACGCGTGCGGCGCCAAGCTTTTCGGCGATCTCAGCGTAGATGGACTGAAGTTCTTCGCGGTCGTCGGACGGAACGCGAACCTTGATGAGTTCGTGGTCGTTGAGAGCACGGTCGATTTCGTGCAGAACGGCGTCGGTGAGGCCGTTGGCGCCGAGAAGGACGACAGGGTCAAGATGGTGGGCCTGGGAACGAAGGGCCAGACGCGCATCGCGCGCGAGAATGATTTCTTTCATAATAAACAGTTGTGCCCCCGCGTCGCTTCAATGGGAAGCGTTCGCTGCGGGGTGCGGATAAACAAAGTTGGCTGGAAAAAATGCCTGTAGCAACTAAAAAATTGCGCTCCAACCGCGCCTGGATCGAACGTCATATCAATGATCCGTTCGTGAAGCGTTCCAAGGCCGAAGGATATCGTGCCCGCTCGGTCTACAAACTGACTGAACTTGATGATCGTGAACATCTGCTTCGCCGCGGCATGACCGTGGTTGAGCTCGGCGCAGCGCCGGGAAGCTGGACGCAGATCGTCCGCGAGCGTTTGTCGGACAAGGACGGCCGTGTCCAGGGCCGCATCATAGCCATGGACATCCTGCCGATGGATCCGATCGACGGCGTGACATTCCTGCAGGGAGATTTCCGCGAGCAGGAAATCGCGGACAAATTAGCAGAAATTCTCGACGGAGACAAGGTCGACGTCGTTTTAAGTGACATGGCTCCGAATCTTTCGGGCATTGCCGCCGCCGACGCCGCTCGCTCGCTCCTGCTCAATGAGCTTGCCCACGAGTTCTGTCTCGAGCATCTCAAGCCCAACGGCGTCTTTGTGACGAAGTCGTTCCAAGGCTCGGGATTCTCGCAGTTCGTCGAAGCGCTCAAGAAGACCTTCAAGAAGGTTTATTCGCGCAAGCCGGCCGCTTCCCGCGACACGTCGGCCGAGGTCTATCTCGTTGCCCGCGAGCTCAAGCCCGGCAAGTAATGTGCGCGGCCGAAATAATCGGTCACGATTTTTCCCTTCCGCGCACAATGAGGCGCAGGCAAAAGAGGTTTGGCTGCGACATTCGCGCAGATTGAGCGGCTAAAATATGCCAATCACGCCTTTGCCGATGCCGTAAGGCTTTCGAGGCGAGGGACTTCAAACACGACTACGGAAGATGACGGCGCCGGACTTCAGGTTCGGGCCTGCCGTCAGGAGACAAACTTTGGATAACAAAATCTTCAGCCGCATCGCCGTCTGGGCGCTGGTCGGTCTGGTGCTCTTCACGGTGTTCCGCCAGTATGAAGACGCTTATGCTCCGCCGCGCGACACGATCAGCTACACGCAGTTCATGGAGGACGCAAAGGCGGGCAAGGTCCGCCGCGTGGACATCCAGGGCCGCACGCTCATCGTCACGCCTCAGTCTGGCGAGGAATTCAAGCTCACGAATCCGGGCGACATCTGGATGGTGGACGAACTCAGGAAGAGCAACGTTCAGATTTACGGCAAGGCCGAAGAAGAGCCTTCGCTGCTGACGACGATCTTCATCTCCTGGTTCCCGATGATCCTCCTCATCGGCGTGTGGATCTTCTTCATGCGCCGCATGCAGGGCGGCTCGGGCGGCGGCGGAGCATTCAGCTTCGGCAAGTCCAAGGCCCGCAAGCTTGACGAGGAGAACAACAAGGTTCGCTTCCGCGACGTCGCCGGCTGCGACGAAGCCAAGGAGGACGTGCAGGAAATCGTTGACTTCCTTCGCGAGCCCAAGCGCTTCCAGCGCCTCGGCGGCCGCATTCCGCGCGGTCTGCTGCTCGTCGGACCTCCGGGCACCGGCAAGACGCTGCTCGCCAAGGCGATTGCCGGCGAAGCAGGGGTGCCGTTCTTCACGATTTCCGGTTCGGACTTCGTTGAAATGTTTGTCGGCGTGGGCGCGGCTCGCGTGCGCGACATGTTTGAAACGGCCAAGAAGAACGAGCCCTGCATCATCTTCATCGACGAAATCGACGCGGTCGGCCGCCAGCGCGGCGCGGGCCTCGGCGGCGGCAACGACGAACGCGAGCAGACGCTCAATCAGATGCTTGTCGAGATGGACGGCTTTGACTCCGGCGCCAATGTGATCGTTATTGCTGCGACGAACCGTCCCGACGTTCTCGACCCGGCGCTTCTTCGTCCGGGCCGCTTCGACCGCCAGGTCGTTGTCCCGCTGCCCGACATTCGCGGCCGCGATCAGATTCTCAATGTGCACATGCGCAAGATTCCCGTCGGCAAGGACGTCGACAGCATGGTGATTGCTCGCGGCACGCCGGGCTTCTCGGGCGCCGATCTGGCCAACCTCGTCAACGAGGCTGCGCTCTTCGCCGCTCGACGCAACGGCCGCGTCGTGAAGATGTGCGACTTTGAAAACGCCAAGGACAAGATCATGATGGGCGCCGAACGCCGCGCCATGGTCATGAGCGAGGACGAGCGCCGCAATACGGCCTATCACGAATCCGGCCATGCCGTTGTTGCTCGCCTGATGCCCAAGTCCGATCCGGTTCACAAGGTGACGATCGTTCCGCGAGGCCGTGCGCTCGGCCTGACGATGCAGCTTCCGAAGGAAGACCGCTACGCTTATGACCGCCAGTACCTGCTGACCCGCATTGCGATTCTCTTCGGCGGCCGCATCGCCGAGGAAGTGTTCATGCACCAGATGACGACCGGCGCTTCCAATGACTTCGAGCGTGCTACGCAGATGGCTCGCGACATGGTGATGCGCTACGGCATGAGCGACAAGCTCGGGCCCATGGTCTATGCCGAAAATGAAGGCGAGGTTTTCCTCGGCCGTTCGGTCACGAAGACGACCAACATCTCTGAAAAGACGATGCAGGAAGTCGACGCCGAAGTTCGCCGCATCATCGACGAGCAGTACTCCATTGCGCGCAAGCTCATCGAGGAAAACCGCGACAAGATGGAAGCCATGGCCAAGGCGCTTCTCGATTGGGAAACGATTGATGCCGATCAGATCGACGACATCATGGAAGGCCGTGAACCTCGTCCGCCCAAGTCGAACAAGGATGTCAAGCCCGACGACCGTCAGCCTGAAATGACGCAGGGTGCGGTGGTAGCTGAGGGTGAAGGCAAGCCTGCCGGAGAGCCGAAGCCCGAAGATGGCGGCGCTTCCGAAGCGCCTCAGCCTTCTGACGATGGCAAGGACAAGACGCCGGATGACGGCGCCGAGACCTCCCGCGGCGAGCCCAGTCGCGACGACCGCCGCTCCGAGTAACGACGGAACAGGCTAAGATAGGCTGCAGAGCAGAAGAGAGGCTCTGCAGCCTTTTTTCAATTAAACAATGAAGCGATAAAAGCAAGATGAGAGAACTTCACGAGCGCGCCGACACCTGGCGCTGCGGCTCCAAGATCTTCAAGATCGATCGCCACCACCCGCTCATCATGGGCATTCTCAATGTGACACCGGATTCCTTTTCCGACGGCGGCACGCATAACGGTCTTGAGGATGCCGTTGCCTGGGCGCGCCGCATGCATGACGAAGGTGCGCACATTATCGACGTCGGCGGCGAATCCACGCGGCCGGGCTTTGACGAAACCGGCGTTACGCTCGAAGAGGAGCGCCGTCGCGTCATTCCCGTGGTCGAGCGACTTGTGAAGGAGGGATTCATCGTCAGCGTCGACAGCTCCAAGCCCGAGATCATGACCGAGGTGGCGGCGCTCGGCGCCCACATCCTCAACGATATTCGCGGCTTCGAAATGCCCGGGGCAATGGAGGCTGCTGCCGCTACGGATTGCGGGCTGGTCGTCATGCATCGTTCGTTCACCACTGACTACGAAGACGTCGTGGCCGATGTTGAAAGATATCTTCAGGAACGACAGCGCCGTCTCGAGGCTCTCGGCGTTTCTGCAGACCGAATCTGCTGGGATCCGGGCTTCGGGTTCGGCAAGACCGTCGAGCAGAATTTCCAGCTGCTTGGCACTACGGATAGATTTGTTGCATCCGGTCAGCCCTATCTGATGGGGCTCTCCCGCAAGTCGTCCATCGGGGCGGCTACGGGGCAGAAGGCGCCGCTCGATCGAATCGTCGGCAGCGTTGCCGGCGCGCTTCTGGCCGTTCAGCAGGGTGCTCAGGTCGTTCGCGTGCATGACTGCCGCCAGACCGCGGACGCCATTGCCGTCTGGCGCGCGTCCGAGGAAGCCTGCGGACGCTGACAAGGAACAACCAAAGGAGAATAGTTATGACTCGTCGATATTTCGGAACGGACGGCGTGCGAGGCCGTGTCGGCAAGGCGCCGATCACGCCCGACTTCGTGCTTCGTCTCGGACAGGCTGCCGGCCGGGTTCTTCGCCGTCAGAGTCTTACGGGGCATGCAACCGTGCTGATCGGCAAGGACACGCGAGTTTCCGGCTACATGCTTGAGGCTGCGCTCCAGGCGGGGTTCTCGAGCGCGGGCGTTGACATCGTCCTGTGCGGCCCGATTCCGACGCCGGCCGTTGCTTATCTTACGCGTGCACTGCGTCTCGATGCGGGTGTCGTCATTTCCGCCAGTCACAATCCCTATGATGACAACGGCATCAAGTTCTTCTCCGGTGAGGGCACAAAGTTGCCGGACGCCGTTGAGCTTGGCATTGAGGACGAACTCGATTCCGGTTGTGTCTGCGTGCCTTCTGCCGAACTTGGAAAGGCTCGCCGTCTTGACGACGCCTCCGGCCGCTATATTGAGTTCTGCAAGTCGACGATTGATTTCAGCACGGACCTCAAGGGCCTGCGCATTCTCGTCGACTGTGCCAACGGCGCCGCATATCACATTGCGCCCGATGTCTTCCATGAACTTGGCGCCGAAGTGGTTGCTGTTGGCAATACGCCCGACGGCCTCAACATCAATGACGGCGTGGGTGCAACCCATACTGAAAACCTCTCGCGCCTTTGCGCCGAGAACAACTGCGATGTTGCCGTGAGCCTTGACGGCGATGCGGACCGATTGATCATGGCGGATCCCTCCGGCCATGTTTACAATGGCGACGAGCTTCTCTATGTGATCGTGCGCGACCGCATGCTCCAGGGGCCGGTTGCTGGTGTCGTCGGCACTCTGATGACCAACTATGCTCTTGAGCGCCGCTTCGGCGAGCTCGGCATACCGTTTGCGCGTGCCAAGGTGGGCGACCGCTATGTGCTCGAAGAGCTCAAGCGCAACGGCTGGCTCTATGGCGGCGAGTCCTCCGGTCACATTCTTGCACTCGATCGACAGACGACGGGCGACGGAATTGTCAGCGCCCTGCAGGTTCTCTCTGCGATGCGCCGTTCCGGTAAAACTCTTGCTGAATTGACGTCGGATCTGCAGCTTCTGCCGCAGGTGCTCGTCAACAAGCGCATCCCCGCCGGCTATGATTGGCAGAATGACCGCGAGTTCTCCCGCGCTGTGGAAGCTTGTCGCACAGAGGTTGAGGGTCGAGGTCGAGTGCTGATTCGCCCGTCCGGCACCGAGCCTTTGCTGCGCATCATGGTCGAGGCTGACGACGCTCATCTGGCTTCGGAACTCGCGTCCCGCATGGCAGACAGCCTATCTGTCTCCTAAAGGGACCTAGTGAAGTCCCAATGAAGTTTATAATCAACCTGACATTTTGGAATCCAACCTGCTAAACTGCAGAATGCTTAACTATAAGCTGATGGTAATTAATAACGTTTGACTCGATAGGGAAGAGAAAAATGCCTCAGAAGAAAAAGACGGCCGAAGCTCCGGTCCAGCAGCCCGTCAAGGGTCCGTTTGTGCACTCGCTGCGCTTCTACCTCGTTGGTGGCCAGCAGTTCACCCTTAACGAAGTGACGGACTCCCCCGAAGTCCCGACCAATGTCGTGGCCTTCATCAATGCCTGGCGCGCCAAGAAGGACGTTTGGCACAGCCCCAACAACGACGTTCATTTCGGCGTCCGCGTGAGCGATGTGTCCATGTACGAATACCGCGTTGGCCAGCCGGCCGCTCCGAAGGCTGAAGCCGAAAAGGTTGAAGCCGAAGTTGCTGCTGAAGCCAAGGCTCAGGCCTAAGCTTCGTCGCGTATCCGCACTCGAAAAGCCGGACTGTTCTTGAGCAGTTCGGCTTTTTGATTATGAAAAATCTTCAGCGGGTGCTTGCAAGTCCTTTCGCTTTTGATAGACTTTCGAGCATCATCTGTTTTTTCTCCGGCCCTTGAGCCGGTACATCTGTCATGAAGCTGATTGTTGCCATCATCAAGCCGTTCAAGCTCGATGAAGTTCGTGAGACGCTCGCCGATGTCGGCGTGAACGGCCTTACCGTCACCGAAGTGAAGGGCTTCGGCCGCCAGAAGGGTCATACCGAGCTTTATCGAGGCGCCGAGTACGTTGTGGACTTCCTTCCCAAGCTCAAGATTGAGGCTGTCGTCGCTGACGACATTCTCGAGCAGGCCATCGAGGCCATTCGCAAGGCCGCTTATACCGGCAAGATCGGCGATGGCAAGATCTTCGTCTACGAAGTTGAGCAGGCCATTCGCATCCGCACCGGTGAAATGGGCGAAGACGCGGTCTGACGTCTTTCGCAGCGTCACCTGAAATGACGGGATGCTCAAGCAATAAAAGCAATGGGGGATCGGCTTTGGCCGATCCCCCATTGCTTTCTATGCTGACTGCTCGAATCAGTCACGCTTTTGCTGCGTGATCAGCACGCGAACTGCTCCGTCATCGCCATCCTCGGGCGGACACTGAACGAAGGCCATCACTTCAGGGCGCTGCTTGAGCCAGCGGCGGACCATGTCGCGGAGAACGCCCTGGCCCTTGCTGCCGTAGCCGACGCCGTGAACGATGCGCAGGCAGCGATGGCCGCGCATGTGATTCTCTACGATGAAGCGGGCGACGGCTTCGCGGGCTTCGTCGACGCGCATGCCGTGCAGGTCAATGGCGGCTTCGACCGGCCATTCGCCGCGGTAAAGCTTGCGGGGAATGTCGGGCGAGACACCCTTGCGGTGCATCATGCGGCCGTCTTCGGTTTCAAGGAAGATCGTCGCATCGAGAAGATCCGACATCTGAGACTCGGGCTCCTTGTCTTTACCGGTGCCGAGGTTGAGGGCAACGGGACGGGGCTTCGGCGCCTTGGTGTCGGCGAGATTTTTCTGAGTCATTTTGCGAACGCCGAATTCCGCCATGGCGGCGGCAAACTGGTTCGCTTCTGCTTTGCGGCGGATTTCTTCCGCACGACGCTTCTTTTCGGCCGCCTCGCGGGCCTTGGCCTCTTCCTTGAGGGTCTGGCTGACCTTCTTGAGGTCGGCGAAGTTGTTGATGACAGGCATTTTTTCTTTGAGTGAAATTACTGCTGATTTTCGAGGAAACGCTGAGCGTCAAGCGCGGCCATGCAGCCCGTGGCGGCGGAGGTGACGGCCTGGCGGTAGGTTTGGTCCTGAACGTCGCCTGCCGCAAAGACGCCGGGAACGCTGGTGGCGGTCGCGGCGGAGCTGCGCGTGCCGGCCGTGACGATGTAGCCGTGGTCAAGCTCCAGCTTGCCTTCGAAGAGAGAGGTGTTCGGGCGATGGCCGATGGCAATGAAGACGCCGTCGACGGCGATCGTCTTGTCAGCTTCGTTCTTGGTGGAGGCGAGCTCAAGACCGGTGACGCCCTTGCCGTCGCCGAGGACCTCTTTCACCGTGCGGTCAAGTTCGAGAGTGATGCGGCCTTCCTTCACGGCCTCCATCAGATGGTCGACCATGATGGGTTCGGCTCGGAAGGTGTCGCGGCGGTGCACGAGCGTGACGTGGCTGGCGATGTTGGAAAGATAGAGGGCTTCTTCGACGGCCGCATTACCGCCGCCCACGACTGCGACGGGCTTGCCGCGATAGAAGAAGCCGTCGCAGGTGGCGCAGCCCGAAACGCCCTTGCCCTTGTACTGCTCCTCGCTTTCAAGACCAAGGTACATGGCCGAGGCGCCCGTTGCAATGATCAGCGCGTCGCAGGTGTATTCGCCGCCCATGTCGCCCTTGAGCGTGAAGGGGCGCTTCGAAAGGTCGACGGAGGTGATCTGGTCGAAGGCGACGACGGTGCCGAAGCGTTCCGCCTGCTTTTGAAGGCGTTCCATGAGCTCGGGCCCCTGAATGCCTTCAACGGCTGACGGCCAGTTGTCGACTTTGGCCGTCGTCATGAGCTGGCCGCCGTGATCCATGCCGGTGATGAGCATGGGCTTGAGATTGGCGCGGGCGGCGTAGATGGCTGCTGTGAAGCCGGCAGGGCCGGAACCAAGGATGATGAGCTTGCTGTGTTTGGCTTCCATTGGAAAATCTCCGGTGTGCCTGCGCATCAGGGCGCGGGCTTGCATGATGCGCACGCAAATGGGTGGCTTCGTGCAAAATGATAGATGAATTTGATTTTAGACCTAAAATTAATAGCTATGCCTTAAAACGTCCGGGTCCGGCTAAGCGGGGCAATACGCTGTAACGATTTCCATGTACGGCAAATCGTCGTTGGAACCAGGAAAATGGGCGACGTCGCCGTCCGAACTTTTTAGAATGAACGATACGGAGGAGGCAAAGAGAAGCCTCCCGACACGTCAAGCACAAAAAATGGCAAGAGAAACGAAAAAAGGCACCCGCAAGCAGAAGAAAAACGTTGAGGAGCATGGAATAGAGCCGATGGCTCCGGTTGCGCCCGGGCGCGACCTCAAGGGGTTGTTGTGCGCCTGGGTCATGAGTACGGTCCGCACCCTCTGGGCGTGGAGCTGGCTGCTGTCCGTGTTTCTTGCCGTGGTTCTGGCGCTGACGCTTGGCAGCTATTCGCTCAATGATCCGTCCTTCTCTGTTTCGACGAGCCGCAATCCGGAAAACTTCTGCGGTGCGCTTGGTGCCTGGACGGCGGATCTGATGCTTTCGGCCTTCGGCTTTTCTGCCTGGTGGTTCGTGCTCGGCAGCGCGATGATTGGATTCTTTGCCATTCGCACGGCCTGGCGCCGCATGAACGGCGAGACGGATCCGCTTCGCATCAATCCGCCTAAAATTACTGCGGCCGTGGGCTTCCTGGCTGTTCTTGTCGGCTCCACCTGTCTTGAAGCCTTGCGTCTTCGCCGTTTTCAGATGATTCTTCCGGGAGAGCCAGGCGGCATTCTTGGAGACTCGCTTGCCTGGGGCATTCGCCACTATATCGGCGTCGGCCTTTCCACGGTGCTCTTTGCGGCCCTCATCGCCGTAGGCCTTTCGCTTCTGATGGACTTCCAGTGGGGGGATGTCGCCGAACGCGTGGGCAGCGTCATTTGCCGATGGATTGTTGATCCCGTCATGCGCCTCTTCAAGGTCAAGGGGCGTGAAGAGGAACTTGTGCGTCAGAACGAGTCCGATGCAGAGAGTGCCGAGGTCGGCATCGTTCCGATTGTGCGCAGCGCCGAAGATTCGGCGCCGGCCTCTCCTGTTGTGTCGCATGCTCCCGGTGAGTCTCCGGTCGAACCTCGACAGCCGATTGTCAAAACTGCGGCACGCGCCGAGAGCAAGGCTGCGGTCAAGCCGGCAGCCTGTTCGCTCAGCATGTCGCTTCTCGACGAACCCGCCGAACGCAAGGAGGCCAACAGTGCGGAAGATCTGCAGATGACGGGCCGCCTGATTGTCTCCAAGCTGAAGAGCTACGGCATTGAGTCTTCGATCGGCGGAATCCAGCCCGGTCCGGTCATCACTCAGTACTGGCTTGAGCCCGGTCCGGGCGTCAAGGGGTCCCAGATCGACAATGTGCGCGACGACCTTCGCCGAACGCTCGGCGTGCAGGCTGTTCGAGTGGTGCCCAGCATTCCCAACACGAGCTTCATCGGACTTGAGGTTCCGAATCCGATCCGTGAAACCGTTCGGCTCAAGGAGATTCTGGACAGCAAGGCCTTCCGTGAAAGCACGGCGCCGCTCACGCTTGCTCTTGGCAAGGACATTGGCGGCAAAGCTTTTGTGATCGATCTTGCAAAGATGCCTCATCTGCTTGTTGCCGGCACGACCGGCTCGGGCAAGTCCGTGGGCATCAATGCGATGATTCTCTCAATGCTCTACCGCAATTCGCCGGCGGATCTGAGGCTGGTCCTGATTGACCCGAAGATGCTTGAATTTTCGCTCTACAACGGCATTCCGCATCTGCTCTGTCCGGTTGTCACCGACATGAACAAGGCGGCCACCGCTCTTAAGTGGCTTACCCGCGAAATGGACCGCCGCTATGCGGTGATGAGCAAGCTGGGCGTGCGCCACTTCAACAGCTACAACGAAAAGATCCGCCGCGCCGCAGAAAACGGTGAGACGATCCCCGATCCGCTGCAGGCGCCTGATGATCCGATTCAGAAGCCGCTTGAGGTCTGGCCCTTCATCGTCTGCATCGTCGATGAGCTTGCCGACCTGATGCTCACAAACCGCAAGGAGGTCGAGGGCGAAATCACTCGACTGACGCAGAAGGCTCGTGCTGCCGGCATCCATCTGATCATTGCGACGCAGCGTCCGTCCGTTGACGTGGTGACCAGTCTCATCAAGGCCAACGTTCCTACGCGCATTTCGTTCCAGGTGGCATCCGGCATCGACAGCCGGGTTATTCTGGGCGAGGCCGGCGCTGAATCCCTGTTGGGCTGGGGCGACATGCTTCTGAGGCGTCCCGGAGTTCCGCAGTCGACCCGCATTCAGGGCTGCTTCGTGGCTGACGATGAGGTGCTTCGCGTCGTTACGGAGCTTCAAAAGATGGGCGAGCCCGCTTATATCGACGGCGTGACCGAGGATTCCGGAGACGATGACGGTGATGCCGATTCAGGTGCGGGCGGCGGCAGGAGCTCTGGCGAGTCCGATCCGCTCTACGACAAGGCGGTTGATCTGGTGCTCCGCGAGCGCCGTGCGACCATTTCCTTTGTTCAGCGTCATCTCGGCATCGGCTACAACCGCGCAGCCAATCTTCTTGAAGCCATGGAGGAGGCTCGTGTGGTAAGCAAGGCCAACAGCATGGGCCGCCGTGAAATTCTTGTACCGGAGAACTAAATGACCGATCTGATGCGCCGAGCCGTTATTCTCGGGCTCTGTCTCGCGCCCGTTTCATCTTTTGCCGGAAGCAGTCCGGCGCCGACGGGATCGCTCGCTAAGCTCAAGAAGTTCCTGAAGGCGACGACGAGCGCCCGCGGGACATTTACCCAGACTGTCAGGGATCGAATGGGGCTGGAGGCGGCGAAGCCCTCTTCAGGCTATTTCCGCTTCATGAGGCCGGGGCGTTTTGAATGGACATATGAGAAGCCCTACGTTCAGCGAATCATGAGCGACGGGCGGACGCTTTGGATTCATGATCCGGAACTTTTTCAAGTGACCGAGAAGGCGCTCGATGGTGCGTTGCCGTCGACGCCCGCCGCCATTCTTTTCGGTGATCGCGATTTCGAGCAGGACTGGAGCGTGAAGGAGTTTTCGGATTCTGTGCTGGAAGCTCGTCCCAAGAGTCCTGACGGCTCCTTCGAGTCCGTGCGGGTTGAATTCGACGGGCGCGGAGAACTCGTCGGAATGCAGCTGGTGGACATGTTTGCTCAGAGCACGGTTCTGACCTTTGGCAATATCGTGCGCGAGACAATGGATCCCGCTTCCTTCAAGCTGGAAATTCCCGAAGGTACAGACGTCGTCAAGTCCGCATTCTAAGATCGTCCGAATCGCGTTTTGGAAGCTGTCGGTACGGGAAAGCCTCACCGAGGATCGTGTCTTGAGCTGATACAATGAACCCTATAGCAGGGGAAGCATTTACGGCTATACCCGGCACAGTTTTTTTTGAAGTATCAGCAAGGTCCGCTTCGGCGGACTGTTTTGGGTGAGCCGGTATGCAGGACAACATGCGCAGAGTTCTGATTGATCGACTGCTTTCTGACAAAAGCGTCGTGACTCTTCAGGAACTGCAGGACGTTCTGAAGGTCAGCGTGCCCACGATCAAGCGCGATCTGCGCTACATGCGCAAAGAGCTGAGAGCGCCGATTGTCTATTCGCGAACTCGCGGCGGTTATTTGTACGACCTGCCGGCGGGCAAGCCCCGCATGGGGCCCGAGCGCCAGAGATTCTGGTTTTCCGCTCAGGAGCTTTATGTCGTGGTGAAGACGGTCGACATGCTCAAGGCGCTTTCGAAAGACAAGTCTTCAGTCATTCTCAAGGATCTCGAGCCCTTGCGCTCCCGCGTGGCGGGACTGCTGAATCTCGGAGGAAAGAGCCCGCGTGAAATTCTCGGCCGCGTAAAGGTCATTGATCATGCGGTGATCCATGGAGAACCCGAAGCCTTTCTGACCATTGGAAGCGCGCTGCTCGAGCACAAGCGTCTGCAGATCGCCTATTACAGCCGCACACGCAAGGCCGAATCCTATCGCGAGATCTCGCCTCTGCGTCTGGTTCATTACCGAAACCACTGGTACCTCGACGCCTTCTGCCATGTCACGAACGCTTTGAGAACGTTCGCAATCGACAACATCCGCCGCGTCACCGTGATGGCGACGCCGGCCAAGCGCGTGCCGCTTCATGCGATCGAGTCTCAGCTTGATCGAAGCTACGGTCTCTTCATGAGCGGCGATCCGAAGCTTGCCGTGCTGAGGTTTGATTCCGATGCGGCGCCGTATCTCAAGCGAGAAACGTGGCATCCGAAGCAGACGCTCGCCGAGCAGGGAGACGAGGTGGTTCTGACGGTTCCGTATACGAACCCGACGGAGCTCATCGGCGACATCTTCCGCTGGCGCGAGCATGTTGTTGTGGAGGGACCCGAAGAACTGCGCCGTGAAGTCCGTGATTGTCTCCTAAAGACATTGAGTCGATACAAAGACTGATGCCGCTTTCTAGAGCGGCTCGCTTTGAGCATTGACGACATACAGGAACTTCAATCATGACGGAAGAGAAGGCCAGGGCGAGAAGACATCGCGGCAGGCGTCATCGCCGACCGAATCTTCGAGATCTGCCAGACATCTTTTTCTGCGGCGATCCGCACGGCACGTTTGATCAGATCAACGAGGCCGCGCGTCTTTACTCGCCCGATGCCATGGTCATTCTCGGTGACCTTCAGCCGCCTGCGCCCTTGCAGGTCGTGCTCGAGGAGGCGCTTGCCTACACGGATATCTGGTGGATTCCGGGCAACCATGATACGGATTCGGACGAGTTCTACGACCGCCTTTGGCGCAGCGAACTCGCAGGACATAATCTGCACGGGCGAGTTGCCTGTGTGGCCGGGTTGCGCATCGGCGGTCTCGGCGGCGTTTTTCGCGGTCAGATCTGGATGCCGGACGGCAATCCGAATTACTACAGCCCGGCGACCTTCATGCGCCGAGTCGGACAGGGCAATATTTGGCGCGGCGGCGTTCCTCGCCGTCATCGCTCGACGATCTTTCCTTCAGTATTCAGCAACCTGCAGAGGCAGAAGGCCGACATTCTCGTGACGCACGAAGCTCCGTCATGCCACAAGAAGGGGTTCCCTGCGATCGACAGGCTTGCTCGCTCGATGGACGTCAAATGGATTTTCCATGGTCATCAGCATGAGGACCGCGCCTACGGCGTGCAAGGGTCGATTTTTACGCGAGCCGTGGGTTATCAGGGTGTCGTGAACCTCAAGGGCGAAGTGGTCATCGCGGCCAAGCTTGATCCGAGAGAGGAGGCTGCGCTTCATGCGACCGACGAGTGGCGCTATATGTCCGATCGCAATCCGATCATTGTTCGTGATGAGGACGGACATATTTCACTTGTTCCCGAAGGCCGCGAGTGCATTCCTGCGATTCTCCCGGTCTGCGATCGATTGATTGCCAGTCTCAAGAAGGCGAGCGAGGAGATGGAAGCCGGCGGTTCGTCCGACGGCGAAATGCAGAATTCTCAAAAGACGGCCAACGGTCCTGCAAAACAGGCAGGCGGCAAGCCGGTGAATGACGAAAGGAGAACTCGTTCCAATCGTTCATCTCGCTCTCGCGTCTATCGCGATCGCAGGCGGCGCTCCAGAAAGCCGCAGCAAAATCAGGAACGATGATGAAAAAAAGGCGCCGAAAGGGCGCCTTTTTTTAAAGCTTTCCCAAGCGTTTGAACTAATGCCCCGCCGGAGCCAACAAGTTCGACTGCCTTGGAAATCAAGCAAATTT
>CAKQKT010000005.1 GCA_934249275.1 uncultured Sutterella sp. | reverse complement strand
CTTTTGCACAGGATCGGAACACGATGCTTTTTCAGGGCGTCGAAACGGTGCCGATCATTTCGGACGAGGAAGGCATTCTTGCCGAAGCAATTGACGAGGCCGGCCTTCGCGGCGTTTATGTCAGTCCGTCCTCGCAGTTTCCGTTGAGCGTCACGATGAGCGAGCGCCGCCGCACAGCGCTTCTCGAGCTGTCGAGAAAGAACGGCTTATGGATTCTGGAGGAGGATTCGCCGAATCTCGCCTGGTACGGTTCTCAGGCTCTTGGGCCGCTTCGCAGTCATCCAGAGGCTGCGGGACGCGTCATCAACATGGAAAGCTTTTCGCTCATGCTTTTTCCCGCGGTTCAAACCGGGTATCTGCTGGTGCCTTCGGCGCTTCGCGAACATTTCATCGGCGCAAAACTTCTGTTCGACCGGTTCAAGAGCGAGTCGAATCAGGCGCTGGTCGCACACTACATGATGAGCGATGAGTTCCAGAGGCACTGTCGGAAAATCCGCGCCCGCTACCAGAAGGCGCACGCCTTCTTCGTTGAGGCGGCCGAGGCCAGCATCGGGCGGTACGGCCGCTTCATGCCGACGCGATGCGGTCCTCATATGACCTTCATTCTGAAGGACGGCATTGACGACGTGCGAATTTCGCAAAAAATGAGCGCGTCGGGCTATACGCTGAGAGCCTTGAGCAGCTATGACTTTTCCGGCGGGCAAAAAGGCTTTGTCTTCGGCTTCGCGGGCTTTTCGGAAGAGGTTGTCCGCCGGGGACTCGAGGCTTTGGCTTCAATCATTGCCGAAGGTTTGGAGTCGTCCTGACGGGCGGGTTCGGGCCGCAGTCAGTCTTCGCCGCTCTCTTGCGCGGCCTTTTGCTCGGCTTCGAGCCTGGCCGCTTCGGTTTGACGCCTGATGATTTCGACGCGCTTCATCAGAAGCGCGAGCCGGCAGTCGGCCGCCATGCGAAGAAGCACGGCGCCCGCGATGAACATGAGGCTCGCCGCGAGCGTTGCGACAATCGAGCCGTAGTCGTGCCTGCCGGTAA
The DNA here is from genome assembly GCA_934249275.1 of uncultured Sutterella sp. GTDB lineage: Bacteria > Pseudomonadota > Gammaproteobacteria > Burkholderiales > Burkholderiaceae_F > Sutterella. The sequence goes on along the minus strand of CAKQKT010000005.1, from coordinate 36,244 downwards.
CGAGGCCGGGCGCGACCGCATAAAAAACAAGCGAAACGGCAAAGACGTTCATCTGAAGGCGGAAGCGGTTCACGATCCCGGGTCCGAAGACCCGGCCCTGACGGATGAGAGAGGCGACCGTCGTGCTCACGGATCCGATCCTGCGGAATTCGCCGTCCGTCCAGAGACGCCCGGGCTCGATAGGATTCTTGAGCATCTCCTTCGTTTCCGGAATGGCGAGAAGCGCGCGAAGCCATGCCGGATAGTCGCGGGCCATGCTGGCCGCTGGCCTCAGAAGACGGTCGAACTCGAACCAGAAGAACATGATGCCGGCCATGCTTGCAAAGCCGGCGACGAGATTGTCGAAATCCATGATGCGCAGAATATTGTCTTGAGCCCAAAAGTATATATGCGCTCGCGTGCAGTGCATTGGCGGCTTTTCAACAAATGTTTGCAGAACGCCGGTTCATCTGCTAAATTATTCCGACTGATTTGCTCGGGTATGGCCGTAAGGCCGTTTCCGTCCGCACGAACATGTATCGATTATCGCATCGTCTCTTGAGTCTCGTCATGCCGGCGGTCCTGCTGGCTGCATGGTGGCTCGCCGCACGCACGGGCGGCATTGCGCCCGTTCTCCTACCGTCTCCCGAGGCGGTCTGGGAGGCGTTTGTGCGCATGGCGTCCGACGGCTCGCTCATCGGCCATGTCGGCATGAGCGCGATGCGCACCATGACGGGCTTCATTCTGGCGGCTGCCTTCGGGATCGGCTGCGGCGTCTGGTTTGCCGCAAGGCCCGCAGCGGCTGCGGCCTCGCACTACGTGATCGAATTCCTGAGGCTTACGCCGCCTCTGGCGCTCATTCCCGTTCTCATTCTCTGGCTCGGCATCGACGAGGCGCCCAAGATCGCGATTGTCTTTCTCTCGAGCTTCTTTCCCATTTATCTGAGCGCATACACGGCCGTGAAGGGCATTGATCCGAAGCTCGCCGAAGTGGCCGCGATGCTGCGCTTCACGCCGGCCGAAAAGTTTCGAATGCTCACGCTTCCGGCTTCCATGCCTGGCATCCTGGCGGGGCTTCGCATGGGGTTCGGCTACAGCTGGCGCGCACTGGTTGGCGCCGAACTGATCGCGGCCTCGTCGGGGCTGGGCTTTCTCATTACGGAGAGCGCCGAATTCGGAAAGACCGACGTGGTCTTCGTGGGCATCTTTACAATCGTCATTCTGGGCGTGGCGGCCGACGCTGTGATCTCGCGCCTCGTTGCCCGCCTTTCAAGGCGCATTCAGGGAGTTTCCTGATGGTCAGAGTTGAAATCAAGGATCTCCGAAAGGCGTTCGAATCCGAAGGCCACAGGACCGCGCCGATCGACGGGCTCACGCTTGAGATGCCTGCGGGCGCGATCACGGCCGTCATCGGCCGAAGCGGCTGCGGGAAGACGACGCTTTTGAGGCTCCTCGCAGGGCTTGAGGCGCCCGACTCGGGCGACATCCGCTTTACGGATGCCGAGGGGCTCGCCGTTCGTCCAAAGACCGCCGTGGTCTTTCAGGAGCACAGGCTTTTTCCCTGGATGAGCGTGAGGCGCAACGTCGAGGTGGCGGTGAGGGATCTGCCGGCCGACGAAAGGCGCAGCAAGGTTGACGAGGTTCTCGCGCTCACGGGCCTCTCGCAGGCGGCCGACGCCATGCCCGCGGCGCTATCGGGCGGCATGAGCCAGCGCGTGGGGCTCGCCCGGGCGCTGGCAGGTTCGCCCGAACTTCTCCTTCTGGACGAAGCCTTCAGCTCGCTCGACGCCCTGACGCGCCGGCAGCTCTATGACGAATTCGTGCGCATTCATGCGGCGCGCCCCGTCACTACCGTGCTTGTGACGCACGACGTGACCGAGGCCGTGCTTCTTTCGAGCCGCATCTGCAGGCTTGAGGACGGCGTGATCGCGCATTCATACGACAATCCCGCACCCTATCCCAGGAGTCTTGCGACGCCGGGACTCGGCGCACTTTCTGAAGAAATCCTCCGCGGCTTTTTCAACGCACGGCCGCAATAACAGTAAAGGAAACGTGAAATGATCAAGAAGCTTCTTGCCGCCGCCGTCTGCGGCGCGTTCGCCGCCGGCGCCTTCGCCGACATGCCCGAAAAGGTGACGATCGTCTACGTGAAGTCGCCCTTCAACCTTCAGAACATGGTGATGAAGGACATGGGCATGCTCGAAAAGGCGTTCGAGAAGGACGGCGTCAAGGTCGAATGGAAATCGATCAACTCGGGCGCTCACCAGGCCCAGGCCATGGCTTCGGGCGCGGTTGACGTCTCGGCCGTGATGAATACGGCTTCGCTCCTCATGGCCAACGGCTCGGGCAATCCGATCTACGTCGCCTCCGGCGTTTCGCACCCGACCGACACGTTTGCCATCGTCGGCAAGCCCGGCGCCAAGCTTTCCGTGAAGGACCTCAAGGGCAAGAAGGTCGCGGGCCCCCGCGGCACCGTTCTCCATCAGCTCCTCATCGCCGCCCTTGTGAAGGAAGGCATGAAGGCCGATGACGTCGAATTTCTCTCCATGGACATTCCGGGCGCCATGGCCGCCGTCATGAGCGGCCGCGTGGATGCGGCTCTCCTTGCCGCGAGCGGCATCATCAAGGCCGAGGAAGCCGGCTGCAAGGTCGTGACGACCGCCAAGGGCCTCGTCGACGTCAACCTCGTCATGACGGCCTCGAAGCAGTTTGCCGAAAAGCATCCCGAAGCGCTGGCCACCGTCGTGCGCGTCGAGCGCGAGGCCGATGAATGGATCAAGGCCAACTGGCAGGAAGCCGTCGCCATCGGCGCCAAGGAGCACGGCATCTCGCTCGCCGATGCTGAAAAGCTTGCCAACTGGTCCCACTACTACGGCGTCGTGACCGATGCCGACATCAAGGGCCTTGAAGCCGATCAGAAGTTCCTTCTCGAAAACGGCCTCATGACGAAGCCCGTCGACGTGAAGAGCCTCGTGCTTCCGATTTCCATGAAGAAGTAACAGAAGCTTCTCGCATATATAGGAAAGCTCGGCCGCGTCGAAACATGGCGGACCGGGCTTTCGCGCATCCGGAGCTTCAAGTCGTCAAAGCGGCTTGTACCAGGAATCGCGTGCGTCCCGGCGAAGCGGGCACGTGTCGACGAGATTGCGCACGGCGGCGGCAAAGTCCTCGGGGGTCTTCGACTTGAAGATGTTCTTGGCGGCGCGTTCGCTGTCGTCGTAGAGCGCGAGCTGGTAGAACCAGTATTCCTTCATGCGCATCATGGCGTTCTTGAGGCTGCCGAAGGCGGACGTGTAGCTTTCAAAGAGGTCGCGGCGGAAGTCGTCGAGCTCGGCCTCAGTGGCGGGTCCGCCCCCGCGGATCTTGCGCAGGAGCGCCGGGTCGGCCATGAGGGCGCGGCCGATCATCATCTGGTCGATCCCGGGATAGCGCTCGGTCATCGCGACCGCGTCGGCGGGCGTCACGACGTCGCCGTTGTAGCCCACCTTCATCTTGAGGCTGGGATAGAGGCGGTCGAGGACGTGCAGGCGCACGGAACCCTTGTAGTGGTCGCCCTTGAGGCGCGGATGCACCGTGAGGCGCTTCATCGGAAAGCGGTTGTAGACGTCGACGAGACGGTCGAATTCGTCTTCGGAGGCCCAGCCGATGCGGGTCTTCACGGAAATGGCGATCGGAAGGTCCGCGCTGAAGATCTCGTCGAGAAAGCGGATCATTGCTTCGGGCTCGCGCAGAAAGCCCGAGCCCTTGCCCTTGGCGACGACCGTCCCGGCGGGACAGCCGAAATTGAGGTTCACCTCGTCGTAGCCCATGTCGGCAAGCGCCCTGGCGGACCAGAGAAAGTCCTGCGTGCGGCGGGTGAGAAGCTGCGGCACCGCATGAATGCCCGCATTGACCTCGGGCGCGAGCTCGCGCATCTGGCGGTCGGTGAACTGCGGGAGCGCGGTCGGCGTCACGAACGGAATGAACCAGTCGTCGGCGCCCGTGAAGTGGCGCGAGAAGACCTGCCGGAAGACGAATCCGGTGAGGCCCTCCATCGGGGCGACGGCAAGCGGCGGAACAATCGTGGCGGACATTTCGGTGTTCTTCACTAATGAGCGTTGTTGAGGAGGAAGGGCATTTTACCTGATGACAAAAAAACGCACGGAAACGGATCGCTCGAGCGGCGATTGCCGATCCGAACCGGTTGGTATGAACAATCCCGTTCAAAATGAGACAAAAGATCGGAGTTTCCCTGATTCGGAATGCTGAAACATTTGCTAAACTTTGCGCCCGTTATGACGACGGAAGGCCGCACTCCCGTGCGGCAGAGCCTAAATATCCCTTTTGTCGAGCGAAAGCTTTAAGGCTCGCCGTCCGCTATTTCCGATAATTCCAACGCCGTTTCGCGCCCGCGTGGCCTGATTCGGCAGGAGACCACCTGCATGAACATTACCATTGGTCTGGCGCTTCTCGTCGTGTGCGCCACCGTCTATGCGCTCATCAAGCGCTATGAAACCCGACTCGTGCTTCTGACCGCCGGTCTGGTGATGACCCTCATCGCCATGGACCCGATGGCGGCCTTCAAGCAGTTCGACAAGTCGATGACGAACGGCTCGCTCATCATCGCAATCTGCTCGGCGCTCGGCTTTGCAGGCGTCATCTCGCTCACGGGCTGCGACCGCCAGCTCGTCCGTCTTCTCACGAAGCCGCTCGGCAAGCTCGGCATCTTCCTGCTACCGGCCTGCATTCTCGTGGGCTTCGTTGTCGCCACCGCCATTCCGTCGATGGCCGGCATGTCCGCCGCCGTCGGCCCGACGCTGATTCCGCTGCTTGTTCGCGCGGGCTTCCGTCCGGCCATGGCCGCCGCTTCCGTCGCCTCCTGCGTGATGGCCGGCTACTTCAACCCCGGCGTCTCCCACAACCCGTTCATCGCCAAGCTCGCGGGCATGGAAGTGATGGAATTCGTGGGCGGCTACGCGAACGTCACGCTCATCGTCTGCGCCTGCCTCATGGTTCTCATGACGGTCGTCTGCGTCGTCTACGGCGACTTCAAGAAGGGCGGCTTCGGCGAAGAAGCAAAGGCTGAAGAGGAGCATGTGGAAGAAAAGGTCAGCGTGCTTCGCGCCGCTGCCCCGCTTGTTCCGGTCGTTCTGCTTCTGGTCTTCTCCTTCTACGTTCCGTCCGTCAAGATCTCCGTGGCCACCGCCATGCTCATCGGCATGATGTACGCCATGCTCGTGACCCGCGCCGACCCGCAGAAGACGATCACCAAGTTCTTCGACGGCATGGGCAAGGGCTACGGCAGCATCCTCGGCATCATCATTGCCGCCGGCGTGTTCGCCTCCGGCCTTCGCGCCACGGGCGTCATCGACCTCTTCGTGAACTACCTGACGCACGCCAACGAAGTCGCCAAGATCGGCGGCTCCGTCGGTCCGTACATCTTCGGCGTCCTCACGGGTTCCGGCGACGCCGCTGCGTTCGCCTTCAACGAAGCCGTGACCCCGCACGCTCCCGAATTCGGCCTCAAGATCGACGGCCTGGGCTACCTCGCCATGATCTCCGCCGGCCTCGGCCGCATGTCCTCCCCGCTCGCGGGCGGCCTGATCCTTCTTGCGGGCATCGCTGGCGTCTCCCCGATCGAAGTCATCAAGCGCACGGTTCCGGCCGCTGCGGTCACCCTCGGCATTCTCTACTTCCTCGTTTAATCTCATGCGAGGAAGGCCGGCTCCTTCGGGGCCGGCCCCGAACCGAGACATCCAAAAATCAAGCCCGCCGGCGGTTGAGCGCCTGCGGGCTTTTTGACGCCTGCAGAAATGAAGGCGCGGCTTCGGACGGCCGTGCCGTCACCTGAGGACGAAGGACGCGAATCGCGTTATCAGGCTCGGGACGGATGACGGAGGCTCATTCGTCGAGCTTCGCGGCCCGGAGCGCCTTCATGCGGTCGAGAACCGTTCGGGCCGTGGCGCCCGCAAATCCGAAGCCGCCTGCGGAGAAGGCAGCAAGGCACCAGATGGTGGCGCCTGCGCCGATCCAGTTGCCAAGAAGGCCTGCGAGAACCGGGAAGGCGGACTTGCCGAGATTGAGCGCCATGATGCGAAGGCCGATCGCCTCGCCGATGCGCTCGGGCGGCGCAAAAAGGTAGACGAGCGACATCATGTTGGGAAGCGACGCCCCGAGGCCCAGTCCCAGCATGAAGGCCGCGCCCATCAGGGCCGCCTGCGACGTGACAAGCGGCATGACGGCGAATGCGAGCGTGGCAAGGAGGAGCGAAAGAACGATCATGTGCCACTCCTGCACGACCTTGAGAAGGAAGGGGGTTACGAAGCGGACGATGAAGGTCGCGGCGGCGAAGCTGCCGAGCACCCAGCCGATTTCGGATGGCGAGAGGCCCACGCCCGAGGCGTAGATCGGAATGAGCAGATTGCCGACTTCCCACGCGATCGAGATGATCACGGACGCCACGAGCACGGCGCGCATCGGACCGTCGCGCAGAAAGTCCATGGCGGAGCCCTTTGTCTTGCCAGCGTCCTGCCTGACGGCGCGGGGCTTGGCCTTCATGACGGCGCCGAAGGCGGGCAGAAGGAGAAGAACGGAGAGAACGATCGGTGCGGCGATGCCCCAGGCGTAGACGGCGGAGAACGAGATTTTTTCAATCACGTAGCCCGAGATGACGGGGGCGGCCAGGTTGGAGGTTGCGGTCGTGAGCGAGAGCGCCGTGAAGGCCAGGCGCCGGTTTTTGGGCGTTGCAACGTCGCCCGTCAGACGCTGGACCACGATGTTCGTGAGCATGAATGCAAAGCCCGTGAGGACCGCGGCGCCGAAAAGGGGCGCAATGCCCAGTTGAGAGGCGGGGAGAAGAATGGCGATGGCGCCCGCGGCCATCATGGCGCCCCGGGAGGCGAGCATCGGGGCGCCCGGACCCGCGCGGTCGAGCCAGCGGCCCGTGGCGATGGCAAAGAAGGTGGGCCCAAGCGAGATCGAGGCGAGCATCAGGCCGATCTCGAACGAGGTGGCGCCCGCATGAATGGCGTCAAGCGTCGCCGTAAAGCGCAGCGACGTGCACGCCGTATGCATGAGCAGCGTAATCAGCAGGACTTTAAGGAGCGCGGCCATGTTTAAGGAAAACAGTTGCAACAAAGGTATGTCTAATCTTACTCTGCGACGGCTAGAATTAGAACCGTGAAGCGGGCGCATGGTGCGCCTCAGGTATGAAGACGGAATAGAGAAATGCTTGGAAACCCTCGGCAGACGACGGAGGCGCTTGCGGACTGGATCCGCAGGTATTTTGAGGAAAACGGCCCGAAGTGCTGCGCCGTCGTGGGATTGTCGGGCGGAAAGGATTCGACCGTCACGGCCGCGCTCTGCGTCAAGGCCCTCGGGGCCGATCGCGTGATCGGCGTTCTGATGCCAGACGGCGTGCAGCCCGACATTGAGGATGCCCGCCAGGTCGGCAGAACGCTCGGAATCCGCACCGTCGAAATCAACATTCACGAGGCCGTTGCGGGACTCAGGGGCGCGCTCGAAGGCTCGGCCGAATTGCTCGCCATCTCGGGAACCGAGGGCCTTACGCGCGACGCCGCGATCAACATGCCCGCGCGCATCCGCATGACGACGCTCTACGCCGTGGGCCAGATGCTCCCGACGGGCGGGCGCGTCGCCAACACCTGCAATTTGTCCGAAGACTGGGTCGGCTATTCGACGAAGTACGGCGACGCCGCCGGGGACTTCAGCCCGCTCGCGCACCTGCTGGTTCACGAAGTGCGCCAGATCGGACATGCGCTTGGCCTTCCCGGACATCTCGTCGAGAAGACGCCCTCCGACGGCCTTTCCGGTTCGACCGACGAGGATCGCCTGGGCTTCACGTACGCGGCGCTTGACAGATACGTGCTCACGGGCGAGTGCGACGATGCCGCCGTCAGGGCCCGCATCGACCGTCTCCATGCGCTCAATCTGCACAAGCTTCGCCTCATGCCGGCCTTCGAGCCCTCCGAGGATGCCAGAGTCCGATGACGAAGCCGACGCCGGACGCGCGCGCCGCCCAAACCCGGGCGGCGCTTCTCAACGGTCCCGTCTTCCCGATGGTGGTGAAGTTCGGGCTGCCGACGATGGTGAGCATGCTCACGCCCGCCATCTACAACCTCACGGGTGCCTACTTCGTCTCGAGCCTCGGCACGACCGCCGTGGCCGCGCTCGGCATCGTGTTTTCGCTTCACATGATCCTTGCCGCCGTCGGCATCATGACGGGGCAGGGCTGTGCGAGCCAGACCTCGCGCCTTCTCGGCGCGGGCGAATACGAGGCTGCGGGCTTCATTGCCGGGACCGGCGTTCTGCTCTCCGTTCTGGGCGGCATTCTCATCGGCGTCTTCGGCATCCTTTTTGACGAGCCTCTTCTCAGAATTCTGGGCGCCACGCCCACGATCATGCCCGACGCCGTGCGCTACGCCGAGGTGCTTCTCGTCGGAGCGCCGATCGTCTGCGCAAGCTTTACCTTCAACAACCTCCTGCGAAGCGAGGGCCTGGCCGTCGTCGGCATGCGGGCGCTCCTTGCGGGCGGCGTCCTCAATCTGGTGCTGACGCCCGCCTTCATTTTGGGACTCGGCTTCGGCATCGAGGGCGCCGCATGGGCGGCAGTGCTGTCGCAGGCGGCGGGTCTTGTGATGCTGGTGAGGCACTATCTCGGCAAGTCGGGGCTTCTCAGGCTGATTCCGCCCACGCCCGAACGCATCCGCCGCTTGTCGCCCACGATTCTCAAGAACGGCATGCCGAGTCTGCTTCGCAATGCGCTTGCCGCCGTTGCGGCCTCGATTCTCAATCTGACGGCGGGCGGCTTTGGGGATGCGGCCGTGGCGGCCATGAGCATCGTCGGACGAGTGCTCATGTCGGTGAACGCCGTCATGGTGGGCTTGGGGCAAGGCTATCAGCCCGTGGCGGGCTTCAACTGGGGCGCGGGCAACTACGCGCGCGTCAAGAAGGCGCTTGTCTCCACGATCGTGGCGGGCACGATCTTTACGACGGCGGCCGCCGTCCCGGGCTACGTTTTCTCGGACTCGATCGTCGCAGTCTTTGCTGCTGGCGACCCTGAGGTGCTCGCGACCGGCACGCTCGCCATGCACTGGGCGTTTGCGGGTTTTCCGTTCATCGCCTGCTCGATGATCGCCAACATGACCTACCAGGTGCTCGGCCGCGCGAAGTCCGCATCCTTCCTCTCGAGCCTGAGGCAGGGCTGGTGCTTTCTGCCGCTCATTCTGACGCTCCCCGGGTGGTTCGGACTGCCGGGCCTTTGCGCCGCGCAGCCGCTCGCCGAAGTGCTCGCCACCTTCATCAGCCTTTACTGGATTCGCGCAATCCTGCGCGAAGCCGACGGTCTCACGCAGAATGCAGACGCCTCGGAGCCGGCAGCTGAAGCCTGAATTTGACATTTTGCGTTTGCGGGTGAAAAATACTCGGCCCGAAGCGAAAATCCATTCTTGACGACACCCATGCCTTTCTTTATTCCGTGCGAAGGAATTCTTCGCGCATTCGTTTCAAACGCAGCACCTTTCGATCCTGCGTCCGGCTGCCGTGATGCGCAGCATCAATCGGCGTTCTTCGGCGGGAGGAAAGCATGAGCGTAAATCGTTCGAATCTGGCGGGCGTCGGCCTGGTTCTTCTGGCGGGCATTCTTTGGGGCGGCATGGGCACCGCCGTCCAGTACCTCTTCACGTCGGGTGCCTTCTCGTCTCCGACCGAACTCGTGACGCTGCGCCAGCTCTGCGCGGGCTTTCTCTTCGTGGCCGTCATGAGCCTGGTGAAGCCCAAGGCCATCTGGCGCGTCTGGACCGAGAAGGGCATGATTGTCGACGCCGCCGTGAGCGGAGCGCTCATTTTCGGCGCGCACAACACGTTCTTTCAGTCGATCTACTACTCAAACGCCGGCACGGGCGCCATTCTCCTTGTCACCGTTCCGCTCTGGTGCGGCCTCTGGAGCGCGATCGTCAACCGCAAGCCTGTTCCGAAAATCGAAATCGCGTGCTTCCTGCTGGCGGCCGCGGGCGTCTCGCTGATTGTCACCGACGGCGACTTCTCGGACCTCGTCTTCTCGCCCATGGCGATTGTCTGGGGCCTAGTCTCCGCGCTTCTTGCCGCAGCCTACAACATCCAGTCGAAGCGCCTCGTCGTTCGTGCGGGCGTTGTCCCCGCACTGGCCTGGAGCCTCGTCTTCGGCGGCGTATGGTCGTCGATTCTCTGTCCGCCCTGGACGGTGTCGGTTGACTGGACGATCGGCGCGGGCGGGGCGTTCGCCTTCATCGTTCTCTTCGGCACGATGTTCGCCTTCTGGAGCTTCCTGGCGGGCTTGAAGCATGTGACGCCGGTGGTCGCGGGCCTTCTCAACAGCGCCGAGCCGCTCGCGGGCTACTTCTTCTCCATGGTCCTGCTCGGCGACGTGCTCGGATTCTGGCAGTTCATGGGCATTGCGCTCGTGCTTGCCAACGTGGCGCTTCTTGCCTTCCGAAAGGACTGATCCTATAAGAATGAGAATGAAGGCCCGGGATTTCAGAGAATTCCGGGCCTTCCGCTTATCAGAGGTGCGTGAGCGTTGCCGACCGCTTGGCAAGCGCCAGCGCGACGTCGGCTGCCTTTTCAAGCGACTTCACCGGCAGGCACTCGTAGATGCCGTGATAGTTGAGGCCGCCCGTAAAGATGTTGGGGCAGGGGAGGCCCCGCACGGAGAGCATCGCGCCGTCCGTGCCGCCTCGAATCGGAAGCTCCGCGGGCTTGATGCCCGCGTCCGCATAAGCCGCGCGCACGATCTCCATCACCGCCGGCGTCTTCTCGATGTAGGGGCGCATGTTTTCATAGGAATCCGTGATCTCGAGTTTGATCACGGCCTTCGGGTTGGCGGCCGCGAATTCGTCGGCCAAAGCCGTCAGGAAGACCTTCTTTGCCTTGAAGCGCATCGCGTCGTGGTCGCGAATCAGGATGAGCACCTTCGCATCCGTGACGGTGCCCGAGATTTCGTGCGGATGGATGAAGCCTTCGCGGCCTTCGGTCGTCTCAGGCGCTTCGGACTTCGGAAGGCGCGAGGCGAATTCCGCGGCAATGCGGGCGGCATTGACCATCTTGTTCTTGGCAGAGCCCGGATGCACGCCCACGCCCTTCTCGGTCAGGGCGGCGGAGGCCGCATTGAAGTTTTCGCTTTCAAGCTCCCCGATTTCGCCCCCGTCGAACGTATAGGCATAGGCCGCGCCGAAGCGTTCGATGTCGAAATTCTCGGTGCCGCGGCCGATTTCCTCGTCGGGCGTGAACGCAATGGCGATTCGCGCGTGCGCAATCTCCGGGTGTGCGGCAAGATGCGCGGCCATGGTCATGATGGCGGCGATGCCCGCCTTGTCGTCGGCGCCCAGAAGCGTCGTGCCGTCCGTGAAGATCACGTCCTCGCCCTTGTACTTCAGAATTTCAGGGAACTGCGTCACGCTGAAGACGATGTTCCTGTCCTTGTTGAGCACGATGTCTTCGCCGGTGACGCGAATCCGCTGCGGCGAGACGCCGGCGCCGGGCGCGTCGGGCGACGTGTCCATGTGGGCGATCATGCCGACGGCGGGACGGTCTTCAAGTCCCGGCGTCGCCGGAATCGTGCCGTAGACGATGCCCGTGTCGGTGAGTTCGGCTTCGATGCCGAGATCCCGGAGCTCCTCAAGCAGCTCGGCCGCGAGCGACAGTTCCCTGGCGGCCGACGGAGCCGAGCTGCTGTCCGGGTCCGACTGCGTGTCGAAGGCGGCATAACGGAGGAAGCGCTCGAGAACGGCCGAGCGGGCAAATTCGGCTTCAGACATCTGAAAATTCCAAAACGATTGCGATTGGGCAAATCTACCACGATGAGAGACCAATGGGAAAAGCGCGGCGCGTCAATATAATTGACCCACCGTTATTTTTTCAAAAGGAACAACCATGCTGACCGTCCGTCCCGCCGCCTTGAGCGATCTTGATGCCATGACCGACATTGAGGCGCAGTCCTTCCCGCCCGAGGAGAAGGCAACGCGCGAAAGCTTCGAGGCGCGCATGAAGGTCTTTCCCGAATGCTTTCTGCTGCTCTGCCTCGACGGCCGTCCCGTCGGCCTCATCGACGGCATGGTGACGAACGACGAAACCATCTCCGATCCGATGTTCGAAGATGCCGGCCTTCATGACCCGAAGGGCGAATGGCAGTCGATCTTCGGCTTCTGCGTGCTTCCCGAAATGCGAGGGAAGGGCGCCGCGCCCATGCTGATGCGCGCCTTCATCGAAAAGGCGAGGACCGAGGGCCGCCGCGGCCTCATCCTCACCTGCAAGGACCGCCTCATTCACTATTACGAGCAGTTCGGCTTCGTCAACAAGGGCGTCTCCGCCTCCGAGCACGGCGGCGCCGTCTGGTACGACATGACGCTTGAATTCTGACGCCGTTCTTCGTCTATCCTGCTTTTCCAATGGGCCGCCCGAGCTTTTCGAGGCGGCCTTTTTGCGGGCGCAGGACGTGAGAATGCGGTCAGGAAGTGTCTCGCAAATGTGACTGTTGAGAAGGAGAGGGCGCATTTGCCTGACGCAAACGCGCGATGGACACGGAGCGCGTTTTATGAAAGCTATGGCGCCTATTGACGAATGTGCGAGGGGAAGGCAACTCCCGCAGGGATTTCGACTTGAAGTGAAGTAGTTAGGGTGAAACCCGTAGGACAAACATCCTAGTTAGATCGACCTATCGATTTCGGCGGGCGCGGCGAATAGGATTGAAGAACGTCGCCTTTCGGGCGCCGAACAACTCAATTCCACAAATTCATAAATCCACCCCATTGGAAAACAACAGGAGCGGCGCTTCGTAGGACGGGCTTTCGGGTTTCGGTCTCAAGAGGTCCGCGAAAAACATGTTCGAATCCATGTTCTGGTATCTCTTCATCTGCCTTCTCTTCTTCGGCATCGGGGACTTCCTCGGCGTTGCCACCAAGGCCAAGCTCTCGGCCGTGTTCGTGAGCCTGATGCTCTTCCTCTTCGCGTTCATGTCCGGGCTCATTCCGCCCGACATCATCAAGCGTGCGGGTCTTGACCAGATCGCGAAGTGGTCCGTGCTTTTCCTCGTCTTCTCGATGGGCACGACCATCAACGTGCGCGAGCTCATCAACGAATGGCGCACCGTGGTGACGTCCTTCCTCGCCATGGGCGTGATCATGCTCGCCGCTTTCCTCATGATGCCGCTCATCGGCTATGAGGAAACCATCGTTTCCGTTCCGATCGTCACGGGCGGCATCGTCGCCACGCAGATCATGACGAGCGCCGCCATGGACCACGGCTTTGCCATGGCCGCGGCTCTCGGCACCATCGTCTTTGCCGTCCAGAAGTTCGTAGGCACGCCGATCGCAAGCTACTTCGGTCTTCGCGAAGCCCGCGAAGTCGTTGCGCAGTACCGCGCCACGGGCGTCATTCCGACGTTTGAAACCGAAGTGAAGAAGCCCGAAGGCGAACAGAAGCCCACGTTCTTCGAACGCCACAAGAAGTACTACGGCTCCTTCACGTCGCTCGCCATCACGGCTTTCTTTGCCTGGCTCGCCTGGCTCCTCGGCAAGAACACCGGCCTTGCCGCCACCATCTGGGCCCTGATCCTCGGCGCCGTCGTCGGCACGACCGGCCTTCTTCCGAAGAACATTCTCAAGCACGCCAACGCTGCAGGCATCTTCAACTGCGCGGTCTTCGGCGCGATCATCCCGTCGCTCGCCACGATCAAGCCCGCCGACCTGCTGACGCTCTCCTACTCGATCCTCATCATCTTCGTGATCTCGGTCGCCGCCATCGTGGTCTTCTTCTACATCCTTCCGTTCTGGAAGATCCTCGGCTCGCGCAACGTCGCCGTGGGCGTCGCCTCCTGCCAGCTGCTCGGCTTTCCGGCCACCTACCTCATCGCCAACGAAGTGATCAACGCCGTTGCCGAAAACGAGACCGAAAAGAAGATCATCAACGATCGACTGATGTCCAAGTACCTGGTTGCCGGCTTTGCAACGGTGACGAGCTTCTCGGTCATCATCGCAGGCTTCTTCGTCGAATTCCTGTAACTCGAACCCTTTAAGGACAAAACATCATGACCAATCTTCAGTTTGACGCACAGGACTATCCGTACGCCTCCAAGCGCCACGTCGTTTATGCCCGCAACGGCATGTGCAACGCGGGCAACCCGCATGCGGCCTCCGCCGGCCTTCAGGTCCTCCTCAAGGGCGGCAACGCCGTTGACGCGGCCGTTGCCATGGCGAGCGCCATGCCGGTCGTCGAGCCGACCGGCAACGGCATCGGCGCCGACTGCTTCGCCATCGTCTGGTTCAAGGGCAAGATGTACGGCCTCAACGCCTCCGGCCCCGCGCCGCTTGCCAACTCCGTCGCGGCCCTCAAGGCCCGCGGCCACGAGAAGATTCCGAGCTACGGCGTCGAGCCCATCGACGTGCCGGGCTGCGTGGGCGGCTGGGCTGCTCTCCACGAACGCTTCGGCAGCATGCCGCTCGAAGAGGTGATGGCGCCCGCCATCCGTTACGCCGAAGAAGGCTATCCGGTCACGCCGAACATTTCCCGCCTCTGGGAGGAAGCCTTCGGCATCTATTCCAAGTATCGCGATCGTCCCGAATTCCAGGGCTGGTTCGACACGTTTGCTCCGAACAACACCTGGCTCAAGCCGGGCGAAATGTTCCGCTGCCCGGACATGGCCGCCACGCTTCGCGAAATCGCGGCCACGAAGGGCGAATCCTTCTATCGCGGCGTCATCGCCGAAAAGATCGACGCCTTCTTCAAGAAGCACAACGGCTTCCTCACGAAGGAGGACCTCGCCGCCTATCATCCCGAATGGGTCGAGCCGATTTCGGTCAACTACCGCGGCTACGACGTGTGGGAGCTCCCGCCCAACGGCCATGGCATCACGGTCCTCATGGCGCTCCAGATCCTCAAGGGCTTTGAATTCGCCGAACGCGACTGCGCCGACACGATGCACCGCCAGATCGAGGCGATGAAGCTCGCCATGGTCGATACGGCCCGCTACGTGGCCGAGCCCTCCTACATGAAGGTGTCCGTCGATCAGCTTCTCAGCGAAGAATACGCTGCGAAGCGCCGCGCCCTCATCGGCGACACGGCCATCATGCCCGAACCGGGCGATCCGGGTTGCCCGTCGACCATCTACTTCTGCTGCGCCGACGGCGAAGGCAACATGGTCTCGCTCATTCAGTCCAACTTCCGCGGCTTCGGCTCCGGCATCGTCCTGCCGGGCACCGGCATCTCGTTCAACGACCGCGCCGAAAACTTCAAGTTCGACGAAAATCACGAAAACGCGCTGCTCGGCGGCAAGCGTCCGTACCATACGATCATCCCGGGCTTCCTCACGAAGGACGGCAAGCCCGTGGGCCCGTTCGGCATCATGGGCGGCTGGATGCAGCCGCAGGCTCACGTCCAGGTCGTCCAGAACATGATCGAATGGCACCTCAACCCGCAGGCCGCGCTCGACGCGCCCCGCTGGCAGTGGGTTGGCGGCAAGAACGTCGAGGTCGAGCAGGATACGCCGAATCACATCGTCCGCCTCCTGCAGCGCCGCGGACACAACATCATCGTTCAGCCCGACCCGTACCACATGGGCCGCGGCCAGGTGATCGTCCGAAGCGAGGACGGCGTGCTGTGCGGCGCAACTGAAAAGCGCACCGACGGCCAGATCATGTGCTTCTAAAGAACGTTTCTGATACGTAAAGGGAAGGGGCTCCGCCGGCAGGCGGGGCCCTTTTCAAATTTCGGAGATAATGTGCGGGTTGCTGACAGATGCGGGTTTATCCCTGCATGATGATGGGCGAAGATGTGAAAAAAGTGCTTGACTTAACGACTCGTCAGGGCTACCATAATATCAACCCAAGGGCAGAAGGCCCGGGTTTATGAGAGTCCGGCTCCCCATCGCCGGCATCCCGGAAGGCAGAGTAAGGCCTTCCCACGATAGAGCCCCGTCGGCATCGCCTCGGGGCTCTTCTAATTGGTTCGAACAAGCATGAAAAAAGCCTCGGATTCGCCGGAACCGAGGCTTTTTCGCGTTCTAAGCCGAGTGTGCGGTTAAAGGCGCTTCATGAGGTTGACGATCATCTGGATGCGTTCTTCGGCCGTTTCAAGGCGCAGGAACTCGCGTTCGGAGTGGAAGGCGCCGCCGGCAGGGCCGCAGCCGTCGACGACCGGAATGCCCGCTTCGGCCATGTGGTTGCCGTCGGAGGCGCCGCCGGCATCCACCCACTGAGCTTCGAAGCCGGCTTCCCTGGCGGCGTCGTCGATCTTTTCGACGAGAGCCTTCGTCTTGGGGGAGAGCGGCATGGCGGGGATGTAGAAGAGCTGTTCGGCCGTCTGCGTGACGCCTTCAACCCAGGTCTTGTCGGCCAAGGCGTTGATGGCGGAGATCAGTTCGCGGCCGTCGTCGTCATTCCAGAAGCGAAGGTCGAGCGTCACTTCGGCATGGTCCGAAATGATGTTGCCGCCCGTGCCGCCCTGAATGATGCCGGGGTTCACGGTCGTGCCGCGCTCGAAGTCGTTGAGATCGTAGGCGGCAAGCGCCAGGCGCATGGCGGCGACGTTGGCGTTGAGGCCGTCCTTCGGATTGTTGCCGGCATGAGCTGTCTTGCCCTTGAACGTAAACTTCACCCCACAGGAGCCCTTGCGGGAGCGGACGAGCTCGCCGCCGGCGCGTGCGGCTTCGAAAATGAGACCGGCCTTGGCGTGGGTGGCGAGCTCCTTGAGCCAGTCCTTGGAGGCGCGAGAGCCTAGCTCTTCGTCCGGGTTGAAGACGCACCAGACGCTCAGGCGTTCCAGATCTTCAGGACGGGCATGCTTGCAGGCGTAGAAGATGGCGAGAACGCCGCTCTTGCAGTCGGAGCAGCCCGGGCCGTGAGCGGTCGTGCCTTCGATGGAGAAGGGGCGTGCGCCGGCGGTGCCGTCCGGGAAGACCGTGTCGAGATGGCCGTTGAGAATCACGTCGCATTCCGTGGAGCCCGGCTTGTTCTTGCAGACGAGGCCCTTGCCCGCGGTCGGGCCGAGATCGACAAGCTGCGCTTCCCAGCCGATGGATTCGAAATGGCGCTTCATCACTTCGGCGGCGGATGTGACGCCGGCGCAGTTGGTCGTGCCGCAGTCGCGGTTGACGAGTTCGGCGAGGTCGCGAACGTATTCTTCCAGCATGGTCATCATTAATCTCCTTAAAGAATGGCGGCTTTGCTCAGCATCGAAAGCCGCAATTTTTGCTGAATGCTAATGGATCATATCACCGGGAGGAACGTCGGAGTGCACGTCCGTCAAGCCGGCCGCTTCGGACGGGATATAGGCGTTCTGCGGACATGGCCCACCCGCTTGAGGCGCCGTGTTGACGGGTTCCGGCGCATTGACGTCGTTTCCGATGCGTCCGGCTTCTCCGTCCGAGCCCGCTTCGAGTACAATTTCAGCCGATTAAGCGGCTGCATTCGTTTTTTACGCCGCCCGGTGCGTTCTGCGCGCCCGCATTCGTCATCAAGACAAGCTTTTGCTCGATATCTATTCGGAGTCCACTTTACATGTCCATGCTCTACAAACTTGCTCGTAGCGTCCTCTTTCAGATGGATCCGGAAACGGCTCACGGTCTCATCATGAGCAACATCGACTGGGCTTCCGCCGCCGGCCTCACTCGCCTCGTGGCCGGCCTTCCCAAGAGCGATCCGGTCAAGGTCATGGGGATCACCTTCCCCAATACGATCGGTCTTGCCGCCGGCATGGATAAGACCGGCGGCCACGTTTCTGGCCTCGGCCGCCTGGGGTTCGGCCATATTGAAACGGGCACCTTCACGCCGGCCGGCCAGCCCGGTAATCCGCGCCCGCGCTGCTGGCGCCTGATCCCGAAGGAAGGCGTCGTCAACTACATGGGCTTCAACAATCCCGGCGTCGACGCCGGCATGGCCAACATTGCCCGCAGCTCGGCTCAGTTCCGCGATCGCGGAGGCATTGTCGGCGTCAACATCGGCAAGCAGACGCCGACGCCCGTTGAAAAGTCTCTTCCCGACTATCTCGTGTTGATTGAAAAGAGCTATTCGACGGCGGACTATCTGGCCATCGACATCTCCTGCCCGAACGTCTCCAACCTTACCGCGCTTCAGGAAGGCGACTACCTTGATGAGCTCGTGAGCGGCATCGCCGACAAGCGCAAGGCCATGGCCGATGCGACGGGACGCTACGTGCCCGTCACCGTGAAGATCGGTCCCGACCTTACGGACGATGCCATTCGCCGCGCCGCCGACGTCTTCGTCAAGTACGGCATGGACGCCATCACCGCCACCAACACGACGCGCTCGCGCAAGGGCGTCGAAGGCGAGCCCAAGAGCGAGAATCCCGGCGGTCTTTCCGGCCGTCCGCTTTTCGAGCGTTCGACCGCCGTCGTCAAGGTTCTCTCCGACCATCTTCAGGGGACGCTTCCCATCATCGCTTCGGGCGGCGTCATGACGCCCGAGCACGCCGTCGCCAAGATGGAGGCGGGCGCTAGCCTCGTCCAGCTCTATACGGGCTTCATCTACTACGGCCCCGAACTCATTCAGACGGCAAGCGACGCCATCGCCGAGTGGCGCAAGGCCAACGGCCGCTGACAGGCGCCCGGCAAGCGACCGACATGAAAAAAGGCTCGGAAAAAGCTTCCGGGCCTTTTTCTTGAGCTGCATTTTTGTCGGGACATTGTCAGAGACGGCTCATGCGACGCCGGCTCAACTCAATCTCAGTCCAGCCATTTGGCTTCGATGGCTTTCAGTTCGCCGCGGCGGTCAAGCAGATCCCAGAGGTAGTTCATGACGCGCGTGTAATCGGCGTCGTCAGTCGGCATGAGAAAGCCCATGTAGTTGACGGGCGTAAGGGGCTTTTCGAGGAAGGCCGCGTAAAGGCGCTTGTCCTTCTTCGCGTAGAGCTTGGCTTCGGCGTTTTCGGTGATCATGACGTCGCCCTTGCCTTCGGCGATGAGGCCCGGGATTTCGAAGTTTTTGTCATGCGTCGAGACCTGAGCCTTCGTGAGGTTTGCGAGCACGAAGGCTTCGTTCGTGCCGCCCGGATTCTTGATGACGCGAACGCCGGGCTGATTCAGGTCGTCGAGCGTTTTGAACTTGTCCTTGTTCTTGGCGTTCACGAGCGCCACCTTCCCGAACGGCGCGTAGGCCGGCAGGAAGTCGGCAATGAGCGCGCGGGCCGGGCTGCGCGTGATGCCGCCCACGGCGACGTCGAACTTGTTCGCCTTGAGGTCGGCCGCCATCTGCTTCCAGGACGTCTGGACGAATTCGACCTTCCAGCCGTAGACCTTTGCCATGGCGTTGACGACGTCGATGTCGTGGCCTGCGAAGCCAGTGTCCTCCTTCATGGCGAACGGACGATAGTCGCCCGGCGTGCCCACGCGGAGCGTGTTGTTCTTCACGATGTTGTCGAGCCTTTCGCCCGCGGATGCGGGAGCGGAAGCAATGGCCATGACGGCAGCGGCGGCGCAGGCAAGCGCCGTGAGAGCGGATTTCTGCATTGTTTTGTCTCAAGTGCGTGGATGCCGCATCCGGAACGGTCGAAGTAAGGCCGGACGGGCGGGTTGGCGGACTGCGTTTCGAGCGCAGCGGTCAGGAGGAAGCGTCACAGCAAATGAGGATGGTTGTTTGCGGAATCTTCCTATAAAACGATTGTAGGAGAAGGAAAAACGAAAGCAAGCGAATAAGGCGTCGTGCCTAGGACGAAGTAGTCAGGCGGCTTGAGCTAGGTCTTATGCGGGTGTCCGGCAGGCGGAAATAGGTGAAAAAAGACCTCGCCGATCACGAGGAAGGGCGAGGCTTAAAAACAAATGAGGAATCCAAATCAGCTCCGGCCGAAGTCTAGCGGCCGGAGCGTTCAGAGAAGGCTTAGAACTTGTGCACGAGGCCCATGTTCACGGCGGTGACGGAAGCCTTGTCGTCGTAGCCGGCGGTCTTGACGTCATAGTCGTCCATGAAGTAGCCGGCGCCCGCGTAGACCATCGTGCGCTTGGAGAGAGGATACTCGTAGCCGACGGAGAAGACGTAGCGGTGCATGTCCTTGTCGGCGACCTGGTCTTCGGCGTTCATGTAGCTGACGAGAGCCTTGGCCGTGCCGCCGAAGGCCGGAACGTCGGCGCCGACGGAGAGGCCGAAGCCGTCAAAGTACTTCCCCTGCTTGACATCGGCGGCAGCAACCCCCTTGTCCTGAACGGCGCCGACGGCAAGAGTGGAATCCTTGAAGTACTGGCCGGCAGCATAGACCTTGGCAACGCCGAAGTCGTAGTTGCCGCCGAGGCTGACGGTCAGAGGATCTTCATCATAATCGGCGGCATTGGCGCCGGCTGTGGCGACGTTCTTCTGGCTGACGACGCCGGCGAGGTAGAGGTCGCCCGCGGTGTAGGAAACGCCCAGGGCGTACTGGCGATTGGATTCGGAGGAGCCTTCGCGACCGTCAAGAGCCGTGCCGTCGTCCTTAAGGTCGGAGGTCTTGAAGGAGTACTGAGCGTAAACGTTGACACCGGCAAACGTCGGGGTCTTGTAGGTGACCGTGTTGTCGAGACGGCCGAAGCCCGCGCCCATCACATACTTGTGGCCGCCGATGTCGGACCAGCCGGTGGAGAACGGCGAAACCTTGCCGCCGAAGATGCCGTAGCGGCCGTTGCCGGTAGCGAGTTCACCCTGGCGGCCCATGCCGAGTTCGCCGAACGTGCCGTTGATGTAGAGGAGGGCTTCACGGTCGAAGAGGCGGTTGGTCGTGCTGAACTTGCCGTCGTCGCCGGCGAAGCCGTTTTCGAGGTTGAAGCCGACCTTCATGCCGTTGCCGAGATCTTCTTCACCCTTGACGCCGAAGCGGGCGGCGGAGTTCTGGCCGGAACGCATGTCGAACGTGTCCGTGTTTTCGCCAAAGCCCTGGTCAAGGTGCGTATAGCCGAGACCCGTATCGATGATGCCGTACATCGTGACGTTGGCGGCGAAAGCAGAGCCTGCGAAGGCGCCGAGAACGGCCATTGCAGCAAGAGTCTTCTTCATGATTATTTCCTTTAAAAGTTTGGACGGCCCGGGCGGATCTGAGACAGTCCTCATGTGGTTGTCCGGACTGTTTCGCCTGAGCTCTGAGCGGATTCTGGCTCTCTTCTGTTTTTACGAGAACGGCGGTTCTGCTGCTGCAATAAGCCGAAGGCATCACGGGTTATGAAACTTGGAATCGGAAATTTTCGCGTTTTTTTTCGAAGAACGGCGATATGCCGAAGTCATGTCATTCAAAAGAGAACAGACGCTCGTTAAAAAGTAGAAAGCTCCTTGAATGACCGTTGATTTCGGCTGTCGTCATTAGTGGAAGTGATCACGCAGGAGAAACTTTAGGAAGCGAAACGGAAATGGTTGAAATTGGGTTGCCGATTGAATTTCGGAATTGGCTTGTCGCAAGTGAAAACTAAAATGGAATTGGCATATTGTGCGTCATTCTCTCTCGTTCTGTATAAAAACTCTTTGGCGGCAATGTGTTGCGAGAATGAGACAAGCGCGTGCGGATAAGAGAATGCAGCCTGCGATGAGCGTATCCGCTCATCCGATAAGCGAAGAAAAAATGAGCCCGAAGCTCTTGGAAAAGCTTCGGGCTCCTGAGGGCGCAGCCGCCGTTGAGGCTGCTGCGCGGTGCATCGTGCCGACGGATTACTTGGCGATGGCTTCCTTGATGGCATCCGCGGCAACGCGGCCGTTGCCAGCTTCATCAGACATGTCGAGTGAATGGCGAGAATTGTTGGTATTCTGGCATCACACGATCCGACGCGGGAAAACGTTAGGTTTTAGTGGGCAATTTGTTGCATTAAAATCGCGGAGCGGTCCTTTGGGCGTAGTGCTTTCCGGAATATGCCTTTGCTGTGTACCGGCGGCGTTTTCGACTGTCCCATCGGATCATCATGAATTTCGAGACTTGACTGATTTCGTCGACTTCGCACGGGTGTTCCTCATGAATGCGGGAAATCAGCTTCAAGCCGGCACGGGAAGCTTCCGGCCGATAACCGAGAGACTCTCCAAAAGGAAGGAAACAATGCATAAAAACATGATTCAACGACGCCGGCTTCTGGCCGGGGCGGGCATCGCCGCGGTGTTCCCGGGCGCTCTCTGTGCCGAATCGCTGACGAAGGCCGAAAGGTGGATGCCCGAGGATTCCGAATTCTGGGACGTCGTGGTCGTGGGTTCCGGCCTGGCCGGGCTCACCGCAGCTGCATCCGCCCTTGATGCGGGTGCCAAAAACGTGATCGTGTTTGAAAAGGGTCCGGTCGTCGGCGGCCATTCGCTTTATTCGAGCGGTGCGGTCGCGGCCGTGGCGCCGGAACGCTCGAAGGACAAGGACGACACCGTCGAGCGCTTCGTCAAGGAAGCGATGGAAGTCGGCGGCGGCAAGGGCGATCCTGAGATTCTCGCAAAGATCGGCGAGAAGTCCGCACTGATGCTCAACTGGCTAGAAGTCCTGGGCATCAAATGGGGCGAGCCCTTCGTCGCTCAGCCCGGCAAGCACGTTAAGAGCTATGCCATGGCCGGAAAACAGGCTGGGCAAAAGTATGTGAACGTTTTGGCGGATTATGTCCGCAGCTGCGGCGCTCGAGTGCTTGTCTCGTCTCCCGTCACGCAAATCGAGCCGACGAGCTGCCATTGGCTGGTCGAAGCCCAGACGCCTGAAGGCCGCAGGGTCGTGAAGACTCGCGCCTTTGTCATCGCCTGCGGCGGCTTCACGGCCAATGTCGAAGCCCGCATGAAGATCAATCCGAAGCTGACCGCTGATGTCAGGACGACAGCCAACCCGAACGGCAAGGTCTTTGACGGCGCCACGGGCGAGATGATCGAAATGGTTGGCCGCGAAGGCGCTCAGATCACCAAGGGCTTCGGCGTTCAGGCGGGTCCGTTCCTCGGCGGCGACAAGGTCTACGTCCATACGACGCTCGACGGCCTTCGCATCAACCAGGACGCCGAGGTGCTCACGCCTGAAGGTACCGCCATGACCGGCCTTTTTGCCGCCGGCGAGTGCACGGGCGGCATCTTCGGCACCGACCGCCTGGGCGGCGCCGGCCTGATGTCCTGCTTCGTGATGGGGCGCGAAGCCGGCCGGCAGGCGGCGATGCGAGCCAAAATGCTCATGGAATCCAGAAGATCCTGCCAGTAAGCAAATGCGCCGGGCCCGAAGGTCCGGCGCATTCGTGAGACTCCGAAACGCCGTTCGAGCGTCATGCTCGTAAACGGCGTTTCGTCTTCATGGGGCAGCCTCAGTGATGGCCGGCCGCCGGCACGGCTTCGTCCGGCTGAGCAGACGGAGCAGGCTGACTCTGATTCATCATCGGGCCGTTCTTCATGAGCGTGCCGTCGGGCATGCGGTGCCAGCCTTCGGGCACGGGATGGCCTCCGGGCAGCTTCATGCCGCTCATCGTTTCGTCGCAATGATGTCCGGACGATGACGGCATCGGCATTTCGTGCATGGAGTGCATGGAATGGCCGTTCATGCCGCCCATGTCGTGCATCATGTGGTGCCCGCCGTCCTTGGGCTTATAGCCGAACTGCACCGGGTCGAACATCCCGAAGACCATGGCAGCGTGCGAAAGAATGAGGTAGGCCACGACGGCCGCGACGGCGGCATGGCCCTTTTGCACGGGATCCTTCGCGCGTCCGATGACGCCTGCTTCAAGCAGGCCGATATAGAGGAACGGCAGTCCCGCCGCCATGTAGGCGACGGACGCCGTCACGTCGACCCAGGTGCGCCATTCGGTTACTTGGGAAAAATGAAAGCCCGCAATGGCTGAAAGAAGCGCGATGACGACGGCCGAAGCATAGGCCGAGGCCTTGTTGAACGTCTTGAGCGCGCCCGATTCGCGGGGCTTCAAGAGCAGAAGGATTTCGCTCACGACGTAGCATTCGGCGAGAAACATCGGAACGGCCATGAAAAGGACGAGCAGGTACCAGGAACCCATCATGAGCTCCATATAGTGAGTCATTCCCATTTGAGGAATCTCCAAAGAAACTGAAACAAAAGGACGGCGCAGGGGCCGCCGGTAGAAATGCGGGTAGATGTGTGCCCGGCGCTTCAGCTTCTTGGAGGAGGCGTTTCGTTTTGAGGAATGATGCCGGTGTCGGCGGGATCGATGCTCGCAATCGCGCCGAAGACGACCGGCACGGCAAGGGTGTCGGCCGAGGCGGCGGGAGCGGCGGGCGGCGTGACGCAGCAGAGATGGAAGTCCCCGCAGAGCGGTCCCGAAGCCTTCAAGACGCATTGAGGCGAGGCGGAGGAGACGGCATGCATGGCGGACGCTGCGGACGCGCAATCCGCATGGCTGACGTTTTCAATGACGGCCGGTCGGGCGGCATCGTGGTCCGCACAGGCAAGCGCAGGGGGCGACGACGCGAGAAGCGCCATCGCTGCGAAAATGAGGAGCCTGAGCAGATGGAACATTAAAAACGACTGTGCGGTAGGTGAAAAGAGAGGAAATTATAGCGAACGAACGGTGTTTGGCGCCATAAGGCAAAGTGCTTGGCCGGATTGAGGATCTGCAGGGGGCGGGCGAAAAAAAAGGCGCCGGCCCGAGGGCGCGGCGCTTGGAAAGAAAGGCGCGAAAGCGGTCATGCCGAGGCTTTCGCGCCTTTTGCAACCCGTCCGGCATCAAGGAGGTGTGTGCCGGACGGCTTGACGGCGCAGATAACCGAATTACTGGTTGAAGGCCTTGTTGAGCGAGATCGGAAGCGCGCGGTAGCCCATGGTGGACTTGAGCTGGATCTCGACGGCTGGTTCGTGGGAGCCCCACTTGAACTCGTTGATGACCGGGTTCGGGCTCACCGAGTTGAACTGCTTCATGTTGAGCGAAGCGGTGGCCGAGTAGACGAAGACGGAGTTCTTGTCGGCTTCGTATTCGGTGACGGACGTGATCGGGCTGTACCAGTCGAAGCCGCGTTCCTTGCCGTATTCCCAGACCTGCTGGATGGTCATCTTCTTCTGGTCGATCTTGTAGATCACGGCGCGGGAGTACTTCATGTCGGGAAGCGGCGGCTGTTCCATGCCGCGGGCGTCGCCGTTGTCGAAGACGGAGAGATAGAAGATGTCCTTGTCGGACTTGGCGTCAACACGCCAGCCGGTGTGCTGCGTCCAGGTCCAGTCGAAGTCGCCCTCGCACTTGGAGCCTTCGCACTTGATGGGCTTGCCGTCCTTGTCGACCGGGGTAAGAAGCTTGTCCTGGAATTCCTTCTTCCAGCCTTCGTGGGAGCCGACGATCCACTTCACCTTCTTGTCGCGGCCGATCTTGATCAGAGCGGACTGATGGCGGGAGGAGATGATGATCGAGTCGTCGGTCGGGTCGTAGTCGACGGAGTTGACGTGAGCCCAGTTGCGGCCGGGGCCGACGCCGGCGATGTCGCCGAACTTGTCGTTCTTGTCCATCTTGGCGAGGTCTTCGGAGGAGAGGGTGGTGCCGGACTGCGAAGCATCGATGTTGAGGCAGACGGCGCCCTGGTCCATGGCCTTGATGACGGTGTCGCGATACGGGTCAAGGATTTCGAAGAGGCGGAAGTCGTCGACCACGTTGCCGTTCTGGTCCACTTCGGCGATCACGTCGCGGACCGTATGAACGCGCTTGCCGTCGGGACGGCGGTAGTCGGACGAGGAGACGCGCAGGAAGTAGTGGCCGTTCTGGGCCGGATCCATGGCGTGGGAGAAGTCGGCGTAGCCCGCGGGCAGGCGGCGGTTGAAAACTTCGCGGCCGAGAAGGTCGTACTTGGCGTAGCGCTGGCCGTAGCCGAAGCTCAGGAACCCGTCGTCGGTCTGATGGAAGCCCATCATGATGCCGGACTTGTAGATGTTTTCCGGATCATAGATCGGCTGGACGAACATGTACCAGCGGACGTCGCCGGCCGTGTCGATGACGGCGTTCTGCGGATAGTAGACCCATTCGAGGGCGCCGCCCGTCGGGTTGTTCCAGGTCGTGCGGGCAACGTTGCCGCCCGACGGCAGGAAGTTGTTGATGAAGTAGAGGCGGTCCTTGAATTCGGGATCAACCTTCTTCACTTCGGTTTCGAACATGGCGTGGTGCTGGGCGGCCGTGCCGTTCGTTTCCGTGTGGATGCCGGGGGCGTAGATGCGGTAGACCTCGTTTTCAACGCGGACTTCCTTCTTGCCGTCGACGCGGGTGTAGGACACTTCAACCGTGTTGTTGTAGTCCGGATAGAGGCCGAAGACCGGGATGCCGGCGTGGGTGCGGAGCAGAACGTCGCTCACGTGGTACTTGATTTCGGCGCCGCCGTGCTTCGGAACGACGTGCACGGTGGCGTCCTTGAGGACGTAGCCGCCGTTGCGGATCACGGCCGTGAGCGGCGCGATCTTGTACGGGTTGGTGATGACTTCGCCGATCTGGCCCTGAACGGCATAATGAACGGCGGGGCCGGAGCTGCCGCCGGCGGCGGTGGCGATGCCCGGAAGGATGCAGGCGGCGGCAACGGCCGCGGCGGCGAGCTTCAGCGTGAAGTGATGCATGGTCGAAACTCCTTTTAATCTCTTGGTCAAAGAGAGGAAAATCAGTTGGTTGAGGCTGGGAGAACACGGCGCGAATCGTTGGTGTTTTCATGGATCAAACGCCGTTTTGCCATGGCTGTAAGATTAGAAAAGACTTCTCCCGCGCGCCATTGTGAGTTTCGGACGTGCAATGGTCAGTTTTGACGAATGCGAGACCTCAAAAATGAAAAAAGAACCGAAGGAACATCTCGACCGCGACAGCCTGCTGCTCTTCAAGACGCTCTGCGCAACGCACAATCTGCAGAAGGCCTCCGCTCAGCTCGGCCTTCCTCAGGCCACCGCCTCGCGCAGCCTCAGCCGCCTTCGCGAAGCCTTTGACGACGAGCTCTTCACGCGCTGCGCGGGCGGCCTTTCGCCCACGCACAAGGCCCTGGCGCTCGAGTCCAAGGTCGATGCCGTTCTGGAGAGCTTTGACAATCTTTTCGTCGAGGAGACCTTCGATCCGGCCAGCCTCGTGCGCGAATTTCATATCGCCTGCGCCGACCATGCGCTCTTTTTTGTGGAGCCCGCCGTTTCGCTCGTGACGAAGACGGCGCCGGGCGTGACGATCAGGCTCACGCCCAACGGCGACGACTGGGAAAGCAAGCTTTTGAGAGGCGACCTGGACTTCGTGATCTTCCCGATCGAGCAGGTGCCCGAAGGCTGCCGGTACCTGCCGCTCACGACCTGCGACAGCGTGCTGGTGGTTCGCCGCGGGCATCCTCTTGCCGAGCGCTATGACGAGGCCGGACGCCTCACGCTTGAGGAGCTCCTCAAACACCGCTACGTGCAGGTCCGCACCGGGCCCGAATGGGTGCTGAAGGCTATGGACGACGGAATCCCCGCCGCCTGGATAGAAAGGAGGAAGGCCGTGACGACGCCGTACTTCTTCAGCGCCGTGCAGATGGTGAGGCGCTCCGACCTGTGCTATACGTGTTCGAGCACGCTTGCGCACGAGGTGGCGGGCGGAGACGACTTCAGGATTCTGCCGCTGCCTGAGGAATGCAACATGCACTGGACGCCGAAGCTCGTCTGGCACGACCGCGCGCACCGCGATCCGGCGCTTCAGTGGTTCAGAAGCGTGCTTACGTCGCTTGTTCGCGAGGAATGAGCGGCGCTTCCGCTTCCCAGGTGCGATATAGTAACGGCACTTCAACAAACAGTCAGGTGAGAAACGCAGATGGCCGCATCCACGACGGAATATGTAGACGAGAGAATCAATCTTTCGAAGGACGCCCCGACCGAGGCGCGTCCGCGCAAGAAGATTCTGGTGCCCCCGAAGCCGCATGAAAAGCGCTATTCGAGCTTCAACAAGCCGCAGATCACGCTCGATACGGAAACGACGGGCCTTGATCCCGACAAGGGTGACCGCATTCTGGAAATCGGCTGCGTGAGGCTCAACGGCCGCGAAATTTCGCTCGACCAGCAGGACTATCTGCAGATCTACATCAATCCGGAGCGCGACATTCCGGAAGAGACCACGGCCATTCACGGCATTACGAACGAGAAGGTGAAGAACTGTCCGGTCTTTGCGGACATCGTCGACGAATTCCTCGACTTCGTCTCCGACACGGAGCTTCTCATTCACAATGCGAAGTTCGACGTGGGCTTCATCAACATGGAGCTCGAGCGCCTCGGCAGGGGCAGGCTCGAGGACTACGTCGCGCAGATCACCGACACGCTTGAAATCGCCCGCGAGATGTATCCGGGCCGCCGCGTGAGCCTCGACGCCCTGTGCCTGATGCACAAGATCGACAACTCGGCCCGCGTGTTCCACGGCGCTCTGCTCGACAGCCAGCTTCTGGCCGAAGTCTATCTGACGATGACCCGCGGCCAGGGCGAGATCGATCTGGACCATATCGGCGAGGCAGAGAAGATCCCGGACGAGATCATCGCGCGCCTTCCCATGCCTCAGCCCACGCCCGAAGAGCTCATCGAGCACGAAAAGATGCTCGACAAGGCCGACAAGCAGTGCAAGGCCACCTGCGCCTGGCGCAAGGCGCTCGGCATCGGCGTCGAAGAGGAAAAGGCCGAGTAGCGCAATTTTTCCTCCGGTGCTCTGCGAGAGCCCGCCCGAACCGTTCGGCGCGGCATATACTAGAACTTTCGGAACTCAATTTGGAAGGACGACATGAGTCAGAAGCCTCTGATCATCATCAGCTCGCGAACCGGCAACACGATGGCCGTCGGCCATGCGGTCTGCGACGCGCTGCCCGGCGCCGTCATGATGCGCCCGGCCGACGTCCCCGAGGACCTTTCTCCCTACAATCCCGTCCTGCTCGGCTTTTGGTGCGACAAGGGCGACGCGCCCGAGGAAATGCTCAGAATCGCGCCGCGCCTGAAGAACAAGACGATCGGGTGCTTCGCCACGATGGGCGGCGACCCCGAAGGCGAAAAGTCCAAGGCCTGGATGCAGAAGACGAGCGAGAAGCTCGTCGCGATGGGCGAGGGCAACAAGCTTGCCGAAACCTTCCTCTGCCGCGGCCGCATCGATCCCGAGGTCTTTCAGCGCATGACCGACATGCTCGGCGGCACCGTGACCCCCGAGCGCGAGGAAAAGCGCAGGTTGAGCGAAACTCATCCCGACAGGCTCGACCTGGATCGGGCCGCACAGATTTTCGGCGGATTCTTCGGCGGCAGCTGGTAGAGCCGCCCGCCATCAGTCTTTCAGGAAGCCGTGCCCGATCGGATGCCGATCCGCACGGCTTTCGCTTGCCGGCAAACGGCGCCATTCTCAAAACAATCAAGAACTACGCACAAACAGGAACTCTTCATGAAGATTCTTCTCATCAACGGCAGCCCGCGCGAAGGCAATACGTCGCGCGTTCTCGATTCCCTCGCCGATGCGCTCGCAGGCTATGAGGTCGAGACGGTAACGCTCGGCAGTCTCAACGTGCACGGCTGCATCGGCTGCCTCAAGTGCCAGAAGGATGTCGAGCATTTCGTCTGCCATCAGCATGACGACGACGCCAATGCGGTTCTCGAAAAGATCGTCGCGGCCGACGCCGTCGTATACGCGACGCCGCTTTACGGCCACAGCTTCACGGCTCAGATGAAGGCGCTCATGGATCGCGAATCCGCCCTGGTGAAATGGGTGGGCGCCGATGTCGTCTCCGCATTGAAGGAAAAGCCCGTGGCGCTCGCCGTCACCTGCGGCGGGCCGTCCGCCGGCAATGCCGATCTGCTTCTCGCGCTCTTTGACAAGATTGCCGAAGGCCAGCTGGCCCGCGTCTTCGGGAAGTACGTCTTCGAATTCTGTCCGGGCGACCCCGCGGGCTGGACGCCCGATGCGGCGCTTGTCGCGAAAATGACCGTCGACGTGGCGGCGATGCAGTAAGGCGGGACGCACAAAAACGGCTCCTTCCCGATGCGCGGGAGGAGCCGACGAATGGTCGAAAGAGGCGTTTTCGATATTTTGCGTACTCAAAAACGCGGTTTGAGTATACTCAACGGGATTAGCGTATCCCGAAAGCGCGTTTTTGGATACGCAAAGCCAAATCGTCGTCGACGCGCTTCACGGGATTTTCGGGCACGTCGATGTCAACGAGAATCCAGGTGCCCGGACGACAGCTTTCGCGGGAAAGCCGGCTCTCGATGCCGGCGGGCGGCGGAACCGGGAGGCCTTCTTCCTGTATGGCGAGGATCCGGCGGGCGGCGGCTTCGGGAATCTTCGCCTCGACTTCCTCCATCGCCATGCCTTCTACAGTGCAGCCGGGCAGATCCGGAACGGTTGCGGAAAAGCCTGTGTCCTCGGCGCGAATCAAGACCGGATAAAGCATGATCAATCCTCCTGTGAAGGATGAGACAGCCGTGCGGCTCAGGACATTTCACTCGAGACTATGGGCGCGGCTCAACATGACAACGATACGCCTTGTTGAGCGCTTCGGCGCATCGTGAAAAGAAAATCGGCTGATTCTTCGGGATCGGCGTGAAGGTCATGATAGAATGCGCGCTCTTTTGACGCCTGCGGCACGCTGCGGGCGTTTTTTATGACAAATTTGCCTACAAAAGGACAACCACATGACCACTCTCCCGCCCTGCCCGAAGTGCAGCTCCGAGTATGTTTACGAAGATGAAGGCCATCTTGTTTGCCCCGAATGCAGCTGGGAATGGACGCCCGGCGAAGAAGCCGCTCATGAAGAGGAAAAGCTCGTCGTCAAGGACGCCAACGGCACGCTGCTCGCCGACGGCGACTCCGTCACGATCGTGAAGACGCTCAAGGTGAAGGGTGCTTCGACGCCGCTCAAGATCGGCACGAAGGTCAAGAACATCCGCCTCGTTGACGGCGACCACAACATCGACTGCAAGATCGACGGCTTCGGCGCCATGCAGCTCAAGTCCGAATTCGTCAAGAAGCTTTGATCAGGCTTTCGGCCTGAATGCACAGCGGCTCCGCAAATTCCAGAAGGAATGCGGAGCCGTTTTGTTGGGTCACTCGAACTTGGATCGCATCAGCACGAGCCCGCAGAGCGCAGCAAAGACGGCGCCGCCCGCAAAGGCGTATGTTGCTCCGAAGACTTCCCAGAGCAGGCTTGCGGCGAGGCCCGCGGCAAGAAGCGCAAGGCCGGAGAAGAACGAGAAGACGCCGAAGGCTGTGGCCCTGGCTTCGGCCGGCGCGGTCTGAGCCGTGAGGAGCGAGAAGATCCCCTGCGTGGCGCCAAGATGCAGGCCCCAGAGAAGCGTCCCCGCCAGCACGGTGGCGGTCGAGGCGGGAAGCGCAAAGGCAAGGTCGGAGAGGATGAGGAGCACGAGGCCGATGCCGAGCAGATGAACGGGCTTCACGCGATCGGCGAGAACGCCGAACGGATAGGCGGACATCGAGAACACGAGGTTCATCCCGACCATCAGAAGCGGAATGAGCGCGTTGGCCATGCCGGCGTCGGCCGCGCGGAGCACGATGAAGGCGTTCGAAAATTTGGCGAGCGAAAAGAGGACGCCCACGAGAACGAGCTGCCGGAAGGCGGGAGGCGCTGTTCGGAACATCGCAATGGGATTGGGCGCGGTGCGGCGGGGCTTGTCGGCGCCCTTGGGATCCTCGACGCCGAGGATGATCATCAGAAG
This sequence comes from uncultured Sutterella sp., assembly GCA_934249275.1. Classification (GTDB taxonomy): domain Bacteria; phylum Pseudomonadota; class Gammaproteobacteria; order Burkholderiales; family Burkholderiaceae_F; genus Sutterella. The sequence continues at coordinate 4,705 of CAKQKT010000005.1, read as the reverse complement.
GCAGAGAATGCCCGGAACGAGGGCGGCATAGAAGACGAGGCGGAAGTCGTCGAGCGTGAGCCAGAGAAGGAGCGCAGCGACGGCGGGGCCCGCGAAGGCGCCTGCGGCGTCAAGTGACTGGCGAAGGCCGAAGGCTGCGCCCTTGATTTCGGGCGGGACGGCGTCGGCCAGAATGGCGTCTCGAGGAGCGCCCCGCACGCCCTTGCCGATGCGGTCCGCAATGCGGGCGCCGAGCACGACGGGCATGGCGCCCGCGAGCGCGAAGACGGGCTTCGAGAGGACGCCGAGCGCATAGCCCGTGAATACGAGCGCCTTGCGGTGTCCGAAGCGGTCTGCAAACCAGCCGGAGAAGACCTTGACGATGAGCGCGGCGCTCTCGCCGCCGCCTTCGACGAGGCCGATCCAGACGGCGGATGCGCCGAGCGTCTGCGCCATGAAGAGCGGCAGGCAGGCATGGATCATCTCGGAGGAGACGTCCATTAAAAAGCTGACGAGTCCGAGCGCCCAGACGGTGCGCGGCATTCGGACGCGGTTGGAGGAGGACATGATTGCTTGTTCGGCACGAGGAATGCCGCCTTTGGTATGCTGCGGCCGGGCATCCTGCGAAGAAAGCCCGGCATTCAAGCCGATATTGTGTGTCCGCCCGCGTCAAAACCGCATCAAAACTAGCAGACGGTGTCGAGCGGCGGCGGTTCGTCCGGCATGCCGGCCGTGGGCTCGGGCGGCGCTTCGCGGCGAACGGGCGCACGGCGGGGAGCCGGATTCCGGCCCGAACGCACCTTCTGAAGCTCGGCGGCGATGAAGGCCTCGTATTCGCTCACGAAATTGTCGAGCGGCTCGGTTCCCGCCTCGACGAGCTTGAGGCGCTCCTCGAAGTGCGCGGTCATGGCGGCGGAGCGAATGCGGGGCGAGACCTTCTTGAGGAGCATGCGGCCCGATTCGGTGCAGTGAAGGTACTTGCCGTCGACTGCGAGATATTCCTTGCGCTTGAGTTCGGCGATGATGGCCGCGCGCGTGGCCGGGGTTCCGATGCCGCCCGCCTCCTTGAGCATGGCCTGGCCCTTCGGGTCGTCGAAGCTGCGCCAGATGTTCTCCATGGCGGCGATGAGCGTGCCTTCGGTGAAGAACTGCGGGGGCTTGGTCTTGTCCTCGCGGCCCTTGACGGCCCGGACATTGCAGACGTCGCCCTTCTTGAGGGGCGGGAGCGTCTGGCCGCTGTCCTCGTCGTCGTCCAAATCCTCGCCGTCCTTCGCCCTGGCCTTCTTCTTTTTCTCCTCCACGGCCTTGCGGTCCTTTTCAAAGAGGATCTTCCAGCCGACGACCCGCACGACCTTGCCCTTGGCGGTAAAGGTCTCGCCGCCGAGATCAAGTGCGACCTCGGTTTCGTCGAACTCGTGCACCGGGAAGAACTGCGCGATGTAGCGGCGCACGATCAGGCGGTAGATGTCGGCCTCCTCGCGGGTGAGCGAGGAGGGATCCACCGTGTTGGCGACAGGCACGATGCCGTGGTGGGCCGTGACCTTCTTGTCGTTGAAGGTAGGGCTCTTGAGCTTGGGGTCGGCCTTGGCGCAGGCGGCCGCAGAGGCGGGGAAGTTCTTCGCAACGGCGGCGAGCACCGCAGGCGCATCTCCGTGCTGGGATTCGGGGAGGTAGCCGCAGTCCGTGCGGGGGTAGCTCGTGATCTTCCTCACTTCATAGAGCGACTGGCAGACCTTGAGCGTGTTTTCTGCCGTCATGCCGAAGCGCTTGCTCGCCTCGATCTGAATGTCGGCAAGGGAATAGGCCTTGGGCGGATAGGCCTTGCGGCGCTTGGTGCCTGCGGAGACGACCGTGGCGGTCTTTTCCTTCGAGAGCTTCTCGACGAGCGCGCGTCCGATGTCAAGGTCGATGAGAAGCTTGCCTTCCTCGTCAAGGCCCTTCTGATCCTCGCGGGGCTTCCAGCGGGCGGTGAAGGGCAGGGCGTCCTTTTCAAGGTCGGCCGAGATGGAGAGGTAGGGAACGGGCACAAAGTTTCGAACGACATAGTCGCGACGCGCGACCATGAAGAGCGTCGGCGTCTGGACGCGCCCGACGGCGAGAAGCCCGTCGCTGTTGGCGAGCGTGTAGGCGCGCGAGAGATTCATGCCGAGGAGCCAGTCCGCGCGCGAGCGCCCGCGGGCGGCGTCGCGCATGCCGGAGTACGACTTGTTGTCGCCGAGCTTGGCAAGGCCCTTGCGGATCGAGGCCGGGTCGACGGCCGAAACCCAGAAGCGCTCGACGGGCTGCCGCGCCTTGAAGTGCTCGAGCACCTCGTCGACGAGCAGCTGGCCCTCGCGGTCCGGGTCGCCTGCGTTGACGACGGCCGACGCATTCTTGAGAAGCTTGCCGATCACGGAGAGCTGCTTTTTGGCCCCGCGCTCGGTCTTCGCCTCCATCACCCACGACTTCGGAAAAATGGGCAGATCCTCCATGCGCCAGACCTTGCGCCCCTTCTTCGTCTTCGGAATGTCGTCGGGCAGATAAGCGTCGGGCTCGGCCTGCTCAAGCAGGTGGCCGAAGCACCAGGTGACGACCACGTCGTTGCGGCAGCTGATGAATCCGTCGCCGCGGCTCGAGACGCCGAGCTCGGCTGCAATGGCTTTGGCGACTGACGGTTTTTCGGCAATGAAGAGCTTCATGTAGGTTTCCTTAGTGATCGGGAGAGTCTACAGCGAAAGGGAAGAAGGCGTGCGCCCTCGCGTCATGAGAGCGCTCGGAACAATGACGGAAAACGGTCATTCAGAGGCTTTTGCCTGATGCAGTATGACTAGTACTACTAAAGCATGATATGAGTTGCGTGCATCGAATGATTGAATGCGATTGAAAAATTCAATGAATCGAAAATCAGGACAAATACGCAGTCTGAACGGTCTGTTTTGACGGGTTTGGACTTTGATTTTTGGTATAGGTGATAACCCTTACGCCGAAAGGCGTACTAACAAATGAAAATTACGTAAAAACCACATGTTTTGGGACGGCCGCAAAGCAACAGTGATTTGGAAACAGCGCTTGAGATGCTGATTCGCATGCTAGGATCGACGCCGTTCCACAACAAAGGAGGTGAACATGACGGATTTCAGCGCAATTGCTGCGGTTTCTTATCCGCTGCCCTGCCAGCAGTCTTATCGTCGCTGGAGCTCTTACGCGCTGCCTCCGCTCGATCCTCTGCCGCAGTCGAGGCGCGAAAGCACCCTGCAACAGATGCACCCGGACGCCCTTCAGAACGTAAGAAAGCGTGCCTTTGAAATGCTCGACGCCGGCATGAACTGCGTTGAGATCGCACGCAAGCTCAATGCGCATCCGCAGACGATCCGCAAGTGGAAGCGCCATCGCGAGACGTTCGGCGACGACATCTCGATCACGGGCCTCAAGCGCGGCCCCAAGAAGTTCCATCCGCAGGGCGAATGAGCTTCTGGATAAAAAGAAAGTTTTTCAGACGGACGGCCTGTCGGGTTTAGAGGCATACCGGCAGGCCGTTCAGCTGTCCGCGTTTTTCGTCATCCGAAAACACCAAAGCCTCCGATTTCGCGGAGGCTTTGCTGTGCATGACGCTTGTTTGAAGGAGGCGGTCTCAACGGACGTGCTTGAGCGTGACCGTGGAGAGTGCCTTGCCGAGGACGACGATCTTGCCTTCGGTGCCGATTTCGTTGGCGAAACGCTTCGGATTGTCGATGCGGATGTCGAGCGTGCCGTCAACGAGCGGCTGGATGCGGCGCAGTTCCTTGGCTTCGCCCACCTGGACGAGGTAGATGCCGGAGCCGATCACCTTGTTGATCGTATGGTTGATGACCACGAGGCTGCCGCCGCGGATCGTCGGGGCCATGTCGTCGTTTTCCTGAAGGAAAAGAGACAGGCGGTTGGGTTCTGTGCCGAAGGTGTGGCGGGCGCTTTCGGCAGTGAGCGAAAGGCCGATGGTTTCGGCGGATTCGGGACGCGGACGAATGACGACTTCGTCGCGGCCGGAGGCGTGCTCGCCGTAGGTGAGCCAGTGAGCGGAAACGCCGAAGACGTTGGCCATGCGTTCAAGATAAACAACGCGGGGCACGGCCTGATTGGAACACCACTTGGAAATTGAAGGCTGAGCGATGTCGATGCGGCGTGCTAGCTCGCGCATGGAGATGCCGGAACGCTTCAGTTCGGAAGCGATGCGGCCGCCGAGTGTGTCGGTCGAGGCGGGATTCACGATATTCCCCTGTATTTTTAAGTTTGTAGTGAGATCGGATGCATATGTTTGCGTTCGCCGGTGTTGTGGGCCCGGTGATATCTGCAACCGACAATAAAATACCGCAAATCACCGTTGGGCGACTCGGGGTATCTACCTAGGAGCAACGCTATTTACAAAAGTTTGCTTATTTGTCTGCTCCCGAAGGGGACTCATTTTACTCTTTTTGAAAGACAAGCATTAATTTTGTCGCTTAATAGGTACAAGAAAAGTTGTGACGGAGTTTTGCGCAAACCGTTGCGGCAGAGTTGCAAATGGGAAACAGCGAAGTCAGTCTGAAAAGATTTGTTACGCCTGCGTTATGCTTGCATGCCTAAATTGACGACCGAAATGGTCGGGAATCATTTTGTACCGGATGATACAAAGGATCGGACACCGAAAAACGAACATAAAAAAAGGTTCATCACGGAAGTCCGGGGAACGCAGCCTTGACTTTTAGGAAAAAGGCGCGTCGGGTATCCGCAC
>CAKQKT010000004.1 GCA_934249275.1 uncultured Sutterella sp. | reverse complement strand
TCCAGTGAAAGTAGGACATCGTCAGGCTCACTATTACAAGAACCCCGGTTTCGAAAGAAGCCGGGGTTTTTGCTATTTCAGCTATCCGTTTATTTCCGCTCTTCCGAACCGTCGGGAGGAAGTGGCGAAGCAGGTGAAAAAACAGCCCGCAGGCAGCGGCCGGCGGGCTGTTGAATGGGTCCATACGCGGGACTGCCTGAGAAACGATCCAGGCGCTTCTCAGAGCGTTTTAGATGACTTCCCAATGGTGATGAACGCCTGCGGCTTCGCAGACGTTGAGGATGGCTGCCATTTCGCCGTCGGAGATCTCGACGCCGTGGGCAAGCCTGTCGGCCATGCGGATGCGTTCGGGTTCGCCCGGCGTGAGCACGGGGTTGTTGACAGGGTCAGGCGCGGGAGAGCTCTTGACATAGTCGACCATCGCGTCGAATTCGGACTTCATCCAGTCGAGATCGCCGAGAACGGACGGATCGATCATGAAGGCCGTCATGTTGTTGACAATGCTGCCGTCGCGCTCATGACCCGGCTGGATCGTATGGCCGTGCGTGAGAAGACCGGCGAGGAGCTCGCAGGCCATGGCGAGGCCGGATCCCTTGTGCTTGGCGAACGCCATCAGGGCGCCCTTCTCGCCTTCCTGCCACATGGGCGTCGGATCATTGGTCGGATGACCTTCGACGTCGAGCACCACGGGTTCGTCAAACTTCTTCCCGGCCAGATAGGCGACGCGGGTCTTGCCCATCGCCACGATCGACGTGGCGAAGTCAAGAACGAACGGACCGTGCTTGTCGGTGCCCGGCATGGCCACGCACATCGGATTCGTGCCGAAACGTGCCTTGGAGCCGTTGAACGGAGCGACGAGCGGGAAGAACTCGTTGACGTTCACAAAGTGAATGGAGACCATCCCGGCGGCGGCCGCCTGCTCGCCGTATGTACCGATGCGGCCGAGGTGGCAGGTGCGGCCGATCGTGTACATGCAGATGCCGTGCTTCCTGGCGCGTTCAATGGCCATGTCGGTCGCTTCGCGGCCGATGCGCTGGCCGTAGCCGCGGCAGCCGTCGAGCTGAAGCACCGGCCCCGTGTCCTTGATGACGGAAAGCGGAGCATTGGGAATGAGCTTACCTTCATTGAGGTACTTGGCGTACATGGCGATCATGCCGATGCCGTGGCTGTCGTGTCCGCGCAGATTGGCGCCGATCATGTGTTCGGCGACGACGCGGGCTTCGTCCTCGCTGCTGCCGGTGGCTTCAAGGAAGTCGCGGGCAAGGCTCTCTAGTTTTGCTGCAGGGTAGCGCATGTCTTGTTGTCCTTTTTGTTGTGTGTCGGTATGAGGTCCGGGGGATCTCACTACTTGAAAGTTTAGGGTTGCCGATCGGCTTGGACATCAGGCGAACAACCTAGCTGTTTGTCCTCTAACGGAGGTTCGCCAAATAAAAAAGTGGGCCGCGGATGCAGAGGCATCAACACGGCCCAAGAGCGATTCTGCCAAGGCCACCTGTCTCGGCAGAACCTAACAGGGGAGGAAAGACAGACAGAAAGGTTTTCCTCCGCTGGACGCGCGGGATAACCCAATCCCTCGCGACGGGATCAACAATACATCCTGCGCATGAGTGGTTCAATGGGAAAAGTGCCTAGACGAGAGGGATTTTCATAGGTTTCTGACGATCACCAAGCCGAACAGGCAAAAGTCCCTAGAGAAAAGAAAGTAATGCTTGTTCGTGAGCGTCGAATGCGCCGCGAAGAAATGCAGGGACGAAAAAAAGCGGCGCTTTCTTTCGAAAGCGCCGCTTTTTGAATTTGTGGCTCCCCGAGCTGGGCTCGAACCAGCGACCTGCGGATTAACAGTCCGTCGCTCTACCGACTGAGCTATCGGGGAGTACTTTGAATTGGTCGGTAAGTCGGATTGACCAATCTAACTTGGCTCCCCGAGCTGGGCTCGAACCAGCGACCTGCGGATTAACAGTCCGTCGCTCTACCGACTGAGCTATCGGGGAATCAAGGACACGAAGTATATCGGAGCTTTTTGGGTTTTGGCAAGACTACTTCTTCAAAATACCATAAACATGGTATACCTCGTGATTTTTTGGCTTTTTATCGCACTGCGGCGAGGGCTTCGGCGACGTAGTCCACGTTGCCGGAATTGAGGCCGGCAATGCAGATTCGGCCGTTGGCGACGCCGTAGACGCCGTACTTCTCGCGCAACGCAAGCATCTGTTCGGCGTTGAGGCCCGTGAACGAGAACATGCCGGCCTGACGGACAGCAAAGGAGAGATCGGCGCCGTGCGCCTTGCCGGCGGCAGTCAGGCTCTCGCGCATCGAGCGGATGCGGGTGCGCATGGCGGTGACTTCTTCAACCCACTGGGCATAGAGCTCTTCGTCGTTGAGAATTTCATTGACGATGGCGGCGCCGTGCGTGGCCGGGTTGGAGTATTCGGCACGAACGATGGCCTTGATGATCGAAGTGACTACCTTGGCTTCGGCGGCGTTCTTGGTGACGATGTGCAGGCCGCCCGCACGTTCGCCGTAAAGGCCGAAGTTCTTCGAGCAGGAGGAGGAAACCATGAAGGAGATGCCGGCGGCGCACAGGGCGCGAACGGCGGCTGCGTCATCGTCAAGTCCGGAGCCGAAGCCCTGGTAGGCGATGTCGAGGAACGGGAAGAGATCGCGCTCCTGAATGATCTTCGTGACTTCGGTCCACTGCTCGGCGTTGAGGTCGTAGCCGGTCGGGTTGTGGCAGCAGGCGTGCAGGAGCACCACAGTGCCTGCTTCAAGTCCTTCGAGATAAGCCTTCATGGCTTCGAAGTCAACGCCGTTCTTGTCCTTGTTGAGGTACGGATAGCGGTCGACTTCAAGGCCTGCGTGTTCGAAGAGCGTGATGTGGTTGCCCCAGGTGGGGTTGGAGACGACGCCTTTCTTGAGACCGAGGTAATCGTGGGCGAAAACGGAACCGAGACGAAGTGCGCCGGTCCCGCCGAGGGACTGGACGGTGGCGATGCGGCCCGTAAGAACGGCTTCGTTGTCAGCGCCGAAGACGAGCTTCTGGACGGCAGCGCAGTAGCCTGGCAGACCGGACATCGGAATGTAGCCGTGAGGTTCGCCGCGTTCTGCAAGGCGCTTTTCGGCGGCGCCGACGGCCTTCATGAGCGGAAGCTTGCCGTCGTTGTTGAGATAGACGCCGACGCCGAGGTTGACTTTCGTGTCGCGGGGGTCGTTCTTGTAGAGTTCCACAAGGCCGAGAATGGGATCGTCGGGACGGGGTTCAAGAGGTGCAAAGTATTCGCGAGTCATTTGGGAAAGCCCATTTGGGATTGATGGTGCTTTCACTATAACGAACCGAATCCGACCGCGCAGGCTTGACGAACTTCTGTCTTGATGTCTTTCGAGCTTTGTCAGACGGGATAGGGAATTTTCGGTAACGTGGATTTGAGAAGAAAACGGCATACAATCGTCGGATTGACTCATTCAGAAATTTGATCGAGGTTTCTTCGTGGCCGCCCAGATTGTCCGTTTTCCAAATTCGCCATTCGTTCTTCATCAGCCCTTCCCGCCGGCCGGTGATCAGCCCAAGGCCATCGAGGCATTGTCCGAAGGACTTGAGGATGGCGTCATGTTTCAGACGCTTCTCGGCGTGACCGGTTCGGGCAAGACCTATACGATGGCAAACGTCATCGCCCGGCTCGGCGTTCCCGCCATCATCATGGCGCCCAACAAGACGCTTGCTGCGCAGACGTATGCCGAAATGCGAGATTTCTTTCCCGAGAACGCGGTCGAATATTTCGTTTCCTACTACGACTTCTATCAGCCCGAGGCCTACGTGCCCGCGCGCGACCTTTTCATCGAGAAGGACGCCGCCGTGAACGAGCACATCGAGCAGATGCGACTGGCCGCCACCAAGTCCATCCTTGAACGCCGAGACACGATCATCGTTGCAACCGTCTCCGCGATCTACGGCATCGGCAAGCCTGAAAGCTATACCGAAATGAGGCTGATCCTTCGCGAGGGCGATCGAAAGGATCAGCGTCGTATCATCACTCAGCTTGTCAAGATGCAATACCGCCGCACCGACACGGATTTTGTTCGAGGCACCTTCCGCGTTCGAGGCGATACGATCGACGTTTTTCCTGCGGAACATGCCGAGAGCGCCGTGCGCATCGAGCTCTTTGATGACGAAGTTGAGGCTGTCCGCCTCTTTGATCCGCTCACGGGCCGGATCGAGCAAAAGGTTCCGCGCTTCGTCGTCTATCCTGCCAGCCACTACGTCACGCCCCGCGAGGAGGTCGTGCGCGCCATGGCGGGCATCAGGGCCGAACTGAAGGAGCGCCTTGCCGAACTTTATGGAGACGGCCGCGTTGTCGAGGCTCAGCGCCTGCAGCAGCGCACAATGTTCGATCTTGAGATGCTCGATCAGGTGGGGTTCTGCAAGGGCATTGAAAATTATTCCAGGCATCTGACCGGGATCGCGCCCGGCGAGGCGCCGCCTTGCCTCATCGACTATCTGCCTTCCGACAGCATCATGTTTTTCGATGAGAGCCATGTGATGATGGGCCAGCTCGGCGGCATGTACCGCGGAGACCGTGCGCGAAAGGAGACGCTTGTCAACTATGGCTTCCGCCTTCCTTCCGCTCTCGACAATCGTCCGCTTCGCTTCGACGAGTTCGAGCGCAAGATGCGCCGCAGCGTGTTCGTTTCCGCAACCCCCGCCGACTATGAGCTCGAAAAGAGTTCGGGCGAGGTGGTCGAGCAGGTTGTGCGCCCGACCGGGCTGGTTGACCCGGAGGTTGAGGTGCGTCCCGCCGTAACTCAGGTCGACGATCTGCTTTCCGAGATCACGATTACCGTGAAGAAGGAGGAGCGTGTTCTCGTGACGACGCTCACGAAGCGCATGGCCGAGGATCTCACGGACTTCCTTTCCGAACACGGGGTTCGCGTTAGGTATCTGCATTCAGATATCGATACTGTCGAGCGCGTCGAGATCATTCGCGATCTGCGTGCCGGCAAGTTTGATGTGCTTGTAGGCATCAACCTGCTTCGCGAAGGTCTTGACATTCCTGAGGTTTCGCTCGTCGCCATCCTCGACGCGGACAAGGAGGGCTTCCTGCGAAGCGAGCGTTCCCTCATTCAGACGATCGGCCGCGCTGCCCGCAACCTCAACGGCAGAGCCATTCTCTACGCCGATCGAATGACGGACTCCATGAAGCGTGCTCTCACCGAGACCGGACGCCGTCGTGAAAAGCAGCTCGCCTACAACAAGGAGCACGGCATTGTGCCGCGCGGTGTCAAGAAGGAGATTCGCGACATCATCGACGGGGTTTATCGCGGTCCGGATGTTTCGAAGCCTGCAGTCAGGCATGACGAGACTGACTACGGCACGCTCGATGAAAAGGGCCTCAGCGCCAAACTCAAGGAGCTTGAGGCACGCATGATGGAGTTTGCGCGCAATCTTGATTTTGAAAAGGCCGCGCAGGTGCGAGAGGAAATCAAGCGCCTCAGGGAGGAAGCCTTTGGCGCTTCAGCTGCGGGCTGACTAGCCGCCGGTCGGCGGATCTGCCGTTCCTGTAAAAATTGTTCACGCTCCGGACGCCTCTGCAACAACTGTCATGAGGTGTCGGGCGAAATTGACACTAGGCAGAACTCGCCTTCTGCAGTAGCATATATAGGTTGGTTGAAAACAGGGCATCCTTTCCGTTGAAACGAAGCTCTGAAGATTTCGGAAAATTGAAAGTGATTAATGTACTTTTTGTGTGCACGGGCAACATCTGCCGCAGTCCGACCGCCGAGGCGATCTTCCGCAAGAAGGTTGTGGAGGCCAAGCTTGACGACGTGATCTATTCGGACAGCGCCGCCACGAGCGGACACCATGTCGGTGAGACGCCCGACGTGCGGGCTCAGCTTGCATGCCGCAAGCGCGGTCTCGACATCAAGGAGCATCGTGCGCGCGAAATTACGCCGGAGGACTTTGCCAAGTTCGATCTCATCCTGGTGATGGACTGGGAGAACCTGACCGATCTGCAGCACCGTTCGCCTCCGCAGTACAAGCATAAGATCCATCTGCTGATGCGTTATGCCAACGATTACGAAGCTGCCGTCGTGCCGGATCCGTACTACGGTCTCAATGAGGGCTTCAATCAGGTGCTTGATTATTGCACCGATGCCTGCGGCGGTCTTCTCGAAACGCTCACCCGCAAGGCCCGCATGATGCAGAAGTCTCTTCAGGCCGCAAAGGCCGCCGCCGGAGCGGCTTCCGAGCCCGCAGCCGAGTAAGACTCGTTCAAAGTTCAATTCTGAGAAAAGCCCGCCCAAGCGGGCTTTTCTCGTTTGCAATCTGTAAGTATTTGCGCTCTTTTTGAGCAGACTCAATAATTGACTTGATTAGTCGGGTATTCTCCGCTAATATCCGAGCCACTTGGTCGGGATTCGGTTGTTTTTTCCGTTTATTCCCGTTGTTCAATCCCGTCAAATTGGAGCTGCGTTTTGAAGCTGACGACCAAAGGACGATTTGCCGTGACGGCCATGGTGGACCTGGCCCTGCATGAGGAGGATGCTCCCATTTCCCTCACGCAGATTTCGGAGCGGCAGCAGATCTCCGTGGCCTATCTCGAGCAGATTTTCTGCAAGCTCCGCCGTGCCGGACTTGTCGCGAGCGTTCGCGGTCCAGGCGGCGGCTATCGTCTTGGCGCGCCGGCGGGCGACATTACTGCTGCTGCGATCATTGAGGCGATGGACGAGGATATTGACGCCACGCAGTGCCGCGGCGACGGAAGCTGCCTCGGCGGCGCCGCCTGTCTTACGCATCATCTGTGGGAAGATCTGAACCGGACCACGAGAAAATTTCTGGAGGGCGTGACGCTCGCTGGCATGGTGGAGGCTCATGAAGCCCGCCACGGCAAGCAGGTCGTGTCCGCCGTTATTCCGGTGCGAAAGCACGCCGCCTGAGGCGACGTCTTCACGCCACCCAAAAACAGAGCCCCCTCTAAACACAAGAATCGCCGGCATTGACGATCCGTTCCTAAAAAAGGATTCATGATGAAGTTGCCCGTTTACCTTGACTACTCCGCAACGACGCCCTGCGACCCCCGCGTGGTTGACAAGATGGTTCCGTATCTTTACGAGAAGTTCGGCAATCCTGCCAGTCACAGTCACAGCTACGGCTGGGAAGCCGAAAAGGCCGTTGAAGAAGCCCGCGGTCACGTGGCCGCCCTCATCGGCGCCGATCCCCGCGAAATCGTCTGGACGTCCGGTGCGACTGAAAGCGACAACCTTGCCATCAAGGGCGCCGCTCATTTCTACAAGGACAAGGGGCGTCATCTCATTACGGTGAAGACCGAGCACAAGGCCGTGCTTGACTCCATGCGTCACCTCGAAAGCGAAGGCTATGAAGTGACCTATCTTGACGTCAAGGAAGACGGCCTGATTGACATGGATGCCTTCCGCGCCGCCATCCGTCCGGATACGATTCTGGTTTCCGTCATGGCAATCAACAACGAAATCGGTGTCATTCAGGATCTCGAGACGATCAGCGCTATCTGCCACGAACACGGCATCATCTTCCATTGCGACGCCACTCAGGCCGCCGGCAAGATGGATCTCAACGTCGACCGTCTCAAGGTCGACCTGATGAGCCTTTCCGGCCACAAGGTTTACGGTCCCAAGGGCATCGGCGCTCTCTACGTGCGCCGCAAGCCGCGCGTTCGCGTTGAATGCCAGATCCACGGCGGCGGTCATGAACGCGGCATGCGTTCCGGCACCCTTGCCACGCATCAGATCGTCGGCATGGGCGAAGCCTATCGCCTTGCCAAGGAAGAAATGGAAACCGAGATGCCGCGCCTCGCTCGCCTTCGCGATCGTCTCTGGGACGGCATTCGCAAGAACATTCCCGATGTTTACCTCAACGGCAGCATGGAGCATCGCTCCCCGCACAACCTCAATGTGAGCTTTGCGTTCATTGAGGGTGAAAGCCTGATGATGGCCATGAAGGACATCGCCGTTTCCTCCGGCTCCGCCTGCACGTCCGCCTCGCTCGAACCGTCCTACGTGCTTCGTGCCCTGGGTCGCGACGACGAACTGGCTCACAGCTCGATTCGCTTCACGCTCGGCCGCTTTACGACCGAAGAGGAAATCGACTATGTGATCAAGACGCTGGTCGAAGGCGTCAATCGCCTGCGCGAAATGAGCCCGCTCTGGGAAATGCACCAGCAGGGCGTCGACCTTAATCAGGTAAAGTGGTCCGAACACTGATCCCCGTCTCGGACGAAGAACTCAACATTGATCGAAAGGACGCCCGAGCGGCGTCCTTCGACGGAGATACAAGACATGGCATACAGCGAAAAACTCATGGATCACTATGAACATCCGCGCAACGTCGGCACGCTCGACGTCAAGGATGACAACGTCGGCACCGGCATGGTCGGTGCTCCGGCCTGCGGCGACGTCATGCGCCTTCAGATCAAGGTGAACGAAGAAGGCGTGATTGAAGACGCCAAGTTCAAGACCTACGGCTGCGGCTCCGCCATCGCCTCCTCTTCGCTCGTGACGGAATGGGTCAAGGGCAAGACGCTTGATGAGGCCGGCCAGCTCACCAACGCCGCCATTGCTGAAGAACTCGCTCTTCCGCCCGTCAAGATCCATTGCTCGATCCTTGCCGAAGACGCGATCAAGGCCGCCATCAACGATTACCGCACCAAGCAGTCCAAGGAGTAATGGATCATGGCAGTTACGCTGACTGAAGCCGCCGCAAAGCACGTTCAGAAGTTCCTGACCCGCCGCGGAAAGGGCGTGGGTCTTCGCCTCGGCGTCAAGACCTCCGGCTGCTCCGGCATGGCTTACAAGCTTGAGTTCGCCGACGACGTCAACGCCGATGACCAGGTTTGGGAAAGCTTCGGCGTCAAGGTGATCGTTGACGAAAAGAGTCTCCCGTACCTTGACGGCACCGAGCTCGACTACACCCGCGAGGGCCTTCAGGAGGGTTTCAAGTTCCACAACCCGAATGAAAAGAGCCGCTGCGGCTGCGGCGAGTCCTTCCACGTTTAAGGACGCATCGGGGATCTGCACGAATTGCGGATCCCCTTTTTGGCAAGAAAGAACAGGAAGCATTGACGATGGCGCAAATGAGCCCATTTCAGCTTTTCGGCATGAAGCCCGCCTTCATGATTGACGAGGCGAAGCTTGAAGCCGCCTACCAAACCGCCATGATGAAGGTGCACCCGGACCGCTTTGCGGATCGTCCTGCCGCTGAAAGGCGCGTGGCCGAGCAGTGGAGCACTCGCATCAACGAGGCGTTCAAGCTGCTCAAGAATCCGGTGAAGCGCGCGGCATGGCTCTGTGAAAACGCCGGCCGTCCGATTGAAGCGGAAACCAACACCCGCATGCCCGCGGACTTCCTCATGACGCAGATCATGTGGCGCGAGGCGCTTGAATCCGGGGATGCCGGCGCTTCGGATGCGGTTCGTTATGAAGCCGAGCAGGTGCGTGCGGATGTCGTTCGCGGGCTCGCTGAAGCCATTGACGAAAAGAGCGACTGGTCCGAGGCCGTCGATCTCACGCGCCGCCTGATGTTCATCGACCGCTTCCTAGAGGAAGCGTCGCACGAATCCAAATAATCATTGAAGGTCTCTCATGGCTCTATTCCAGATCGCAGAACCCGGCCTTTCCGCCGCTCCGCATGAACACCGCCTGGCGGTCGGCATCGACCTCGGCACTACGAACTCCCTGGTGGCGAGCGTCATCAGCGGCTCAGCCGAGGTGATCACAGATGAGGATGGCGGCGCCATTCTGCCCTCCGTCGTTCATTACGCAGCCGACGGCACGGTTACCGTCGGCGCACAGGCTCTTCGCGATGCCAGCCTCGATCCCAAGAATACGATTTCTTCCGCCAAGCGCCTCATTGGCCGTACGATGAAGGATCTTGGCGACGTTCACAATCTGCCGTACGACCTTGTGGACGATCCTTCGATGGTTCGCATTGCCACGTCCGCAGGCGTTAAGTCGCCTGTTGAGGTAAGCAGCGAAATTCTCCGTTCGCTCGCCAAGCGCGCAGAAGATCGTCTTGGCGGCGATCTGACCGGTGCCGTGATCACGGTTCCGGCCTATTTCGACGATGCCCAGCGTCAGGCAACGAAGGATGCCGCACGTCTTGCCAACCTCACGGTTCTTCGCCTTCTCAACGAGCCGACGGCTGCTGCGCTTGCCTATGGCCTCGACAACGGCGCCGAAGGCACCTACATGGTTTATGACCTTGGCGGCGGCACGTTTGACGTCTCTCTTCTCAAGCTCACGCGCGGCGTCTTTGAGGTGCTTGCCACCGGCGGAAACTCCGCTCTGGGCGGCGACGACTTCGACCATCGCGTGCTCTGCCATGTGACGGAGAGCTTCCGCGGCGGCAATCCGAAGGCCCGCTTCAAGGTGGACGGCAAGCCTGCCGATACGCTTCCGGGCCATATTCTGTCCGCTGCCGAAAAGCGCCGTCTGATGGCTCTTTCGCGTGCTGCGAAGGAAGATCTCACGAAGAATGAAGCCACCGACATCCGCTTTGCCTTCGACAACGGCGATGAAGTTGAGCTTGAGCTTTCGCGCGATGAATTCGATGCGATGACCTGCCATCTTGTCAAGAAGACGATTGATACGGTCGAGTCCGTTCTGCGTGATGCGGGCGCGGGCGTCGCTGATGTGCGCGGCGTGGTGCTCGTTGGCGGCGCGACGCGCATGCCCTGCGTGCGCACGGCCGTAGAGAAGCTTTTCGGCTTTGCCCCGCTCGACAACATCGACCCGGACAAGGTCGTGGCGATCGGCGCCGCAATGCAGGCCAACAAGCTTGCTGGCAATGCTTCCGGTGAAGATGACTGGCTTCTGCTTGACGTTACGCCGCTTTCGCTCGGCCTTGAAACCATGGGCGGCCTTGTTGAAAAGGTCATTCCGCGCAACAGCGCCATTCCGGTTGCCCTTGCACAGGACTTCACGACCTTCCGCGACGGCCAGACGGCCATGGCCATTCACGTTGTTCAGGGCGAGCGCGAACTCGTCGATGCCTGCCGTTCTCTGGCCCGCTTCGAACTTCGCGGCATTCCGCCGATGGCGGCCGGTGCCGCCCGCATTCGCGTGACCTTCCAGGTCGATGCGGACGGTCTTCTGTCTGTTTCCGCCCGTGAAATGACGACCGGCGTCGAGGCTTCGATTCAGGTGAAGCCGAGCTACGGTCTTTCCGACGAGGACATCGTCCGCATGCTGCAGGACGGCAACGGCAGCGCCGAAGAGGACATGCGCGCCCGCGAGCTTCGCGAGCAGCAGGTTGAGGCACGCCGTCTTCTCGAGTCCACCAATTCCGCCTTGGCTTCCGACGGCGATCTTCTTGATGAGGCCGAACGCGCCGAAGTGGATGCGCTTGTTGAAAAGCTTACGGCCCTTGTGACCTCTGACGATGTTGAGGCGGTCAAGGCCGGCATCGAGGCTCTGACGAAGGGCACCGAGACGCTTGCCGAACGCCGCATGGACCGCTCGATCCGAGAGGCTCTCTCCGGCATGAGCGTCGACGACGAGATGTTCGACGAAAAGTCCGAAGACGAAACCAAGAACCATTGACCATTCATACAACAGGGTGATGAAATGCCGAAAGTGACAGTGCTCCCCCATGAAACGCTTTGCCCGGAAGGCCTTGTCTTTGAAGCCGCTACGGGTGAGAACCTTGCCCGCGCTCTGCTTGCGCACGGCGTGAAGATCGAGCATGCGTGCGAATTCTCGTGCGCATGCGCAACCTGCCACGTGATCATTCGCGAAGGCTTCGACACGCTCAACGAGCCTGACGACAACGAGCTCGACCATCTCGATACCGCATGGGGCGCCGGCGTGCTTTCCCGTCTGTCCTGTCAGACGAAGGTCGGTGAAGGCGACATCACGGTCGAAATCCCGAAGTACAGCCGCAACCACGCCCGCGAGGAGTAAGTCATGTCGCTCAAGTGGACGGATGCCCAGGCGATCGCCGAGGCGCTTTACGATGCGGATCCGGATCTTGATCCGCTCACGATCTCCTTTGTGAAGCTCCATGACATGGTCTGTGCGCTTCCCGACTTTGACGACGATCCCGAAGCGTCCAATGAGAAGATCCTTGAAGGGATCCTCATGAAGTGGCTAGACGAGCGCGATTGAGTTCAAGCGTAAAACAAAGCAAAACGGCAGCCGTTCCGCTGGGAATGCTGCCGTTTTTTATTCCTGACTGCCGGTCGCGGCTAGAGCGCGCCGACTTTGGCGAGCGAGTCCGCAAGGGCGCGGGCGTCGTCAGACGTGCGCGTGAGCGGCACGTTGGGAAGAAATCCCAGGCCTTCCACCTTTTCATGGAAGGTTTCGTGCTCTTCGTCCGTGCATGCAGACTGGTTGATGCGTGCATCGACCATGATGATGCCGATGGCGGCGGCCCGGAGTTCCTCGCCCGTGTAGGGCTCGTCCCAGAGAACAAGCAGCGGGCGAATGGTCTTGAGCGCTTCAGGCTTGAGTGCGTCGGGCGCTTCGGCAAAGGCGCATGAAAGGCCGGCGGCCTTCAGCCCTTCGCCAAAGGCCGTCCAGCGGGCAGCCTCTGGCGTGACGATGAGAATCTGCATGAGGGACTCCGTCAGTGATGGCCGCCGCAGGAATGGTTCGGCGTGAAGCGCGGCAGTTCGCCGGCAATGTGAGCGGCAACGGCCTTTCCCACCGTTTCAAAGCCGGCGGCGTAGTAGACGTCGACACCTTCCTGAAGGAAGCCCATGAGCGGGCGCATGCCCATGCCGCCTGCGAGAAGCACGGTGACGCCGCGGTCGGCAAGATACTTCACGGGAGCAAGGCAGCCGCCGTGTTCGTGGGCGCAGGACGGAATGACTTCAGCCTTGGCGACGGCGCCGTTTTCAACGTCAACGATGGTATAGCAGTCGCAGTGGCCGAAATGAGCGCCGACCTGGGCTTCGAGGCCGCCGGGAAGAACGGACGGGATGGCGATTTTCATGATGCTTTCTCCTTGATGGGAATGATTCTGCTTCGACGGCCTGCGCGTGCAAGCTGCAGCAGGCGATCGGCAAAGTTTTGGAAGAGGACGTCGAAATCGGACGGCGTCTCGCCAACGGCTTCCCCTCGGCTCATGGCTTCGGTGAAGACGGGCGTAAAGGGGAGGGTGCCGAGAATTTCGGCTCCGGCGTCGCGGGCGGCTCTTGCGGCAGCTTCGGCTGCTTTTGGATTGAGGTCGGCCTTGTTGACGATGACGACCATCGGCAGGCGGAATCGACCGGCGAGCTCGGCAAGACGCTTGAAGTCGGCAATGCCGGAAGCGCCGGCTTCGATGACTGCGCAGACGAGGCCGGCACCCGAAAGCGAGCTGATGACGGGACAGCCGATGCCGGGTGTTCCGTCGGAAAGAATGATGTCGGCGCCGACGCCTCTAGCCGCCTTGGCGGCCTCCTGCTTGAGAAGCATGATGAGGCGGCCGGAATTCTCAGCGCCCGGCGTGAGTTCGGCGTGAATCATCGTGCCGAAGCGCGTATTGCTCCGGTAATACTCTCCGCAGCGCCGGGGCACAAAGTCGAAGGCTTGTTCGGGGCAGAGCTTCACGCAAACGGCGCATCCCTCGCAGAGCTGCTCGATGACGGGGTAGCTGCCGGGGGAGTCCTGCTCGATTGCGTCGAACCTGCAGAAGGCGAGGCACTGGGCGCAGTCGATGCAGTTGTCGGGATTGAAGACCGCCAGGTGTCCGCTCACAAAGTCGGCACGCATTTCAATTTCGGGCTTGAGCAGAATGTGCAGGTCCGGCGCGTCGACGTCATAGTCGCAGACAATGATTTTTTCACGCGAACTCATCGCTCGCGCAAGCGCGGCGGTGATGCTGGTCTTGCCTGCGCCGCCCTTGCCGCTCAGTACGACGATTTCATGCATCTCGGCCTCCCTCGAACGTGTCGAAAAGCTTGCGCGCAGCTTCAGAGAAGCGGGTGCGCCACTGTTCAGAGTCGAGCATGGGATGGCGTCCGGCGGCGGCGCGTGCGGCGGCATCGCGATCAAAGGGAAGGCGAGCGGCGACCGGCAGGCCCTTCTTTTCACAGAAGTCGAGAAGTTCCGCTTCACAAGCGGCTGCCGAGGGCTGGCCGCTTCGGTTGATGATGGCAGCCAGGGGCTTGCCGAGGCTTTCGAAGGCGCGCAGCGCAAGCTTGAAGTCGTGAACGCCGAAGGGCGTCGGATCGATGACGAGCACAACGGCGTCGGCAGAGGCTGCGGCAGTCATGACGGGACAGGAAACGCCCGGCGGGGCGTCGACAAGAAGATCGGAGCCGCCTCGCTGAGCACAAGCCGAGGCTTTGCGAAGCAGGGCGCGAATGAGCGGGGGCGTCATGGCTTCGCCCACGCGGGAGCGTCCTTCGAGGAAGGTCCGGCCGTCTTCAGTCTTTCCCAAGTGAATGCGGCCAAGCTCGCGCGAGCCCGTCACAATGGCGTGCGGAGCGCAGACTGCCGTGCAGCCGCCGCATCCGTGGCACATGTCGGAAAAGGGCATGATGCGGCTGCCGAGCTTCTTGATGGCGTTGAACTGGCAGATGGAGGCGCACTCGCCGCAGAGATCGCAGGCATTCGTGACGCGAACCGGGACTTCAAGTCCGACGGGAGTCTCTTCGGTGAACGCATGCGCAATGAAGAGTCCGAGGTCGGGAGCCTCGACGTCCGCATCGGCGAGAACGGCAGGTCTCGGCCAGAAGGCGGCAACGCCGGCCGTGACGGTGGTCTTTCCCGCACCGCCCTTGCCGCTGGCAAAGAGAACTTTCATCAGGGTTCCTTTCCGGCCGGATAGACGACGGTGAGCTCGCCCGCTTCAAAGGCGCGGACAACTTCACCCACCGTGCGGTTGTCCACGTCCTGAACGGTGCCGATGCCGACGGCCTGCAGCGCGTCAAAGGCCTTCGGACCGATGTAGCCGCTCAGCGCAACCGTGGCGCCGACGTTGGTGACGGCTTCAACGGCGATGAGACCGGCGCCTTGTGCGGCGGTCTGGCCTGCCCCATTTTCAATGTACGTCACGGACTTCGTCGACGTGTCGTAGATGATGAAGCCGGCGGCGCGCCCAAAGCGCGGGTCGACGTCGTCTTCAAGCGTAGGGCCTTCGGCGGAAATGGCGATCTTCATGTCGGGATGATCCTTCAGAAGCTCGGCGCAGGAAATGCGGCACGAGTTGGTGCCGCCGGTCACGACGAGCGGAATATTGTTGACAAGACTCTGAGTCACCTTCTTTCTCGCAGCGCCGAGCACGCGGCCGAATGTGTGGCGCGAAACGCCCATGCGCTCGCTGGCCTCGCTCTGAGAAAGCCCCTCCATGTCTGTCAGGCGCATGGCTTCAAGCTCCTCGAACTTGATGCTCACGCTCTCGACGTCGTCGGGAATCCTTCCGCATGGCTTGAAATAGACGGTTCGCATCGGCTTGTCGACGATGCGCGTTTTGACGGGGCGGCTCATGATTCTTCCAATGGATGAGTTTAATGCTCAAATGAGCATATCTATTGTGCGCTGCAATGTCAAGTTTAAGCACTGAAAACTGCTTTTTGATATGTCGACATATAAAAAGGGCGGCAGGGAGGCGCTGGATTGAGAGAGTCGAGCTGACGTGCGAGTGCATCAGCCGGCGCGGGCAAGGTGTTCCAGAATGAGGCGCGCGGCTTCGGGCATGAGGCGGTTTTCTTCAATCATGCCGATGACTTCGTCGATCGTGAAGGCCTTGAATCCGGCGGCTTCGCCGTCGAGATTGATGGGGCGCGCTTCGGAAGAGAGCCGGAGGATGAAGCCTGAGGTGGCTTCCTGCATGCGGCCTTCGGGCACGTCATGGAGGACGCGCCAGGAGAGATGGCGGGAGGAGATGAGTTCGGAGGGGGCGGGAGCGAGGCCTGCTTCTTCATGAAGTTCTCGAAGCATGGCTTCGAGCGGCGTTTCGCCCGAGGAGACGAGGCCGGCGGCGAGGTTGTCCCAGAGGCCGGGACCGATCGATTTGGAAAGGCTTCTTTGCTGAAGGAGCAGCCGCTCGTCGTGCGTGACGGCGAGGAGTCTTACCACGGTGGTGGCGAGGCCGAGCGCACGAAAGACCGAGCGTTCGGCTTTGGCGATGACGACGCCTTCGGAATCTCTGACGTCAAGAAGCTCGAACGGGCGCTTTTGAGTGAGGCCGTGCCGGCGAAGACAGCTCGTCACGGCGGCGAATGCGGCGTCCGGGCCGTCGAGCGCCTGAAGCTCGAAGATGCCGGGCTGTGTTTCCGGAACGAGTGCAAGCAGTTCGGGATCCGTGCGAAGCGCATGCATGACGTCTTCGCGCAGGCTGCCGATTATGCGGCCGTCAGCGACAAAAGCCCCGGGGTGGCCGGGGCTTTGGGCTTGCATCCGGGCGCGAAGCTCTGCGAGGAGGCTTTGCACCCGGTTGCCGGGGATCGAAGAAAATCGATCCATTGACTTCTTAGTTGTTCGATTCCGGACGCATGTGCGGGAAGAGCAGCACGTCGCGGATCGTCGGAGCGTCGGTAAGAAGCATGATGAAGCGGTCGATGCCGACGCCGCAGCCGGCGGTCGGGGGAAGACCGTACTCGAGCGCGCGGATGTAGTCGGCGTCGTAGTACATGGCTTCGTCGTCGCCGTGGCTCTTGGCATCGGCCTGAGCCTTGAAGCGGGCGGCCTGGTCGTCCGGGTCGTTGAGCTCGGAGAAGCCGTTGCCGAGTTCGCGGCCGGCGATGAAGAGCTCGAAGCGTTCCGTCACGTCATGGTTGGCGTCGGAGGCGCGGGCGAGCGGGGAGATTTCCGTCGGGTAGTCGATGATGAAGGTCGGCTGGATGAGCTTGGCTTCGGTCGTTTCTTCGAAGAGAGCCATCTGCAGGGCGCCGAGACCGACGTAATCGGGCTGGGGAGCGCCGAGGCGGACGAGTTCGGCGCGAAGGAAGGCTTCGTCGGCGAGCTGTTCGGTCGTGTAGGACGGAGAATACTTGAGCACGGCTTCAACCGGGGTGAGGCGGTCGAAGGGCTTTTCAAGGTCGATCTGATGGCCCTGGTACGGCAGGATGGCGGAGCCGGTGGCTTCGCGGGCGGCCGTGCGAAGGAGTTCTTCCGTGAACTGCATCTGGTCGCGGTACGTCCAGTACGTGCAGTAGAACTCCATCATCGTGAATTCGGGGTTGTGACGAACGGAGACGCCTTCGTTGCGGAAGTTGCGGTTGATTTCGAAGACGCGTTCGAAGCCGCCCACGACGAGGCGCTTCAGATAGAGTTCCGGCGCAATGCGCAGGTACATGTCCATGTCGAGCGCATTGTGGTGCGTGATGAACGGCTTGGCGTTGGCGCCGCCCGGAATCGGGTGGAGCATCGGCGTTTCCACTTCGAGGAAGCGGTGCGAAAGCATGAAGTTGCGGATCGCGGCGATGGCCTTCGAACGGACGAGGAAGCGGTTGCGGGAGTCCTCGTTCATGATGAGGTCGACGTAGCGCTGGCGATAGCACATTTCCGTGTCGCAGAGACCCTTGTGCTTGTCGGGCAGCGGACGGATGTTCTTCGTCATGAGGCGCAGCTCATGGGCGCGGATGGAGAGTTCGCCCGTCTTCGTGCGGAAGAGCGTGCCCTTGACGGCAATGATGTCGCCGAGGTCGAACGTCTTCCATGCGGCATAGGCTTCTTCGCCGATGTCGCCCTTCGTGATGAAGTACTGCATGTCGCCCGTGAAGTCGCGGACGGTGGCAAAGCTGGCCTTGCCCATGATGCGCTTGAGCATCATGCGGCCGGAGCAGGCTACTTCGGGCTTGAGCTCTTCAAGCTCTTCGGCAGTCGTGTTCTGATACTTGTTGCGGATGTCGCCGAAGAGGTCGGTGCGAACGAAGTCGTTCGGATAGGCGACGCCGGCTTCGCGGAGCGCGGCCAGCTTGGCGCGGCGTTCGGCGATGATGTGGTTTTCTTCTTCCGCCAGCTGCTGGGCGGTTTCCTGATTCTGGGTCTGTTCGGACATTTTGTGTTCCTGTGGTGAAGCTGCGGCGGCGCTTCCGCCGCAGTCTTCCTAGAAGCTGTTGGTGTCTCAGGCGGCGACGCCGTTCTTCAGAGACGCTTCGATGAACTGGTCGAGGTCGCCGTCAAGAACGGCGCCGGTGTTGCCGGTTTCGACATTCGTGCGGAGGTCCTTCACGCGGGACTGGTCGAGCACGTAGCTGCGGATCTGGTGACCCCAGCCGATGTCGGACTTGCTTTCCTCGAGCTTCGTCTGCTCTTCCATGCGCTTGCGCATTTCAAGCTCATAGAGCTTGGCCTTGAGCTGCTGCATGGCCTTTTCGCGGTTGCGGTGCTGGGAGCGGTCATCCTGACAGATCGTGATGATGCCGGTCGGAATATGGTGGATTCGAACGGCGGATTCGGTCTTCTGAATGTGCTGGCCACCGGCGCCGGAGGCGCGGAAGACGTCGATGGAGAGGTCGGCCGGATTGATTTCGATTTCGATCGAGTCGTCAACTTCCGGATAGACGTACACGGACGTGAAGGAGGTGTGGCGGCGGGCGTTGGAGTCGAACGGACTCTTGCGCACGAGGCGGTGAATGCCGGTTTCCGTGCGAAGCGTGCCGTAGGCCCATTCGCCTTCGATGAAGAGCGTGCAGGACTTGATGCCGGCAACTTCGCCCGGGCTTTCTTCTTCAAGGGTGACCTTGAAGCCCTTGCGCTCGGCATAGCGCATGTACATGCGTTCGAGCATGCTCGCCCAGTCCTGAGCCTCGGTGCCGCCTGCGCCGGCCTGGATTTCCAGGTAGCAGTTGGACGAGTCCATCGGCTGGTTGAACATGCGCTTGAATTCGAGCTGAGCAACTTGCTTTTCGATTGCCTCGACGTCCTGGCCCACGGCTTCAACCGTGTCCCAGTCCTCTTCGGCCATCGAAAGTTCGAAAAGCTCGGCAGCATCGTTGATGCCCGAGGTGAGCTTGTTGAAGCTGCCGACGATGTCGTCAAGGAGCTTCTTTTCCTTGCTCACTTCCTGAGCATGCTTGGGATCGTTCCAGAGATCCGGGTTTTCAACCTCGCGGTTGACTTCTTCGAGACGGCGCGCTTTGCGATCGACGTCAAAGATACCCCCGAAGTTCGGTCAGACGGCGCGTAAGGTCGTCTGTAAGGTTCTGGATCTGGTTGATGCGTTCGACTTCCATCATGTAACTCTGCTTGTTGTAGGGGTGGAAAAGGAATGGTCGCGCCCAGCTGGCTGCAGCCGCGTCGGCGGCGCCTGGGGGCGACGGAAATAAAACAATTAATTATAAAGCGAAAGCGCCTGCGGTTTTTGCCGCAGGCGTTTCTCAAAATGCGCTCAAGCCTTGGATGATCAGAGTTCCGCGGCTTCGATGACGAGCTGAACGGTTCTTCTGCCCATGAATTCGTTGATGCTCGGACGGTAGGCGAGGCGAATCGTGCTCGGAAGCGTCTCAGTATGGCGGAAGAAGATCGCGTCGAAGCGCTGTCCGCCGAGATCAAGGATGAGCTTGGTGTGGGCGTCCTTCACCAGGGTCTGGCGCACGATGTGGAATTCGTTCGCAAAGATGGGAGCGTCGAAGCCCTGTCCCCAGATCTGGCTGTCGATCGCCTGCACGAGGCGCTCGTTGATCTCGTCGGGCGCAAGTCCGCCGTCGGCATAGATGACGCGTTCGAAGACCGAGGCGTCGGCCATGCTGCGGACGGCCTTTTCGAAGGCGTTCCGGAATGCGGGTAGGTCGGCTTCGCTTCTGAGCGTGAGACCTGCGGCCATGGCGTGGCCGCCGAAGCGAATGACGGCGCCGGGAATGGCCTTCGAGGCCAAATCAAGCGCGTCGCGAAGATGCACGCCAGGAATCGAGCGTCCCGATCCCTTCAGCATGCCTTCGTCCGCAGGGGCGAAGACGATGGTGGGACGGTTGATCTTTTCCTTGAGGCGGGAGGCGACAAGGCCTACGACGCCTTCGTTGAAGCAGGCGTCGTAAAGCGTGAGGGTCGCATTGCTTTCGACGTCGCAGCGTGAAAGCGCAACTTCGGCCGCCTGCTGCATTTCGGTCTCGAGCTCCTGGCGGGCGGCGTTGAAGTCGTTGAGGCTTCGCGCGTATTCGAGCGCGACCACGGGATCGTCGGCAAGGAGACATTCGATGCCGTTTTCCATCGTGTCGAGACGGCCTGCGGCATTGATGCGCGGTCCCAGTGCAAAGCCGAAGTCGCGAACCCCCGCAGCCTCGGGCTTTTTGCCGGCGACGGCAAAGAGCGCGTTGATGCCGGCATGCGTGCGGCCGAGCCTGATTCGGTTGAGGCCCTGGGCAACGAGAATGCGGTTGTTCTTGTCAAGCTTGACAACGTCGGCCACGGTGCCCAGGGCAACGAGGTCGACGAGCGTGTCGAGTCGCGGCTGCGTCTGCTGCGTGAAGATGCCCCGCTCGCGCAGAAGCGCCCTGAGGGCAAGAAGCACGTAGTACATGACGCCTACGCCGGCAAGCGCCTTCGACGGAAAGGTCGAGCCTGCAAGGTTGGGGTTCACGATGCAGACGGCGGGAGGAAGTTCGGCGCCCGGCAGATGGTGGTCGGTGACGACGACGTCGATGCCCAATTCGGCGGCATGACGGACGGCTTCGGCTGAGGAAACGCCGTTGTCGACGGTAAGAAGGACGTCGGGCCGCGGATTGCGTTCGGCCAGAAGGTCGACGACCGTGCTTGAGAGTCCGTAGCCGTGGAGCACGCGGTGCGGAACGAAGTAGTCGGCGGCGATGCCCATCATTCTGAGACCGCGGAGCGCGACTGCGCAAGCGGTGGCGCCGTCGCAGTCGTAGTCGGCGACGACGGTTACGCGTTCGCCGCGTTCGCGGGCCTGCGCCAGACGTTCGGCAGCCTCGCGCGTGCCTTCAAGCATCGAGGGGGCAAGCATGGACTTCCAGTCCTGCGAAAGTTCCGACGAGTCCTTGATGCCTCGGGCGGCGAGCGCACGGGCGACGGGCGAGAGATACCCCTCCTGATGAAGACGTTGGGCGGCCGCAAGGTCGTATTCACGGTTGATGATGCGGGTCATCGATTTTCTCCGGCATAGCTGTCCGGGCACCATGCTTTCGGCGAGACGGAGGATTTTTTGCGGAAGAGCCTGTCCATGAGGCTGGCTTCGGCGGGGGCGAGCGTGGCGGCGCCCGTTTCGCCGAAGGCGACGACGAGAACGTCGTCGGCTTCGAAGCGCTTGGCGTCTGCACGGTAGGAGGCCGCCTTGCGGGCGGCGGCGGGAAGCGCTTCGGCCCAAGCCTTCCAGTCGCGGGCAAGCCATGCGGGATAGAGGTCCTCAATGACGGCAATCACGTCGCCGTGAGGCGCGTCGGGCCATTTTCCGGTGTCCTTGCCGATGCGTTCGAGAAGAATGCCGGCGGCATTGGCCCAGCCGCGGACGGCGGCGTCGTCTGAGGCGACGCTGCGGATGAGCGTGGGCGGGAAGAAGAGTTCCTCATGGCCGCCTCCGGAAATCCAGAGCGCGTCGACGGCTGGTTTTCCGGCCGCTCGGCGTGCGGCGTTCACCGGATGGGCAGCGAGAATGGCGCGCGTTTGGGCGAGAAGGCTTCGGATCTCGTCCGCGGCCTCGCCCTCAACGGGGGCATCGTCGTAATTGAGCCAGGAAAGCGCCATGGCGGGAGCCGTGGTGACGGCCCAGTCCTCGCGCCGCGTAAGAAACCAGCTGGTGTCCCAGATCTGGATGCGAAGTCCCGCCTTGAGAAAGACGGGCTCGATCGCAAAGGTGAGCTCCATGAACTCGCGCTCTTCGAGTTCGGGGCGTTCGGGCAGGACGCGTCCGTTGTCAAGCGCGAGCGGCGTCAGGCACCAAAGCTCGGGCGCCTGTTCGCGGCCGCCGAGCGACAGCCAGCGCCAGGGCGCTTCGTGGGGCGTGCTGCTGCGGCGGGTGATGACGCGCCAGAGCCAGGACAGATGAGGAGCGCGGCGATAGCAGCCGGTGTCCATCACCTGCGCAACGACTTGTCCTGCGCCTTCTCCGAGACTTGCGAGCGCCCGGGCGCTCTCATCGGGCAGTGAGGCGATAATGCGGTCCGCCTCGCCTGCGGGCAGACGGGCGCCGGGAATGAGAATGAAAGCTTTCGACATAGTTTGTGCATTTTAGCGGCAGGAAGGCAGGCTAGAATGGAAACTTTCCCAACTCTTCAACAGTCAGCCCGTGAAAATTCCGTTTGAACTGACCATCGGCCTCACCTATACGAGAGCCGGACGCAGGGGACGCCGCAAGGACCGCTTCCTTTCGTTCATTTCCGGCATGTCCGTCGCTTCGATTGCGCTCGGCGTCGCCGCGCTCATCATCGTGCTCTCCGTCATGAACGGCTTCCAGAAGGAAGTTCGGGACCGCATGCTCGGCGTCATTCCGCATATTGAAATTACGAATGGCACGGGCCCCATGACCGATTGGAAGAGCGTGGCCGAGGGCATTGAAAAGAATCCCGAGGTGGTTGCGGCAGCTCCCTACGTGCAGGGCCAGGGGCTTCTCAATTCCGGAACTGTCGTGCGCGGCGCGCTGGTCAAAGGCATTGATCCCGCCACCGAGCCGGGCGTGAGCGACATTGCGCAGCATCTTGAACGCGTCGATTCCCTTGACGTGCTGAAGCCCGGCTGCTTCGGCATTCTTCTCGGCCGCGATCTGGCCTTCGCGCTGCGGGTTCGTCCGGGCGACAAGATTTCGATGATGGTGCCGCAGGGCAGCGTGACGCCGGCGGGACTTGTGCCGCGCATGAAGCAGTTCACCGTGCTCGGCTATCTGTCTTCCGGTCACTACGAATATGACAGTTCGATGGCGCTCGTCAACATGCAGGACGCCGCCGCGCTCTTTCGCACGGGCGGCCCGCAGGGCCTTCGCGTGCGCGTCGCCGACATGGATCGCGCGCCTGCCGTTGCCCGCGCGCTCGTCAACACGCTGCCGCCGGGCACCTATGCCGCCGACTGGTCCAAGCAGAACCGCACCTGGTTCGCCGCCGTTCAGGTCGAAAAGCGCATGATGGGGATCATTCTTTTCCTGATTGTTCTGGTGGGCGCCTTCGGACTTGTCTCGTCGCTTGTCATGACCGTGAAGGAAAAGCAGGCCGACATTGCCATTCTCAGAACGCTCGGCGCCAGCGAGGGCGCGATCATGCGCATCTTCGTCATTCAGGGTACGGTCGTCGGCATTGTCGGCGTGGCGGTCGGCGTGGTTTCGGGCCTTCTTGTTGCCGAGAACGTCGGCGTGATCGTGAGCACGATCGAGCGGATCTTCAATGTGGAGTTCCTGCCGAAGTCGATCTACTTCATTTCCGACATGCCGTCCGATCCGAGAATGTCCGACATCGTTCCGATTGCCGTCTTCTCCTTCCTTCTGAGCCTGGCGGCCACGCTCTATCCGAGCTGGCGTGCGGCTCGCACCCAGCCTGCGGAGGCTCTTCGCTATGAATAAGGAATTTGCCGTTGAAGTTTCGCACCTTGTGAAGGTCTATCACGACGGCGAGCATCCCGTGCCCGTCCTTTCCGACGTGAGCTTTTCCGTGGCGAAGGGCGAAACCGTTGCGATTCTGGGCTCCTCCGGATCCGGCAAGTCGACGCTTCTTCATGCCGTCGGCGGTCTTGATGCAATCGATTCGGGTGAGGTGAGCGTGGCCGGAACCGGCCTTTCCGGCCTTTCCCAAAAGGCGCTCGGTGAGCTTCGAAACCGCTCTCTCGGCTTTGTCTACCAGTTCCATCATCTTCTTCCCGAGTTTACGGCGCTCGACAACGTTGCCATGCCGCTCTGGATCCGTCGCGAGGATCAGGAGGCTTCCCGAGAGGAGGCGCGCAGGATGCTTGAGGCCGTCGGACTCGGGCACCGTCTGCAGCATCTTCCCTCCCAGCTTTCAGGCGGCGAGCGCCAGCGCGTCGCCATCGCAAGGGCCATCGTCACGAAGCCCGTCTGCATTCTGGCCGACGAGCCGACGGGCAATCTCGACAAGACGACCGCCCAGGGGGTGTTCGACATCTTTTTGAAGCTCGCGCGCGACGAAGGCACGGCCATCGTGATCGTTACGCATGACGAAGGGCTTGCCGCCCGATGCGACCGCATTCTCAGGCTTGATGCCGGCGTCATTCGGGAGGACTGATCTTGACGGGGCTCGTCGACACGCACTGTCATCTGCAGGCCGAGGCCTTCAGGGACGACCTCGCGGATGTCGTGGCCCGCGCCCGCGCCGCCGGCGTTGCCAATATGGTGGTGTGTGCGGGAGAGGCGTCCGATTGGGACCGCACGGCGCAGATTGCCCGTGAGCACGGCCTGGCCTACATGCTGGGCATTCATCCGCTGTTCGTTCCGAAGGCCGATGAGGCGGATCTGGAGAAGCTTTCGGTGCTTGCCGAGGCTTCGATGTCGGATCCGCACTTCATCGGAATCGGCGAGATCGGACTGGAGGGGCTCGTGATGACGATTGACGAGCGTCAGGAGCAGTTCTTCCGCGAGCAGCTCGGAATAGCGGCGCGTCTGGAGCTCCCGTGCTCGATTCACGTCAGAAAGAGCGCCTCAAGGCTTCTTTACTGGCTCCGACGCATTCGGGTTTCCGGCGTCATTCATGCGTTCAACGGCTCGGATGCCGAGCGCGATGCCTTCCTGTCTCTGGGCTTCAAGCTTGGGTTCGGCGGCGCGGCCACTTATGAAGGCAGTTTGCGAATTCGTCGTCATCTTGCCGAAGTGCCTTCGGATGCCTTCGTGCTTGAGAGCGATTCCCCCGACATGCCGTCTTCGGCTCGAAGAGATTCCGGAAACCTGAGAACGGAACCCGCCGATGTGGCTGATACGGCCGCTTTGGCCGCCGTTTTGCGACACGTTTCTAAGGACGATCTCGTACTTCAGTCAACTCAAGCCACGGAAGCGGCGTTTCCAAGACTTCGCCTTTGCCAAGTCCGTTAATATAGTCGGATAACCCCGCAAAATAGGAGGGCGTTCATTCATGACTACGAAGGACATTCTTGTCTCGATCATCGGGCTGGATCAGCCCGGCATCGTGGCTGCGACGGCGGAAACGCTGACAAGGCTCGGCTGCAACATCGAGCAGATGACTCAAACGACGCTTCGGGATCAGTTCACGGCGGTATACCTCGTGAACAAGCCCGAAGACATTGAAAACAAGAACATCCAGCTGGAGATTCAGACGGCGTACGACTTGAAGAAGTTCCGTCTGACGGTCTCCATCCGCGACGTTGAGGCCTCGTCCGGCGCCACCTCCGGCGAACCCTTCATCGTGAGCATCTGGGGCAAGGACCGCAACGACATCATTGCCACCTTTGCCCGGATCTTTGCCGAACAGCGCATCAACGTGGAGGGCCTCAAGGCGTTCCGCATTGAGGACAATCAGAGCCTTCAGGTCTTTGAGGTCGTTATTCCGGAGCAGGTCGACACCCGTTCCCTGCACAGGATCATGGGCGAGCGCGCCAAGCGCATGGGCCTCAGGCTCTCCATGCAGCACGCCGCCATTTTTGAAGCCATTCATCGAGTTCGCGTCGACTGAGCCGAAGAGGATTTGCCAATATGCTGACAGATAGTGAAGTTCTCTCAACACTTTCGATGTTGAGGTCGGAACATTTGGATGTGAGAACGGTCACGATGGGCATCAGCCTGTTTGACTGCTGCTCTCAGGACTACGACACCTTCGCCTACAAGGTTCGAAGCAAGATTTTGAAGAATGCCGAAAAGCTGGTGGAAACCTGCGACATCGTCGGCGATCGCTATGGCATTCCCGTCGTCAACAAGCGCATTTCGGTAAGCCCGATGGCAACCGTGTGCGCCGGGTTCACGCGCGACCAGATGGTCGACGCCTGCCGTGTGCTCGACGACTGCGCCAAGGATGTCGGTGTCGACTTCATCGGCGGCTTCGGCGCTCTGGTGGAGAAGGGCATGACGCCCGGCGAGCGCAATCTGATTGATTCGCTCCCCGAAGCTCTTGCCTGCACGGACCGCATCTGTTCCTCAATCAACGTGGGTTCCACGAAGGCGGGCATCAACATGGATGCCGTGAAGCTCATGGGCGAGCGCATTCTCGACGTGGCCGCCGCCACGGCTGATCGCGACGCCATCGGCTGCGCCAAGCTCGTCGTCTTCTGCAACATTCCGCAGGACGTTCCCTTCATGGCGGGCGCCTATCTCGGCGTGGGCGAGCCCGACGTCGTCATAAATGTGGGCGTATCCGGGCCGGGCGTCGTCAAGAAGGCGCTCGACCGCGCCTTTGAGGCCAAGGGCGACTACCTCACGATTACGGATGCGGCCGAAGTCATCAAGCACACGGCGTACAAGGTCACGCGAGTGGGCGAGATCATCGGCAACGAAGTCGCGCAGCGCCTGCATCTGCCGTTCGGCGTGGCCGACCTGTCGCTCGCGCCGACTCCCGCCGTCGGCGACAGCGTGGGCGAAATCTTCCAGACAATGGGCCTTTCCTCCATCGGCGCCCCGGGCACCACGGCCATTCTGGCCATGCTCAACGACGCCGTGAAGAAGGGCGGCGTCTTCGCGTCCTCGCATGTGGGCGGCCTTTCGGGCGCCTTCATTCCGGTTTCCGAAGACAGTGCCATCGAGGCCGCCGCCCGCAGCGGCGCTCTTACGATGGAAAAGCTTGAGGCCATGACGAGCGTCTGCTCCGTCGGTCTCGACATGATTGCCATTCCGGGCGATACGAGCGCGGCGACGATCTCCGGCATGATCGCCGACGAAATGGCCATCGGCATGATCAATTCGAAGACCACCGCGGTTCGCATCATCCCCGTGCCCGGCAAGGGCGTGGGCGAGAAGGCCGTCTTCGGCGGCCTGCTCGGTGAAGCGGCAATCATCCGCGTCCCGGGCGGGGATTCGACGGGTTTTGTCAAGCTCGGCGGCCGCATTCCCGCACCGATCCATTCGCTCAAGAATTGACGAATTCTCGATAAGTCAGTCTGGCGAATCCGGCGGCCTTTGCCTGCCGGATCGATTGGAGTTTGAGGCATCGTTCTTCCGAAAGGGAGGCGGTGCCTCTTTTCATTTGGACATGAAAATGAAGGAAATACCACCAGGGGGTTAAGCCAAAAGGACTATGGAAGTGCGGCTAAAGAAGTATTGACGGACGTGAACGACGGGAAGATTATTGATGGGTTGTTTAAAAGTGACGCGATTGACAAGCGATAGTCACGGAGAAGTTTTTTATGCCTCATTCGCATCTGTGCGACGTCTGTTCCTGTCGTTCCGTTTTCAAGTCCGCATTCAGGTCATGGATGCTTGCTCTTGCAATCAGTGTTGTCGCCGCCGTGATGCCCTGTCCCCTCTTTGCGGGAGAGGTCGCCGTTGTTCTGAAGCCTCATGAGCCGACTTACTATCCCGAGGCTGCCGACGGTCTTGTTCGCGTGATCGGCGTCATGCCCGAGGTGCCTACGGCTGACTTGGGTAATTCTCTGGTGGTGCCCCGGATGGGACCGGGCGCCGGCTTTTACGTGAAGGGACTTGACACCTCCATGGTCGCGGATGGGGTTTCGCTCGTCCTTCCTGCCGGATCGGACTGCGCGAAGGTAACGGCTTACGGCGGCACGACGACCGTCTTCATGCGGACTGACGATCTCTTCAGCGGCGAGGGCGACGATGAGGATCAGGGGAGTGAAGGGGACGGAGCAGGGGACGGATCCGGCATGCCGGACGCGCCCGGCGGCGATTTAGGGGATCTTGACGAGATTGAAGGTTCGGAGAGTGATGGTCCGGATTCATTCTCCCTTTTTCGATCCGGCCTCATGCGGGCTGCTGCGGGTGACGATGCCGGTGCGGGTGCCGGCGGCTTGACGGTTCCGTATTCGCAGGAGGCGCTGGCAGAGAAAGCCTGCGATGCCGTCCTTTTCGGGAACGAGAGCCGCTACATCCTGAAAATGAGGGGAAGGCTTCCGAAGGACGTTCTGGTTCTTCAGGACAAGCTGAACATCACGGGTGATTCCTGCATATGGATCGGAGGCGACGGTACGCCCGTCCCTGGCGTCAACTTCTACATGGGTGATGCGACTGGGCTTGTTGTCGAAAGATCGATGCTGGAGTCGCTTGGCGCGGAGGATGGCGCCGTTACGTTTCGAGCCGGAACGAAGAGCATCTTCGGAAAGGATGTTGCGGTTCTTGTGACCAACGGGGTGAAAGACCTTGAGGAGGACTCCGAGACTTCGGAAGGCATGGCGCAGAACGTCCCGGGTTTGTTCAGGCTGGAGAGCGGAGCCGAGGTCGACGGTTTGGAGAATGTTGTTCTTTTTTACACCAAGTCGGGCTGGGTGACGATGATGAGGCTCGAGCCTGCCGGCGACGGCTCGGTCAATGCGGTCGAACATCAATGGACCTATTCGGGGCCGCTTGAATCGGTTGTCAATGCGCTGGCCGGACGGGCGGCCCGGGGAGAGGGCCCAAGGCCCGTCATGGCCGAATTGATGAGACGAGAGGGTCCGGAGGAGTTCGCGATGAGCTTCGTTCGTCCAGTGGCCTTGTCGATCGGACAGGGCACTCTTCAGGAGATGCAGAGAACGTCGGAAAACGTTGTCGGCACGGGAGCCAGGGCGGCGGTCGCCTTTGAGGACGGACAGATCGTCAAGGCGACTCTGAGAACGGGCAGAAGCCGGGGAACCTACAAAAACGCAGAGGGCCTCGGGCTGGAATCTCCGAATTGGACAAGATCGATCGAAGGGCTGGATCTGGAGGCCCAGGGGCGATACATCGACCGGTTTGCCGGACTGCAGTTGTCGTATTCGGATGCAAGCATCAGGAACGAGATTACCGACAGCATCATCAGCCAGGATTCCAATGTCCTGTCGGTTTCGATCTATGGCGGCTGGGGCCGTGAAGGCTGGTCGGTGTTCGGGTTCGGCAACTTTGCAGGCGCCGAGGACAAGCTTCGGATAACGACGGCCGGGGGGCTTCTGGCATCGTCGGAGCCGTCGAGAAGGGCTGTTACGGCAGGGCTTGCCGCAACCTACTATCCCGACTGGGGCAATTACAAGAGCGTGGGCTTTACGGGATCGATTGCTGTGACGAACGTCTTCAAGTCGTCGTACGTCGTTGCCTACGACGGGCTGGATGTCCTGAAGGTCGAGGAGAACAACCGGGTTGTCGGAACACTGCAGCTTCAGGCGGGCGTTCATCATCTCTTTCGAATCTCTCCCAATATTTGGGTGAAGGCCGATATTGAGGCCGGCGGCCGTGCAAGAGGCGGCGATCTGGACGTCACGCAGACGGTGAGTGCTGCCGGTGCGAGCGCGAGCCGCAAGGGCGACGGCTTGAGCGTCGGAGAGATCTTTGCGGATGCCGCCTTAAAGGTGCGGCTGCGCGACAGCGTGGCGGGGCTCAGTTTTTCCGGCTCTGCGGGTCCGGACGGATCACGGTCCTGGACGGGCGGCTTCATGGTCCAGTACAGTCTGGATTGATATCCGCCGGCGAACGTTTTGGCGGAAACGCTCTTCCCGAGCCTGCCTATCGGACAGTCGATCCTTTAGAATTGAGGATACAGGCATGCGTCTTTTCGGCATGGTCCGAAGGCGCCTGCCTGAGTGACTGTTGAAGCCCTCCGCAGCCGGCGAAAAGGCCGTCGGAGGAGCCTGGAGGAGAATAATCAGAAATGTCGGAAACACCTGCGTTGGTCGTGGACGTCTCGCTTGCGCGCAGCATGGTCGAGCCCCTCTATCGCGACCTTACCCTTTCGACCGGTGAGAGCGTCATGCAGCATGCCGACGGCATCGCCAGCATTCTCAGAGAGGTCAGGGACGATCCGGAACTTATTAGCGCAGCCTATCTTTTCTGCGTGCCGACCGTGATACAGAATTCCGGCGAATGGATCGAAAAGAGCTTCGGTCCCGCCGTCAACGGGCTCGTGCAGGAGCTCGGGCAGGTCAACGAGCTCTCACGGCGCGCCCGTTCTGAAAACGAGGAGGCCAATACGCGCCATCAGGTGGAGGCCATGCGCCGCATGTTCCTCTCGATGTGCAAGGACCTGCGCGTCGTCCTTCTCAAGCTTGCAAGCCGCCTGCAGACGCTGCGCTGGTTCGCCTCGTCGAAGCGCGAGGGCGCCGATAAGTTCGGCGCTGAAACGCTAGAGCTTTATGCGCCGCTTGCCAATCGTCTCGGCATCTGGCAGCTCAAGTGGGAGCTCGAGGATCTGTCGCTTCGCTTCACCCGACCGGAGGAGTACCGTGAAATCGCTCAGCAGCTCGATGAATCCCGCGAGCAGCGAATTGAGTTCATGCAGAGCGCAGTGCTCCGAATCCGCACGCTTCTGGAGAAAAACGGCATCAAGGCCGAGGTTTCCGGGCGTCCCAAGCACATCTATTCGATTTGGAAGAAGATGCAGCGCAAGCACCTGCGCTTCGACCAGCTCTTCGACGTGCGCGCCGTGCGCATCATCGTCGATACGGTCGAGCGCTGCTATCAGGTGCTTTCCATCGTGCACGAGAACTTCCCCGTGCTGTCGAAGGAATACGACGACTACATCGCCAAGCCCAAGCCCAACGGCTATCAGTCGCTCCACACCGTGGTGACCGACAAGGCCGGCCGTCCTCTTGAGATCCAGATCCGCACCCGCGCGATGCACGAGTTCGCCGAGCTCGGCGTGGCCGCGCACTGGCGCTACAAGGAGGCGGGCAATTCCAACGGCGTCTCGAGCGCCGAGGAGCAGCGCGTCGCATGGCTGCGCCAGTTGCTCGCCTGGGGCAGCGACATGCAGCATCAGGGCCAGCCCGAAGGCGAGGCCGTGCTTGACGACCACATCTATGCTCTGACTCCGCAGGGACGCGTGGTCGAACTTCCGCGAGGCGCGACGCCGGTCGACTTTGCCTATGCCGTTCACACGCAGCTCGGCCATCGCACGAAGGGCGCTAAGGTCGACGGCGTTCTGGTGCCGCTCAACACCAAGCTTGAAACCGGCCAGACCGTTGAGATCATTGCCGCCAAGGTGGGACAGCCCTCCCGCGACTGGCTCTCCGCTGAAAAGGGATTCGCGGTCAGTCCGCGCACCCGAAACAAGGTTCGCCAGTGGTTCAATGCGCAGCAGACTGCGGAGCTCACCGCACTCGGCCGCGAAAAGATCGACAAGGAGCTTGCGCGTCTGGGCAAGACGGCCGTCAAGCTTGAGGATCTGGCCAAGCGTCTTGGCTACGAGGGCGTAGACGAGCTCTGTCTTGCCTACGGCAAGGAGGAAATCACGCAGACGGCGCTTGCCACCGCAGTGCAGCCCCCGAAGCCGGCCGTGCCCGAGCCCGACGAGGTGCAGCTCCGCCAGTCCCGCAACACCGGCAAGAGCGACGTGCTGGTTGTGGGCGTTGATTCGCTTCTCACTCAGCTTGCGCGCTGCTGCCATCCGGTGCCTCCCGACGATATCGTGGGCTACGTCACCCGCGGCCGGGGCGTGACCATTCACCGCGCCGATTGTCCGAATATCCGAAACATGTCCGAACAGGATCACGGCCGCCTGATCGAGGTGAGTTGGGGCAGGGGCGGAGACGGCGTCTTCCCGGCGGAAGTCTTCGTCGTGGCAACCGATCGCCCGGGGCTTATCCGCGACATCTCGGAAATCTTCATGAAGGCCAAGCAGAACCTCACGGGGATGAACACCCAGAAGGTGAAGACCGACGTCCACATGCGCTTTACGGTCGAGATACCGTCCGCCGAGAGCCTGACGGCTTCGCTCACGGCCATTCGCGAGCTCAAGGGCGTTCTTTCCGCCCGACGCTGCTGATTTCATGTGTGAAAACCGCGTTGTTACAAATGTAATACCGTAAATGCGGGAGGTGAGAAGCATTGCTTCTCGCCTCTTTCTCTTTGTAAATCAACGACTTAATGAATTTCGATAGGTAGGCGGTGAAAAATAATTTCATCAGACTATTGTTTTTTGGAAAATCTCAGGCATAATTTCGTTCTCGCAACGGCAGGCACGTAGCTCAGTTGGTTAGAGCATCACCTTGACATGGTGGGGGTCGTTGGTTCGAATCCAATCGTGCCTACCAGGAACTTCTTCCTGCAGCGCCGATGCGAAGCAAGCGGTTTAAGGGGCCGCGAATGCGGAGGTTTGCAAATATGCAGATCTTCAGGCATAATAAAAACCTTGACAGGCACGTAGCTCAGTTGGTTAGAGCATCACCTTGACATGGTGGGGGTCGTTGGTTCGAGTCCAATCGTGCCTACCAGAATATTTCTTGGGAATTTGTTGAACGATGTGTTCTTCGCAGACTTTTCGCACAACAACACCCTCTCTTTAAAAATTGAGGGCGTGAGCGGAACGTTGTCCAACAAATTGTCCGAGGCAAAAAAGTGCGGCTCATGTCCGCACTTTTTTTTCGCCTGTAAAAAACGAGGTTAAAAATGGTTGCAATTACCCTTCCGGACGGCTCCAAGCGCGAATTCGACGCTGCCGTCACCGTTGCAGATGTCGCCGCTGACATTGGCGCCGGTCTGGCCAAGGCCGCTCTCGCCGGCCGTGTCGACGGCAAGCTCGTCGATCTCTCCCATGTGATTGACAAGGACGCTCAGGTCGCCATCATCACGGGTCGTGATGCCGAAGGTGTTGAAATCATCCGCCATTCGACCGCTCACCTGATGGCTCAGGCTGTCAAGGAACTCTATCCTGAAGCCCAGGTCACGATCGGGCCGGCCATTGAAAACGGCTTCTACTACGACTTCTCCTACAGCCGTCCGTTCACCCCCGACGACCTCAAGGCCATCGAGGAGCGCATGGACGAAATCGTCAAGCGCAACCTCAAGATCGAGCGCATCGAGATGTCCCGCGACGAAGCCGTCAAGTTCTTCACGGATCTTGGCGAAAAGTACAAGGTCGAACTTATTGAAGCCATTCCGCAGGGCGAAACGCTTTCGCTCTACCGCCAGGGCGACTTCACCGACCTCTGCCGCGGTCCTCACGTGCCGTCCACGGGCGTGCTCAAGGTTCATCGCCTGATGAAGGTTGCCGGCGCCTACTGGCGCGGCGACTCCAAGAACGAAATGCTTCAGCGCATTTACGGCACCGCCTTTGCCACGAAGGAAGACCTCAAGGCCTACCTCACGATGCTTGAAGAAGCTGAAAAGCGTGACCATCGCCGCCTCGGCCGCGAACTCGACCTTTTCCATCTTCAGGACGAAGCTCCGGGCATGATCTTCTGGCATCCGAAGGGATGGGCTCTCTGGCAGGTGATCGAGCAGTACATGCGCCGCATCTACCAGGACAACGGCTACGGCGAAGTCAAGGCTCCGCAGCTTCTTGACCGTTCTCTCTGGGAACGTTCCGGCCACTGGGCCAAGTATCGTGAAAACATGTTCACGACCGAGTCCGAGAACCGCTACTACGCTCTCAAGCCGATGAACTGCCCGGGCCATATCCAGATCTTCAACTGCGCTCTGCGCAGCTACCGTGATCTGCCGTTCCGTCTCGGCGAATTCGGCCAGTGCCATCGCAACGAACCGTCCGGCTCGCTCCACGGCATGATGCGCGTCCGCGGCTTCACGCAGGACGACGGCCACATCTTCTGCACGGAAGACCAGATCCTGAGCGAATGCGAAAACTACACGAAGCTCGTCATTGACGTCTACAAGGATTTCGGCTTCAAGGAAATCGCCTTCAAGGTTGCCACGCGTCCCGAAATGCGCATCGGCGAAGACGCTGTTTGGGACAAGGCCGAACATGCTCTGATGAAGAGTCTTGACGATCTTGGCATCAAGTATGAAATTCTTGTCGGTGAAGGCGCCTTCTACGGTCCCAAGATCGAATATCATCTTAAGGACTGCCTCGGTCGCTCCTGGCAGTGCGGCACCATTCAGGTTGACTTCCAGATGCCGGGCCGTCTCGGCGCCGAATACGTCGCCGAAGACAACTCCCGCAAGGTTCCGGTCATGCTTCACCGCGCCATCCTCGGTTCTC
This sequence comes from uncultured Sutterella sp., assembly GCA_934249275.1. GTDB lineage: Bacteria > Pseudomonadota > Gammaproteobacteria > Burkholderiales > Burkholderiaceae_F > Sutterella. The sequence continues at coordinate 7,890 of CAKQKT010000004.1, read as the reverse complement.
TCGAACGCTGGATCGGCATGCTCATTGAAGAATATGCCGGCGCCTTCCCGACCTGGCTCGCTCCGGTGCAGTGCGCCGTTGCCTGCATCACGGACGCCCAGAAGGACTATGCCAATGAAGTTGCCGCCAAGCTTCGTGCTGCCCGCATCCGCGTGCAGTCTGATTTGCGCAGCGAAAAGATTAACTATAAAATCCGCGAATTGAGCCTGCAGAAGATTCCGTACATCCTCGTCGTTGGCGAGAAGGAAAAGCAGGACGGTTGCGTGGCGGTTCGCGCCCGCGGCGGCAAGGACCTCGGCACGATCAAGGTCGATGACTTCATCGAAATGATCAAGCGCGAGGATGAAACCCACGCCCCCTTTGCGCACTAACCGCAAACTTAACGATTTAGGAGATTGTCATAGCACAAGATCGCAAGCATCGGATCAATGGTGAGATCCGAGTTCCTGAGGTCCGACTGACCGGCGTCGATGGCGCCCAGATCGGTATTGTCCGCACTGCGGAAGCCCTGCGCATGGCTGAAGACGCCGACGTCGACCTCGTTGAGGTCGCCCCGAACGCTCAGCCGCCGGTCTGCCGCCTGATGGACTACGGCAAGTTCCGCTATCAGGAACAGAAGAAGGCTCAGGAAGCCAAGGCCAAGCAGAAGGTGATTCAGGTCAAGGAAGTGAAGTTCCGCCCGGCAACGGACGAAAACGACTTCCAGACGAAGCTCCGCGCTCTGGTGCGATTCCTCAACGACGGCGACAAGGCCAAGGTCACGCTCCGCTACCGCGGCCGTGAAATGGCTCACCAGCAGTTCGGCATGGAACTGATGGATCGCATTCGCGCGGAACTCGCCGAAGTGGCTCAGGTTGAACATCAGCCCAAGCTCGAAGGCCGCCAGATGATCATGGTGCTGGCTCCTAAAAAGAAAAAGTGATTTTTTCACACACTGCCTCAAATTTGAGGTAGAATCCTGACTTTCCCAAAAACGGACCGGCAACTCGGTCCGTTTTTGGATAACAAGTGAGCCTCGGGCTTGAGAAAGTTCCCGTTGTTTTTTACGGGGCGCCTGTGGTTCATCAAATAAAGAGGTAACGGCAAATGCCGAAGATGAAGACTAAGCGCGCTGCTGCCAAGCGTTTCAAGCCGCGCGCCAGCGGCTCGATCAAGCGTGCCCACGCTACGAAGCGTCATATCCTTACGAAGCGTACGACGAAGAACAAGCGTCACCTCCGCGGCATGGTCGATATCCATGAATCCGATATCGCATCCGTGCGCCGCATGCTGCCTTACGCCTAATTAAAGGAGATATAAAAGATGCCCCGAGTTAAGCGTGGTGTGACGGCTCGTGCCCGTCATAAGAAAGTTTTTGCCCTTTCCAAGGGTTTCAGCCTCCGCCGCAACAACGTCTACCGCGTTGCCAAGCAGGCTGTTATGCGCGCCGGTCAGTATGCTTACCGTGACCGCCGCGATAAGAAGGGTACGTTCCGCCGTCTGTGGATCGCCCGTATCAATGCCGGCGCCCGTGCCAACGGCATGACCTACTCCGTGTTCATGAACGGCCTCAAGAAGGCTGGTATCGGTCTCGACCGCAAGGTCCTTTCCGACATGGCCATCTTCGACAAGGAAGGCTTTGCCGCCCTCGTCAACCAGGTCAAGGGTGCCTAATTCGAAGCATGTCCGGACGGACGGCTTGAAATGAGCCGCCTCGCTTTCATCCGGAAGCTTTGAGAAGAAGAGACTCGGTATTTCGCCGGGTCTCTTTTTTTTCGTCCGTAATCTGGATTTTTTTCCAAGGCTGCGGCTTCCTCAAGCGCAGACTGCAAGCTGTCGCATTTTGGAGATGGCCTGCCTAAAAAAACTCTAGAAATTTCCCCTAAGACATTTTGCTTATGTGTGTGGAAGGCGTGAAAGGGCAGGAATCTTTCCGGAGGTCTGAAAACAACTGAATGTGCGGGATTTTTTATTGCATGTTTGAAATAATCTTGTGCAGGCGGGAGTTGGGTTACGACAAATGTCTGAGGCGGAACGGGAAGATCGGCGGTTATACTTCAGGGTCAAGAAAACTCTGGCGACGCTTTCTCCATTGTCGTCGTAGCGATCTTGATAGAAGAACGAATCAAATTCGTCTCTAATTTCCCCTCCATTACTACTGGACAACGACTCATGGCGGATCCCAAGATTCAGACTGCCGCGGAAGAAAATCCGAAGGTTGGCATTGGTGCTTACATTGCGCTAGCGCTCGCCGTCATCATTTTCTCCGGCGTCTTCTACAAAATGCCCGAAGCCTACAAGTGGCTCGGTGCGTTCGACTACACCACCCTTATCGGCAAGTACGGCACCATCGCCGGCTCGGCCAACAACTTCCAGGGTGCCGGCGGCCTCAGCGCCCGCGCAGGCTTCCTCTTCTCCCTCAATCTGTTCCCGGGCGTCATGCTCGCCATGGGCTTGATTGAAGTCCTTTCCTTCTACGGCGCTCTGCGCGCGGCCCAGATCATTCTGACGCCGCTTCTCAAGCCGATCCTCGGCGTGCCGGGCTATACGGGCCTGGCTCTCATCACCGACCTTCAGTCCACCGACGGCGGCGCCGCAATCACGCGCGCTCTGCACGACGAAGGCCGCATCACGACGAAGAATCTCGTGACGATCTGCGCCTGGCAGTATGCGGGTGCCGGCTGCGTGGCCAACTACTATTCCACCGTTTCCGGCCTCTTCACTCTCTTCACGGTCAAGGTCTGGATCCCGATGGCTCTGATTCTGGTCCTCAAGTTCGTGGGCGGCGCTCTTGTCCGCACCATGCTCAGCACCGTTTATCGCAAGGACTTCGAAAATGACTAATCACTCCACCACCTCGAAGAATCCCTTCGACATCTTCATCGTCGGCCTTCGCAAGGGTCTTGACATCGGTCTCTACAGCCTTCTGCCGAACGTGGTCATGGCTTTTGTGCTGACGTACATGCTGAATCTCTTCGGCGTCATGAAGTTCCTCGGCGAAACGTGCGGCGGCGTCATGGGTCTTTTTGACCTCCCTGGTGAAGCCGTTACGGTGCTTCTCGCCACGTGGCTTTCCTGCGGCGCCGGCGTCGGCGTTGCCGCCAGCCTTGCCGCTGCCGGCCAGCTTAACGGTCACGATGTGACGATTCTTGCGCCGGCCTTCATTCTGATGGCTTCTCAGATTCAGTACATGGGCCGTCTTCTCGGCGTGGCAAACTGCCCGAAGAAGTACTGGCCGATGCTCATGCTCAACAGCGTGCTCATGGCCTGCATCAGCATGATCATCATGCGCTTTGTCGCCTGATTCCGGATACGAATCTGAACCGATGAAAAAACCGACGGTTTCGACCGTCGGTTTTTTCGTTTGAGGCAACCGTGAAAGTTTGGGAAAAGCGACAAGCTGTTGTAAAATAAGATTTTTCGCCGGATGCTCAGGCTATTGGAGCCTCTTGCGAAAAGACGCCGGGAGTTCTACCGGCCTTTTTTCGCAACAGGCTTTTGCAACATGCAGATCCGAGGCCCCGAAGGTCGTCGGAGAGGGTGTTCGGCCGCAACGGACCGCGCGATGGATTTGCGCGGTTTAATACCTTAAAAGTCGAGATCAGTGAACATGCAGGATCTTTCCGAACTCATCGAGTCCGCGCGTCAGGACTTTGCCCAGGCAGAACAACCCGCTGCTCTGGAAGACGCCAAGGCGAAGTACATCGGCAAAAGCGGCGCCGTGACGGCTCTCATGAAGAGCCTCGGCCAGCTCGCCCCCGAAGAACGCCGCGCCCGCGGACAGGAAATCAACAAGGCCAAGGCCGCCATCGAAGCCGCGCTCAACGCCCGCCGCGAACAGCTCGCTCAGGCCGCCATGCAGGCCAAGCTCGCCAGCGAAGCGATTGACGTGACCCTTCCGGGCCGCATCCGCACCGAAGGCGGCATCCATCCGGTCATGCGCACCTGGATGCGCATTGAGGAAATTTTCCGCTCCATCGGCTTCGACGTTGCCGACGGTCCCGAAATCGAAAGCGACTGGTTCAGCTTCACGGCCCTCAACAATCCGCCCAACCATCCGGCCCGCTCCATGCAGGACACGTTCTACGTGGACCGCTGCGACGAGGAAGGCCGTCAGCTGCCGCTGCGCCCGCACACCTCGCCCATGCAGGTCCGCTATGCCCGCACGCATCAGACTCCGATCAAGGTCATCGCTCCGGGCCGCACCTATCGCGTCGACTCCGACGCCACGCACTCCCCGATGTTCCATCAGGTCGAGGGCCTGTGGGTCGGCGACGACGTGAGCTTTACCGACCTCAAGGGCGTCTACAGCGACTTCCTGCGCCGCTTCTTTGAAACGGAAGACCTGGTCGTCCGCTTCCGTCCTTCCTACTTCCCGTTCACCGAACCGTCCGTTGAAGTGGACATGATGTTCACGAGCGGTCCGCGCAAGGGCAAGTGGCTCGAAATTTCCGGCGCCGGCGAAGTTCATCCGAACGTCATTCGCAACTACGGCCTCGATCCCGAAAAGAACATCGGCTTTGCGTTCGGCTCCGGCCTTGAGCGCCTCACGATGCTTCGCTACGGCATCGACGACCTGCGCCTCTTCTTCGAAGGCGACCTGCGCTTCCTGCGCCAGTTCAACTAACCGGGCCAACCATCGAAAGGAATTACTGAAATGCTGTTTACAGAAGAATGGCTGCGCCAGTACGTCAATCCGCAGCTCAGCACTGAAGAGCTTGCCGAAACGCTCACGATGGCCGGCCTCGAAGTCGAGGATGTCACGAGCGTTGCGCCCGCCTTCACGGGTGTCGTCGTGGCCGAGGTTCTCACCTGCCGCGATCATGAAAACTCCGATCATCTTCACGTTTGCGAAGTGAACGCCGGCACCGGCGAAACGCTCCAGATCGTGTGCGGCGCTCCGAACGTTCGCGCCGGCATCAAGGTTGCCTGCGCCACGATCGGCGCCGAACTCCCGGGCGACTTCAAGATCAAGAAGTCCAAGCTCCGCGGCGTCGTGTCCATGGGCATGCTCTGCTCCGCCCGCGAACTCGGCATCAGCGAAGATCACAACGGCATCTGGATTCTTCCGGAAGATGCGCCGATCGGCATGGACATCCGCGAATATGCCAAGCTTGACGACGCCAAGATCGAAATCAAGCTCACGCCGAACCGCGGCGATGCGCTTTCCGTCACGGGCGTCGCCCGCGACCTGCATGCCGTGACCGGCGCTCCGCTCGTCATGCCGTCCATGGATCCGGTTCCCGCCACGTGCAACTGCGTCAAGCCCGTCAAGGTTGAAGCACCGGACCTCTGCGGCCGCTTCACGGGCCGCGTGATCCGCAACGTCAATCCTGCCGCCGAAACGCCGCAGTGGATGCGCGACCGTCTCGAACGCGCCGGCATGCGTCATATTTCCGCTCTCGTCGACATCTCCAACTACGTGATGCTCGAGCTCGGCCGTCCGACGCACTTCTTCGACCTTGCCAAGCTCGAAGGCGATCACATGACCGTCCGCTGGGCCCGCGAAGGCGAAAAGCTCACGCTTCTCAACGAACAGACGATCGACCTGACCCCGTACTACGGCGTGGTTTGCGACGGCGACACCCCGTCCTGCATCGCCGGCATCATGGGCGGCGAAAAGAGCGCCATCTCCGATACGACGACCGACCTCTTCATCGAGGCCGCCTTCTGGCAGCAGGTCGCCATTCAGGGCCGCTGCCGCAAGCTCAACTTCTCGACCGATGCCGCCTATCGCTTCGAACGCGGCGTTGATTTCGGCACGAACGCCCGGCACATGGAATATGTCACGCGCCTCGTTCTCGAAATCTGCGGTACCCCGGAAACCCTTGTCGGTCCGGTCGATGATCAGATCATCAATCTGCCGGAACGCAAGCCTGTCAAGATGCGCGTCTCCCGCTGCCTGAAGGTGGTCGGCATGGACATCCCCGTTGAGGCCATGCACAACACGTTCACGCGACTCGGCTTCGAATACACGTTCGACGGCGAGACCTTCACGGTTCAGGCCCCGACGCATCGCTTCGACATCGAAATCGAAGAGGACCTCATTGAAGAGGTGGCCCGCCTCTACGGCTATGAAAAGCTTCCGGATCGTCCGCCGCTTGCCCGCATCGCGATGAAGTCTCCGAAGGAGGCCTCCCGCACGGGGCATGCGCTGCGCCGCGAAATGGCCGTCCTCGGCTATCAGGAGCTCATCAACTTCTCGTTTGTTCCCGAAGCATGGGAAAAGGACTTCGCCGACAACGAAGCTCCGATTCGTCTGCTCAACCCGATCGCCAGCCAGCTCTCCGTCATGCGCACGCAGCTCATTGGCGGCCTCGTCGACATCCTGAAGTACAACCTCAACCGCAAGGCCGAACGCGTTCGCGTGTTCGAGCTCGGCCGCGTGTTCTTCCCGGATCCCGCCGTTCTTGACGGCCCGTGGTCCGTCAAGGGCGTTCGCCAGCCTTCTCATATCGCTGGTCTCGCCTACGGCACGGCCGACGATGTCCAGTGGGGTGTTGAAGCCCGCCGCGTCGACTTCTACGACGTCAAGGGCGATGTTGAACGCCTGGTTGCTCCGCTCAAGGCCCGCTTCGTGAAGGAAGTCTTCCCGGCTCTCCATCCGGGCCGCTCCGCCGCCATCTATGTCGGTGAAAATCGCATCGGCTTCATCGGCGAGCTTCATCCGAAGCTTGTCCACGAATACGGCCTGCCCAATGCGCCGGTTGTCTTCGAAGTTGAGGTCGAACCGCTCCTCACGCTCGAACTTCCGCGCTACGTGCCTGTGAGCAAGTTCCAGCCGATGCGCCGCGACGTCGCCGTCGTGGTCCCGGTCGACTTCGAGCTTCAGGTCCTCATGGACGCCGTTCGCGATGCCGCCGTTTCCGACGCCCGCCTCGGCGCGCTGACCTCCTTCGAGCTCTTCGACCTCTATCGTCCGAAGACTGAAGAGGGTGCTGCCGAGAAGTCTCTTGCTTTTGCCGTCGAGCTTAACTCGACCGGCGAGGAGGCTCTCACGGACGCCGAAGCCGACGCCGCCATGCACGCTCTCGTCGAGGTGCTCGAGCGCGCCGGTGCGCGTCTTCGCGCTTGATCAACGTCTTCATCGGGCGGCCGGCGTTCTCCGCATGAGGGCGCCGGCCGGAAATCCTCATGAAAGCTTTTACTGAATCAGGCGTTCTCTTTCCCGACGACTGGGAAAACGAGCCGGAAGAGCCCGTGCTCGAACCCGTGGTTGAACCCGTGGTAGAGCCTGCGCCCGATGTGCCTCCGAAGCCTGCGCAACCGCGCCGCAAGCTCAAGGCTGCTGACGACGTCATGTCCGAGCCCGGCACGCCCTGCCTCAAGCGGGCGGATCTGGTTGAAATGCTCTGTTCCGAGCATGGACTCGATCTTGTTGAGAGCCGAGCCTTCGTGGCGAAGTTTTTCGACGTGATCTTCGCCCATCTTGCTCAGGGACATCAGGTCAAGCTCTCGGGGCTCGGCAAGTTCTCGGTTCGCCGCAAGGCGCCGCGTCCCGCACGCAATCCCTGGACGGGCGACGCGGTCATGATCGATGAGCGCACGGTGGTCTGCTATCAGTCCTCCGACACGCTCAACGCTCGAATCTCCGAACAGCTCGGCAAGGAGAAGAAGGCTTGAGATTGGATTGACAGCTAAAGTTCAATCACTTAAACATGGTATTTGAAGCGCCGTCCTTGATTTTCCCGATCAAGTCAGGTAAACTTCAAATCCTTCGGGGCGTAGCGCAGCCTGGTAGCGCACTTGCATGGGGTGCAAGGGGTCGCGAGTTCGAATCCCGCCGCCCCGACCAAATCCAGGAAAAGAGGTTGTTCAGCAGTGAACAGCCTCTTTTTTGGCTCTTCCGACTTTTTGGGGAAACAGGGGGCTCGATGGTGCCTTAGTCGAGGTCAGAACCGGCTCGTGAGA
>CAKQKT010000003.1 GCA_934249275.1 uncultured Sutterella sp. | reverse complement strand
GCTTCAGAGACGACAACTACTTTTTCCTAAAAGTCAAGGCTGCGTTCCCCGGACTTCCGTGATGAACCTAAAAAAAGCACGCGATTATTCGGCGCGTGCTTTTTTGATGATTGGCGAATGGTTTCACCGTGCCGCTTTTGCACAGCTCGACTTGAGGCCGTTTGCGCAGGCGAAATTGTGGTAGAAGCGTCCTCGGACTTCGTTTTTCGGGATGCCGTCGCCTTCGAGGTGCATGTTGCCGAGAATGGCGCAGGCTCGGGTCTGGCGCAGCTGGCAGGCCTTGTCGTACCAAATGGCGGCGGACTCGGCGCTGTGCTCGATGCCTTCGCCCGTGCGCAGGAGCTTCGCGGCCCTGAAGCACGACGGGCCGTTTCCGAGACGGCAGGCGGCCTGGTAGTTCTTGAGCGCAAGCTTCATGTCGACGGGCACGCCGGTGCCGTTCTGGCGGCGTTCGGCGGCGTCGAGGCACGCTTCCATGCGTCCGAGCCGGCAGGCCTCCTCAACCCAGCGAACGCGGTCGTCGGAGCGGTCGAGCGTGGCGGCGCGCATGCAGGAGGTTTCGTTGCCGAGCGTGCAGGAGCGGCCGAGCCAGAGAACGCGGCCCTCATGATCGTTGTCGTCGTAGGCGACGGCTGCGCGCAGGCGGCAGCTTCTCTCGTCGCCGATCGTGCAGGCGCGCTCGAGAAGCCTCGAGGCTTCGTCAAGGTCCTTGCGAAAGATTTCGCCGTCCTTCAGAAGCTGGCCGAGATGGCGGCATGCGTCGGGGTCGCCCCCTTCGCAGCCCTTCTCAAAGAGAGCGCGGGCTTTGGCCGCGGCCTGTTCGTGCTCAGCACCCTCCCGGTCGGAGGGCAGAATCTGCAGCGCCGCCACCGTGCAGGCGACGGGATCGCCCTTGGCGCAGGCGGTCTCCGGCGTTTCGCGCGACGTCATGACCATGGCGCCTTCACCGGTCCCGGCGGCCGAAAGAGAGGAGGCCGCAAGCATCAGAGAGAGGATGATCGGGTAGCTGAAGGTTTTGAATGTCATGGTGCCGAGGCCGCAAAAATTGAAACGAATTTGTAAATTTTGCCGCGGCTCTCTTTCCAGATTCTTAAGGAATTTAAGAATTCGGGGCTTTGACCGCTCGGGAATCGGGCGGCCGTGCCGGGCATGCGGGCCTCCCGGGTTAAGAATCGGGAAAAGCGCGGGTAGTATGATGAAAAGGTCGTGTGAGCGGGAAGCGAATTCCCGTCCGGCTCCAACCCATCAGACCTTAGAGATTTTCATGACCATTCGACTTCTTATCGGCGCTTTTGCGGCCGCCGCCGTGCTCGCCGTGCCCGCTCAAGCCAGGCTTACCGGCAAGGTGCCCGAGCCCGGCATGGTGACCTTCGTCACCTTCAGTGCAGACGGCTGCCAGCCCTGCCGCATGATGGAGCCCGCTCTCAAAAAGCTCGATCAGGAGTTCGAAGGGCGCGCCGCCATTCGCGAGCTCAACACGTCCGAATATCCCGAACTCGTGCCGTACTTCCGCATCGCCGCCGTGCCCACGCAGATCCTCTACGACAAGGACGGCAAGGAGCTCGGCTGGCATCAGGGCTACATGGACGAGCCGAGCATGAGAAAGGCTATCGAGGACGCGCTCAAGGCATCCGAAGACAAGGCGAAGGCCGAGAAGGCGCCCGCCAAGTAAGGCGTTCTCGTTACGCCAAAAGCAAAGGCACCCGGAACCGAAGCCGCGGTGCCATTCTTTTTGCCCGAATTTGGAACGCCGTCTGCTTCGGGTGCGAAAAAAAGCCTTCGCTCCCGATGGAGAGCGAAGGCCGAAGGTCTTGTTTCTGTACTGAAGTTGCTTTCTTCGAATTTAGGCGTCGAGCGCAAGCTTGGAGGCGAAGAGCAGGAACATGCTGCCCAGAGCGGTGTTGCCGAGCTTGGCGACGGAGGGGCGGCGGCCGAAGAACTTCAGAAGGTCGGCGCCGGCCGTGATGAGAAGCGTCATCCAGCACATGCTGAAGCATTCGAGAATGACGGCGAGGATGAAGTACGAGATCGCCGGATTGTCAAAGGCCGGATCGATGAACTGCACGAAGAAGGACACGTAGAAGAGGATCGACTTCGGGTTCGTGAGGCTCAGGGCCAGCGCGTTGCGGAAGACCTTGACGAGGCTGCGGCTCTTCTTGACGACCACTTCGGCTTCGCCTTCCTTCTTTTCAGCCTTCTTGGCGAAGAATGTGGCGTAAAGGGCCTTGGCGCCGAGCCAGGCGAGGTAGGCTGCGCCGAGGATCTTGAGCCAGAAGAAGATTTCGGGATGCGCAAGCACGAGGGCCGCAATGCCGAGATAGGCGAGGAAGACCAGAACGGCGTCGCCCGTGAAGACGCCGGCAGCGGCTGCAAAGCCCGCGCGGCGGCCGTCGACGATGCTCGTCTTGAGCGCGGTGCAGTCTTAGTGTTACACTAAGTCAAAACGGATCAAAACGCCTCATACTCATGCGCTTGCGAGTTTGCTGTGTTTCAAAGTGCATCACCGCACGGCATCCAACGTCAACCCAACTGTATGAGAAGTGTATGTTCAATGTGAAGTCCATCCCGACCCTGCCGATCGGCATCCATTGCTATGAGCGTGGCGTGTATCTGCGCGTCACAGACCATAGCCGCTCGTGGCTCTACAAGTACCAGCTCAACGGCAAGCGTCGAGAGCTTGGCCTTGGCTCTGCCGACCAGCCGCTCTCTGCTGTCCTCGCCAAGGTTGCTCCTCTCAAGGCACTGGTAGCACAGGGCATCGACCCCAAGGATCAGATTGCTCAGGAGAAGGCGGAGAAGAAGGCGGCTGAGGTGAAGGCGTCCATGCCGACGTTCGGTGAGTACGCTGACCGTGCCTTCGAGAAGATCCTGTATCTGCGCAGTTTCACCGGACGAACTACGGAGTCCGCATGGCGCAGTGACGTCGGCATCCTTAAAGAAGCTTTCGGCAAGCAGCGACTGGACTCGATCCACCGCGACGACGTGGCGGCCTTCCTGCGTCAATACTGGACGACGAAGCCCCGTCGCGGACAAGACTTACGCATGCGCCTTTACGGCATCCTCAACGTTGCCAAGGGGGAAGGCCTCATCCAGTCGAACCCTGCCGAATGGAAGGGATGCCTCGATGCGTCGCTTCCTCCTATGGGGCTTGTTCGTCGCTCCATGCCTGTCGAGCATCATGTGGCCATGACTCCTGAGGCCTTGCGAGAAATCGTAGGCGCCCTGTGGAAGGAGGACTCCGTGTGCGCAATGGCGATCGTGTTCGGCGCCCTTACTGCCGGACGAGCCAACGAGTATCTTGGCGGACGTTGGGAGGAGATCGACCTCAACGAGAAGACCTTCTCCGTCCCTCAGGCAAGGCGCAAGGACAAGAAGCCGTACCCCCATGTGGTGCCCCTGTCGCGTCAACTCCTACGCCTGCTTGAGCGCCTCGATACGAGCGGGGACTATATCTTTCAGGGGAAGGGCAAAGCGGCCGTTTACTCTTGCACGGTTCTTCGCGCGGTCAAGCGGGCAAGCGGTCGAGACGACATGACGCTCCATGGCATGCGCTCCACCTTCTCCGACTGGTGCGCGAAGAACGAAAAGAACTTCCTCGTGAGCGAGAAGCAGTTGATGCACGCTGTAGGCAACACCGTTTTCCAAGCCTACCAGCGAGACGATCTCCTTGAGCAGAGACGAGTTCTCATGCAGGAGTGGGCAGACTTCCTTCTCCCTAACGCATAAAAAATCCCCCGAGAATTTCTTCCCGGGGGCATAGAGACTCAAGGTCAACCCAACGTAGCAAATCCCATGTTGCTATAGACATATTACTACAGCTGCAAAGAAAACGCCCCGTTGCTTTACCGGCAATCGGGGCGTTGTCTTGCTCGAAATGAAGGAAGTTCTCATCGAAACTATTTTACCACGGAGACTGCGGCATCTTTGTCTACTGCAATCCGCTGAGCCAGGTCTCCACATCGGCCAGCCACTTCCGCACCTCGTTCGAGCAGGCCTGCGCATCGGGCAAGCTCGACTTGGCAAGGCTGGCAGGGATTGTCGGAGACTTCGGACAGTCGACGGCGGTAGGCGTCGGCCTGCTTGCGCACCCTGTCAACATCCACAGAGAGATCATCGACGCGAGCAAGAGCTGTGTCGCGCTCCTCCCACGCTTCAACCAGTGAACGGTACTGCGCTTGTTCTTTCTCACGATGCTTTACTCCTAGAGCTTCTGCGCGAGCGGCATAGTCCGCCCGCAGTTCTGCAATGTCCTCACCGTACGAGGACGCCGCCAGCTGGTAGCCCGTGAAGAATGCACAGGCTACAAGGATGACGGTGATGGCTTCAACCTTCATTTAGACCCTCGATGGCTTCAAGCCGCTCCAGTCTCATGTTCAGGACTGCGAGATAGTCCTGCATCAACCCCTGCTGAATACGAAGCAGGGACTTCGTGCGCTGATCCAGCTTGGCGAAGCTAAACCCAACGATGAAAACGGACAGTCGATCGAGACGGCTCTGCAGCTCATCCCTTTCCTTGATCAATCGTTTCTTCCAACCCATCATTCTTCTCCAAGAAAAAGTTTTGCCTCAGCACGGCGACGCTTCGTCAAGCCGGGAAGCTCCTTGCCGTTAACCTTGTTCACGTCAAGAAACTGGCGGGCGGCCTCGTCAATATCCTCAGTGTTCACAGCGCGAAGAAGCTTAGGACATTTATGCACCACGCCGTCAACTCCTACGTTGTAGGCGAGTGAGAGCAGTGCCACGTACTGCCCCTCCGTTACCTTCACATTGACCCATGCTGCGAGCCCCGATGCGTAGCGCTTGAGATCTTCAAGGAGCATGTCGTAGGCCTCCTTGTACGTCACGATCTGTCCTTCCTTCACGTCGGATCCGGTGTGACCGAAGCCGATGGTAAGCACGCCTGCGGGGCAACGGTACGCAGTCTCGCCGAAGCCTTCCCATTGTTCAATGAAGTCGGCAGCCAGTTCGACAGGCCAAGCCGCAAGAGGTCTCGTTTCAGTCATGGTCTTTTTCCTTTTCTACGGTTAATCCGCGCTTCGCCAACTCTTCTTCGGCGCTCGCTTCAATTCGTTCGTTGAGGGTGCTGACGATTCGACGGAGTACCGGCGGAACTGCGCCGCCAAGACCTCCGCGCTCCAGGGTCTCGATGATTGAGCCGAACTCGCCTGCGGCATAGGCGCAGATAGTAATGCTCTGAAAGATTTGAAAATGGATGACGGGCGCAAAGACTTCATCGAGCCCGTGCGCGAGTGCCACGATGGCGAACATCAATGCCTTCTTCAGGACGCCCAAATAATTCTTGTGGCTTGACCACTTGCCTTGCAGTATGGCAACTCCTGTGCCTAAGAAGAAGTCTGTCGACGTGAAAATGACAAGCCACCAGAGCAACGGTCCGACATCACCGAAGGCGAATGACAGGGCGCCGCCCAGCACACCGCCTGCGGTCATCATGACTCTCTCCGCTCCTTGAGGGATGAAATTTTGCAAGGTTGTCAGCATGAAGTAAAAGAAAAGGGGACGAACGGATCGTCCCCCGCGTGGTTAGTGATCCATTGCGAGAACCGTTCGGATGTGCTTGATGCACTCCCACGCTTCGCAGAGGTCCTTAATGTTTGTGGATGTCAGGTCGTAGTGCCCGTCGCGGGCATCGTCAAGGATCTTGTCGATCCTTGCCAGAAGCTCTTCTTCGGTTCGCTCGCCCTGCATCTTGCGCATGTCTTTCAAATCCATGGCGTTCTCCTCAATCGATCGCGTATTTATTTGCGATCTCAAGAAGCGCGTCGATGTCCGCCTTGTCCATGATGTAGCCGCTAAGCTCCACCTTACCGCCGGCTTTCTCAAGCGCAGTGTTGGCGGCCGCGGTTGCACGGTCCAGATCTATCTTGCTCTCATCCGTCACGATTCCGAGCATCTTGAGCGTCGGCATGTACTGATCGACGCGAGCCGCTACGGCATCACGGATATAAGGCGAGACGAATCCGATGCCGAACTTCATGAGACCCGTAGGTGCCTTGGGCATCACCACGGTGGTGACAAATTCCGAAACAATCGTCGGAATGTGACTGGTTTCAACGAACATCTACGCGCTCCTACTGGTTACTGACCCGTTGCCTGTGCCGCGTCAGGACTCTTCCACTCGTTGTAGCGCGGCATCGGCTGCGGACAGATTGCACCGATCGGCACAACCTCCTTCGTGATGGCGTTGACACGAGCTCTGATGGAGCCAACCTCAGCCGAAAGGTTGCTGAGACCGCAGGCGCAATCGGATGCCACGCGATCAATCTTCTGCGTGATGATCTGTTCGCGCAGCTGAGCCTTTTCAGCTTCGCACTTCTGCTGTGCTTCAAGAACTGCCACGCGCTCGCGGTTGGCCGCGGATTCCTGAGCAATCGGCGTGATGTAGGCATACATTTCGTCACGAAGCGTCTTGTTGTCAGCAAGCGTCTGCTTGTAGACTGCAGCATCCTGATTGTCGCTGTAGCGCATGGCCGTCAGTTCCGCGATCTTTGCGTCCTTTTCGGCGAGAGCGTTAAGCGCCTGGCCCATCTGAGCGTTCTGACAACCGCCGCCCAACAGCCCGCCAAGAAGGCCGCCACCGTTTCCGTTGGCGTTGAGAAGCCCCAAAGCAGTACCGGCGATACCGAGTCCAAGGCCGCTTCCTGCGACCCCCTTACTAGCGAATTCACCCATAGCGAATCCTCCTACAAAATGCGCGAAGTGTCGGCCAGAATTGCCTGTATTCCTCGCGCATTGCTAGTCTGACCTATGGGCTTGCTCTCATGCACCCACTCGACGGGACTGAGATCGACTGAACGCCTTTTCAAGGTATTCGTCCACGTCCGTCTTGCGCCAGCGTTGACGACCGAGAATCTGTGCAGGCGCGGGGAAACGGCCTTCTCGCACGGCTTTCTTCAAGGTGTTGTAGGCGCATCCCACGTAGGCCTGCACTTGCTTGGCCGTCATCAGTTCTTGCGGCTTCATAGTTTTCTCCTTTCCATAAGCAGGTCGAGGACACTGCGCTTAGTGTTGATTCGTTCTTGAACGGTCTCGTCCAAGGTGTCTTTTGCGATGATGTAGTAAACGAAGACGGGTCTCGGATGTCCTGCCTGCGCTTGTCTGGTTGGCCCGATGCGTTCGATGATTTGCTCATGCTCTTCCAAGTTCCACCCCGTGGAGTAGAAGACCAGCACGTTCCCGCCGTCCTGAAGGCTCAGGCCATGGCCGCATGAGGCGGGGTGCGCAAGGAGCATTTGGATCTTCCCTTTGTTCCAAGCGTGGATCGTCTTCGGGTTCTTGTCCAAGAACTTCGCACCCGGAAACGCTCGAAGGATCTGCTGTGCCTCGTGCTTGAACTGGTACGTGACGAGGATCGGGCCGTTCGTTTCTTCGACGATGGATCGAAGCGCGGAGATCTTCTCGCTATGCAGACAGTAGTAGGGGCGAAGCCCGTCACCGTGGATGCTGACGCCGATCGAATGCTCGGGCTCGTCGTCGAGTGCCGCGAAGTCGGGCGTCCTTGTCTCCTCGCACTGATAGACGAAGCCCCCAGCGATCTGCAAGCACACGGAGGTCTTTGTCGCGGCATTCGGAGTCTCAAGCACCATGTCGCCAAGCTCCGCATAGAGGTTTCGTTCCATGCTCTTGTAGACCTTCATCACCTCGGGCGGAAGACTTACTTCCACGGTCGAGACAATCGGCTTCTCGATGTTGAACCAGTCCTCCGCGTTCAGCTTGAGCGCTACGTCCTGAGTCTTCTTGAGAATCGCTTCTTCTGCGAAGTCTCGGGGCTCGTACTTGACTGCAAACGCATTGGCGCCGACTCGGATCGGGCGGAAGTAGACCTCCTGATACTGGCGCATGCTTCGGCCTAGTCGCTCGCCTTTGTCCAAGAACCAGAACTGTCCCCAGAGATCCATCAAGCCGTTGGAAGCAGGGGTGCCCGTCAGCTCGATGAAGAACTTGGAGCGCCATGCGACGGTGCCGAGAGCCTTGGCACGAGAGCCGCCGGAGCGGGTGCGATAGCTCTTGATGCGTGTGGCTTCGTCGGCAACGATGATGTCGAACGGCCATGCGCCGTTGAGCTCGTCGATCAGCCAAGGGATGTTCTCGTAGCTCATGCAGTAGATGTCGGCAGGCGTCTTGAGCGCCTTGCGTCGCGCGGCCTTGTTGCCAATCATGACGGAGACACGCATATGCGAGAAGTCCTCCCACTTCTCAACTTCGTCGGGCCACGTAGCGGCGGCGACTCGGACAGGGGCAAGGATCAGCGCAGGGCCTACGCCGTCTACCGACTGAAGAAGGTTGACGGCGAAGAGCGTCGAGCTGGTCTTCCCTAAGCCCATGCCGGCCCATACGGCTGAGCGCTCACGAGAGAGGATGTGGTTGACGATCATCCTTTGATAGGGGCGAGGAATGAACCTAGACATAAAAACCTTTATCAAGTGCCTCCCATGAACGAAGCGACAGCCTATTCAGCTCTTTGTCGATCTCGTCCTTGGAGGAAACCCACGTGGCCGCTAAGCCACTGCGGAGCAACAGATCAATTTCTCTCAGTTGTTCGGGCCTCGGCTTCTCTCCGGGGGCCTTCACCTCAACGAAGAGGGAGGCGCCGGGGGCGAGGATCAAACGGTCGGGTGCCCCACGGCGTCCTTCATAGGAGAGCTTGCGGATCCTGAATCCTTCCGCCTTCGCCTGCTTGACGAGGTAGGCGACTAGCACTCCTTCAGGGGTCATTCGCCAACCTTCCTGCCCTGAGAGTTGAGCATGTAGCGTCTTGCGGCAACTGCGTCCGGGTGCATGTCAAGCGCGGGTTCGCTTTCGGGTTCACGGACTGAAACGGCCTTCTCGTCCTCTTCCATGCGGATCATCTCGCGACGAATCTTGAATGGGCGATAGAGGGCCTCGTGCTTGATCAGGTTCGGCAGAAGGTACTGGAGCTGATCGTGGATGATCCAAAAGTCGGACAACTCCTCAGCGAGGGCCGTGAAGGTGGCGTCGGACGGCTTCATCCTGTACTTGATGGCGGCCTGTATAACCTCGGACGCCTCCTCCGCCAGCTTCAAAAGCTGAGTCTCCGTGCCGCGATACGCGGCAATCTGTTTGATTTGGTCAAATTCGTTTGTCATTTGCATGCCTCACTTCACAGGGACGAATGGAACTGCTGCGCCGCTTGTCATGTAGACAGGAAGAACCCCGTTCCACTTGTCGATCGCGTTGAGCTGAAGAATGCCCGGATTATCTCGAAGGGCTTTGGCCTTGATGGCGATGGCTTCGGCTTCTGCCCGGGCGCGAGTCAGACGGGCGTCGGCTTCACCCTGAGCGGCAACGCGAACCTTCTCCGCTTCGGCCTTCGACTGTGCCACTTCGTTTTCGCGAAGAAGTGCGCGTTGCGTAGCTTCGATCTTCGCGTTTATCGACTGGCGGACTTGTTCGGGGTAGCGAAGGTCTGTCATCCACGACAGCTTCACGATGCGAACACCGATCGGATCGAGCTTCTTGCGAATGTCGGCAGTCACGTTTTCGAGAAGCTTCGTTTTGCCGCCTTGCGTCAGCTGATTGATGTCCATGCTTGCCGCGTTCTTGATGAGCGCGTCGGAGATGTACTGGCGAAGGTTGACATCGGTAATCTCGTCAATGCCCTTGCGGTACGTCGTGAAAACCGTTGCTACTTTCGTCGGATCAATGTTGTATTCGACGCCGACATTCGCCTTCACGTCCATCGCGTCAGAGGTCTGGAACGTGAAAAAACTTTCATAGTTCTTGAGCTGGTTGAAAGTCGGGAACTGGTACAGCTTTTCATTAATGCCAATGAAGTAGCGGCCCGTACCGACGACTTCGTTCTGAACGCCCTTGTCGGCATAGAGGTTGACGCGAACGCCGACATAACCGGCTTGAACCGTGCTGATGTTGCAGAGGAGGTAGGTGCCGCCGACCATGGCGACTGCTGCGGCCACTCCGAGGCCGATGGTAGTAGATGCTCTAAGCATTAAATTTCTCCCAAAGCTGATAGATAATTGAGCCGACAAGGCAAAAGAAAAGGGTGAGTCCAATAAGGATTGCGATGATGTCTGAACTGGATAGCAGGATCGGCAAAAGCACAAAGAAGCAGCCACCCAGACAGAGGAATAAAAAGACGTACAGAAGAAGCGTCATTCGATTTCTTTCCTATCTATGAAGCTGTTGCGCCTCCAGTCGTAGACGCGGGTGAGGAACTCCTCAATCTTGTGGATCTCGGAGAGGGGAATGCCCTTCACTTCGCCGATGTCGATGACGACGATCGGCATGCCGCTCGGGGCTACGCGCTCCACTCGGGCGACGACTCGAACGGAGCCGTCCTTTCCGTGAAGTGCTGTGGTAGGTGTTGTCATTGCTTTGCCTCTTCTTCTGTTAGGGGTTCTGTCAAAAGCAGAACGAATTCTTTTGTGATCGGGATCGTGAGCCAGTCTTCGGTGGGGGATACCCACTCAAGCCTTCCGCCCATCTCTTCGTTGACGTTCAGGTAGCCGGATCGAACCTTCTTGTTCAGCACCGCACAGCCTCTTCGACCGAGGAGCTTCTTCCAGTCGTCGTCCTCGGGGGAGACAAACCACCCCGCTCGCTTGGCGATACAGAAGATGTGGCCTGAGTCCGCCGTGGCTCGCATCGAGCGGATGAGCTCCGTTCGATTGAGACTGTCCTTCATCTCCTTGAAGTACTCCATGGCGAGATCTACAGGCTCAAAGAGCGCGGGCGGGAGTTCCTCCTCGCGGCGGATCAGCTGAGCCATGGCGTTGAGCGAAGCGAAGGCAAGCAGGAAAAGCATGCGCATCGTGCTCTTCTCCTCGAACCCTTGGCTCATAATCCAAGCGTGGCGAAGAGACGTCTGCACCTCCCAGACGGATTCCTCCGTTCCGACGCCGTCGCGCAACTGCTGCAGATGTGTCAGCGGGTAGAGGTCGACCGACGCTCGTTCACCCTCAGTGATCTCCGGCAGGAGCTTGTAGATAAAGACTGGCGGGCGAACGGGCTTGACGCGATGCTTTTTATTTCTCTTCTTCATTTGGTATTACCTTAAAAATTCCTTGCTGAAAGGCTTCGTAAACGGACTCTGCCGTTGTTCTCGTCCCGAGCTTCATGCGGGCAGTTCGCCGATAGTCGGCCACTGCGCTCTTGGTTATCCTCAGCATTCCTGCTATCTCAGGAGCCTTGTAACCCTTGGCAGTCAGACTCAGGACTTCCAGCTCCCGCTTGCCGAGAGGCTTGCCCAACAGCTCGTACTTCATGACTAATCCTTCCTGTAAACGTAGGCTTCATATCCCGCCGCTACGAGCGGCAGACCCGGCGCCCAGTCGGGTAGTTCGGACATGAGGTGCTCCATCTTTTGGAAGGTGAACTCGTCGGAGTCCGGCACCTCAGTGATTGCTTCGTCGTGGATGGTGAGAACGGTCTTGTAGCCCGCCGCGTCCATTCGTAGAAGTCCTTCGGAGAGGAGGTCGCAGGCGACCGCCTGAGTAAGGTTTTCCACGTTTTTTGCACCGTATGACTCGATCTTTTCCCACTTGCGCGAGAACTGATTCATGCCCATGTAGGTGAAGGAGTCCTTGCCGACCGAAGGGTTTGTCTTCGGTGACGGATAGCAGAGAAGACGGCCGCTTGGCAGGCGCGCGACGAGGAAGCTCTTCGTTCGAGTGAACGACACATACCCAACGCGAACGCTTTCCCGAGAGACGATGGCTTTCTGCACTGCACGTCCGACGTTCGACCAGAACTCGACGATCTTCGGATTCGACTTTCTCCACAGACGCTTGAGCACTTCGCAGGCGATGAACTCTGTGCGTTCAAGCCCGCCCGTCATCTTTTTTTCAGCGAAGTAGTCGTAGCTATCCGCCGCATCAACCCATTCGGAACGAGGCGCAGTCGACTTGACGTACTCGGACATCTCGGAGAGGTTCATGCCGTAACCGCTTGCAAAGCGTGCGAACGCGGCCGCTCCGCCGCCATAGCCCAAAGCCAGTTCGAGCACCTTGCCGATTTGTCTCTGCGGCTTCGTCACGTCATCGGGCTTGACACCGAACGCCTTGGCGTAGGCAAGCTTGTAGAGGTCATGCCCGTGTCCAGCGTCGAAGTCTCTGAATGCCTGGAGCTTCCACGCTTCACCGGCAAGCCATGCAAGCACGCGGCCTTCCACGTTGGAGTAGTCGGCGACGATGAGCTTTTTGCCAGGAGCCGCGATGATCTCGCCGCGAAGCAGGTTCGGAAGGACTTCGCTCGGGTCTTCGTAGAAGCACTCGAACGTACCGTCTTTGAGTACGGCCGCCGCGAAATCGATCTCCTTCTGAGGCATCGTTGGACGGGCAAGGTTCTGAGGCTGGAAACCTCGGCCGCCCCAGCGCCCGGTTCGTGCCGCGCCGCGGAACTGGAGGCCGCCGCGGATGCGCCCGTCCTTGTTGACGCGTCGAAGCAAAGCCTTGAACTTCTGAATGGAAGTCTTCGTCGACTGGAGACGGAGCTTCAAAAGCTCGCGGACGGGCTCGGGAACGGACGGATCGTCGACACGCTTCTCAAGCTCGGCCTTTGTCATCGACTCGATCTTCCAACCGTAATGGCGATGCATGTAGTCGATCAAGGCGTCACGCTGCGTGGCCGCTCCGACCTCACCATTAGTCTGCCGCTGAGTCTCTTCGGCAAGGGCACCCTTGTGGCGTTCGGAGAGTTCAACCGCAGCTTCCGCCAACTTGACGTCAATCTGCATGCCTCTACGATTGATCTCGGCATCAAGCACCTGCAGGCGATGCTCCCACGGGGTGCAGTTCCATTTCGGCAGGGCCTTGTAGAGAGCACGTTCAGCTTCTACGTCGAGCCTGCAGTAGTTGACAAACTTCACCCAGTCTTCCGGCTTCGTCTCACGAGTGTGACGGCGCACCTTGTAGCAGTCTGGCTGAGGCTTGCAAAACAGACTGACCAATCGGCGGCCGTCCTTGTCCTTGGCCTTGTCGGTCGGCATGTTGAGCACGTCGCAGAGGTCGCCAAGAGCACCGGGAAGACCGTGCTGGTAGGCAATCACCATCGTGTCGATGATCATGTCAAGCGGGATCGGATAGCCGAGCGCTTCGAGCACTACCGTGTCAAACATCATGCCGTTGTGCCAGACAACCATGCGCTCACCTGCCTGCACTTCCTTAAGCGCCTTGGCGAGTGCTTCCGGCATCTCCTTGGTCTTCGAATTCGTGCAGTCCCATACGCGAGCAGGCTCGTCATCGACGGCGTAGCCCCACAGCAAGATCTCGCAGTCTTCGGCGTATCGGAAGCTGCCTGCTTGCGGGAGGTTGATTTCGCTAAAAGTTTCAAGGTCGCAGTAGAGAAGTTTCATGGAAGGCTCCATTTACAGGTCAACGGGCTCATGAGCTTGGTCGGGTCGAGGCGAACGAGCACCTTCTCACGATGGAACCCGTTTCGGATCGCCCAGTCATAAAACTTCTCGAAGTCCTGCCACGCCTGGCACATAGCCTTCTTGTCGAGCGAGCCCCAGTAAGCAAGGACACGCTCACGTGTGAAGTTGGCTACCGCATCTCGCCCGAACCATTTGACTTGCGACGGCTTCTCGGCCTGATACGTCGGCTCCTCCTTCTGTTCAACCTTGCCGAGACGGCGTTCAACCGCGGCCTTAATTGCCTCCGCGCGAAGCTTCTGACCTTCGGCACGCGACTGACTTCCAGTCTTGATGAGAAGGTGTCCGCTTTCGCGAAGCTTGGTGCCATAGCTGCGGGGAGTGCATCCGCAGTTGATGGACTTGCCGTACAGGCTCAACTCCTTCACCTTGAAGGGCTTGCCGCACTGCGGGCACTTGGCGATGAGGAGCCACTTGCGCGGGCTGCTCGCCGTGGTTCTATACCAACCGACTACGTCGAGGATCTCCTTGCCGGCAACGATGCGCCCGATGCGGCGCTGTCGCTCTTCTTCGGTGGCCTTGATGACTTCCATGAGAGAACTCCTTTTGAGAAAAACTTGTAGAGCCCTTGGGGGAGGATGAGGACTTGCCTCGCGGCAAGTAGCTGCAGATGCTCATCCTTGTGTGATCGTGAGGGAAACAAGGGTCATGACAACCCTCCTTTTGCTCCGACCCGCTACGGTTCTGCGGCCTAGCGGTTTCCCCCGCGGCTCTGGGGCAAGCCCCCTCTCCGGACAGAGAAGGGACTTTGCTCAGAGTCGGGAAGGACTCTTACGGAATGTCGGTGAAGTCGGGTGCTTCGTCGTCCTTCAAGTCGTCGAAGTCATCGTCCTTCGCGGCAGAGACGCCGCCGATCGGATCGCCGTCTTCCACGAACTGGATGCCGCAGAGGGTGAAAGAGTATCCCGGGGGGATCTTGGCGCCGTTCTTAGCGGTGCCGGAGTAGCACCAGACGTCGAAGACCACGTTGCAGACAGCGCCGCTGTAGATCTTGCCGTCTTCGGGGCGGAGTTCAACCGCGCGGTCACGGCCGACGATGCGCGGGGCCTGCTGATCGGCGCGGCGCTTGGCACCGAGGTAGTAGAAACCGCCTTCTTCGTCGTAGCGGAGGCCGCGCGTGTTCTTGCTGTCGGCTGCTTCACGAGCGAACTTCTTAGCGTCTTGACCCCAGTAGTACTCGGCGGCCATGTTCATGATTTCCTTGATCTTCTTGACCTGAGCCATGTGGTCGGGGACGTTTTCGTAGAAGCGGACCTGCACGGAGTATTCGTCCTTGCCGGACAAATCGTTGTGCTTCGTCTCGAAGACCTGCGGGTAGGCGATTCGTACGCGCTTGGCGACGACGTGGAGGTTCTTGCGCTGTTCAGAAGTAAGTTTTGCCATTTGGTAATCCTTAAAAATTGGCAGTTGTTGAAGGCTTATTCAGCCTTGTTTTCGCTTTCGAGGTTCTCGAAATCGTTTTCAATGGCGGGCACCAGGGCGGGGCGCTCGTCCGAACTCGGAACAATGAGCGGCTTGCCGTCGGAGCGGCCGATCAGGTTCGAGAGGCGGGCCCAATACTTCGGGCCGATGTCGCCAGATTTATGGAGCTTCTCGGCCGTGGTCGGGCTGATGACTTTGCGGTCATAGGCCTGATCGACCTTGAGGGCTTTCCTCAGTTCAGCCTCAGCGGCCGCGGCATCCGTCCACTTGCGCGGGCCGGGGCGTCCCGCCACGAGCTTGTAGCCGTACGTCTCGCCGTGCGTGTTGAGCTGTGCAACCATTGCCGCCTCTACGGAGTCCGCCCACATGCGGATGATGGAGAGCCAGCCGTAGGCGGCGGCCAGACGCTCTGGCGTGTCGGGCACCGGGATAGAGCGGATCTGCTCGACCACAGGGGCAGGCAGTTCAGCTTTGGTGTCGACGCTTTCAAGGTCTTCAAAGTCCTGCTCAAGCGTCTCCACGGTGATCTTCTGCAGGATCGGGCAGACGGCCTTTGCACGACAGAAGCGGCAGATTTTGTCGGACGGTTCTGCGAAGTCGCCACCTGACGGCTTGTTCTTCATGGCGAGGAACGGATAGCCCACCTGCAGGTCATCAGGATGCTCGACCAGATGCAGGGCGCGGCTTGTGGCGCGGCGCATGTGGGCGGCAAAGTTCTCTTCGAGCACTCGGCGATCGATTTCCCACGTGCTGATGTTGTCCATGCGCGGCTGGACGATGTGCATCTTGACGTTCAGGACGTCGTAGAGCATGCCGTCAGGATCGAGTTCAGCCAAGGCGGCAAGGGCGTACATGCCCAACTGTGCGTTCTGACCTGCGTCGACCTTGACGCCTGCGCCGTACTTCAAGTCGACCACGTGCAGCGTGTCGCTTGCGATGATGAGACAGTCGGCAGTGCCGAAAGCGTCAGGCTCGCCCGTGATCGGCGTCATGGGCAGGCGCACTTCGACGGCCTTGTAGATGGCGTCCTTCGCCAGTTCAGCCACGTAGTTCGTGTACACGCCCACATAGCTGGGCGCTTCGGGGTAGGCGGAACGGATGGCCTCCTTTTCGGACTGTTCAGCATCGTTGAACGGCTGACCATTGAAAAAGGCGGTGAGATCCAGTTCAGCCATGCGGTGAGCGGCGGTACCCTCTTCCGCGTACTGGCTGGACTCGTTAGGGATATCCTTCGAGAGCATCACAGACGCCGGGCAATACCCGATGCGGCCGCAAGCGCTCGGGCTAATGAGGGCGTGTTTATTCGGCATGGTTGGCCTCCTCGTAGAGATTGATCCATGCGTTGAGCGATTCGTTAACGAAGCGAGCGTAGTCACTAGAGATAAGACGGAAGTCTCCACAGATGGTCATTTCCCAAGGGTAAAAAGTGCGACTAAGGTGGGTAACTTCAGCAATTACCGCGGTGGCCGCACCGTTCGGCTTGACGTGGCGAAGCGACTCATACAAGCGCGTAACCGCGCACCTCGCTTTTTTGACATCAGTCTTGTGGAGGCACCAGTCTGGCGGGTCTGAGATCAGGTGAACTGCAGGTAGTTCAGCCTTGGCCTTCTTAAGTGCTGCGAGCACGTTGTCGTATTTCCCCGGCATGGTTAGGCCCTCCCGCCCGCTAGTTCAGCCGCGATGGCGTTGACCGCGGTCGCGTAGTCGGAACGTTCGAGGGTTCTGAAACTGGACCAGCCGTTCGCCTTGAGCACTCGCGCCAGCAGGTCACGGGCACCCGGTACACCCTGAGTAAGTTCGCGAATACGCTCCATGAAATCGGCCGGGCTCATTGCGGCTAGTTCAGCCGCGGCGCCGTCGGCGGCCGCAACCGGTTCGGCTGCCGGCTTTGACTGCGGAGCGTCGGTCTTTTCCTGCTCGGCCGGGGCGGCTTTGGCGGCCTGCTTTTCTGCCGGCGGCGGATTCATGCCGGCGGCGGGGGCGGATTCAACCGGGGCGGCCGGTTCGACAGGCTGAACAGTTTCAGCGGGGGCCGTGGCCCGCTCATCAGCGGGGCGGGCCTGATTAATGCCGGCGGGGGTGGTGTTTAAACTGCGGCCAGTGGCCACGGAGCGAACAGCGGCGGCCAGATCGGCCAGGGCGGCCGTATTGCTTTTCAAGGCCGCGGCCAGTGTTTGAATCTCAGTTTCAATGCTCATTATTGAGACACTCCTAAAAATTTCGAGTTGAGGGCGGGGCAGCATTGCCGGCATTGCCGGCGCTAGGAGATATGCCGCCCCGTTTTCTGCGCAGAGAAAAGCCCGCTAAATGCGCGGGGCCTAGTAGGCTTTTCTCTACGGCCGCCCAGTTAGGGGCGGCGGGTTTGTCATTGGGCCACTACAGAAAACTGCAAAAGATGGAACCGCTGGCGGGCCTTATAGGCGGCTAGTAGTGCCTCTGCCATTGTTGCGAAGGAGCAGGGCAGCATTAGCCAGCGGGCGCCGGCCGGGGCACCTTTCATTCGGCATTTAACTCTGTAAGTCATTCGAGGCCCCCAAAGATTGCGTTATGGGCGGCCTTACAGCCGGCAGCCGGTAACTCAACATTGAGAGTGTCAACGGCGCGGGCTTCCAATTTGGTGACGGTCATGATGCGTATTTCCTTTTTTTTTCGTGAGTTGAGATAAGCCCCGCCGGGGCGGGGCGATTACTGATCAGGCAAAGAAAGAATCAACGGCGGCCCATTCCGTTTTGTTGAGGTAATGCCAGCGGCGTACAGCGAAAAGCACCGCATCGGGGCAGTAACCGCTTAACTGATCTTCGGCGGCTGACCAGTTCTCACAATCGGTAGCAGTGGCCGCCGGCATATCGTCGAAATAGTGTTCGAATACATAAACATCTGCGCTATCGGGGCTGCATTCCCAATCATCAGAGGGGGCGATAAACACCTGATAACCAGAGGCGGTAATAAGGCGCTCATTACTGCCGGCGCCTGCTTTCTCAGGTTCCAGATAGTTATCGATTAGGCAGCGAGTAAGGACGGCCGGGGCGCCGGCGGTCTGATACCCAGGAGTACGGAGGGCGTCCAGTAATGCGGCCTCAGCAGTTTCGTTTGCAAGACCAAGACCGGCGGCGGCTAATTCCTCATCGTTGAAAACGATCACGGCGGCGCCTTCCGGATCCTCGCTATTGGCGCGGGTAAGGATCAATCGGAACGAGACGGGATCAAGAGCAGCGCCGGCGAAATATGCGGTGCCGTAAATGTCGACAGAATTTCCATCGGAAGAGACGTCATAAGCGCCGGTGTCAATGTCGTAAAGGCGAACGCGGGTAGTTGTCATGATCAATGTTTCCTTATTAGTCAGTTGGTAAAAATCCCTGCTATTGGCTGCAGGCATAAGCACCGGCCCGCGGTGCTTAGGTATGCAGGCCCCGCCGTAGCGGGGCGGGCAGGATTAGATGATGAATTCAACCGTTACGGCGGCCCCTGCGTTCAGGGCCTTAATGCGGGCTTTAATCTCGCTGGCTGTGTCCATAAAGCCGCGCAGAGAGATGCTGTTTTTGGTTTCGCGGAAACCTAAGGCCGCGTGCATCCAAAAAGTGACGTCGTACGGTTTCCCGCCTTTACCGGTTGCCAAAACGCGATAATGCTTGTACGTGGCCCCGCTTTTAGCGGTGTTAAAGCCCACAGGCAGGACGTAAAAGGCAGTAGTGCCGCACTGGATAAGGTGCCTAAAAGTGCGCTGCGCTTTTTCCTGATCATTCGCGCGCTCATCGATGAGGCGAACAAGAGCGGCGTAAATGACGCCGGCGGCATTAGCCAAATATGTGGCCTGCTCAGCAATGGCCTGATCTCCGGCGAACTCATCGTCTTTATCCACAATGGCGGCGGCCTCTTTTTCGCCGTGATGACGCACGAGAATTTCGTACGTGCCGCAGATAGCGGCGCAGCCGCTCAACGCGTAGTGTTTCCAGTCGTCGGCGCCATTGAGCAGGGCGGCATCAGCTTCGCGGCCCGTCATCGTCACGGGGATTTCGTCCGGCATATCGGCGGCCTCGACAATTTCGGGAATGTAGGCGGCCACAGCGTCGGCGTTCAGGCCATGGGCTTTAACGTCGCGATCCTCAGCAACTGCAGAGAGGGCGGCGGAAATAAGGGTTTTCTTATTAATAGTGGTCATGATTATGTTTCCTAAGAGTGAGAGAGGGTCCGGCAGGGCCGGGCGGGTTTGTTTATTCGTAGTGCTCCAGTACGTACACAACGGCAGATTCGAAAAGCCCGAAAGGAATGAGCGGCAAAAGAGACTCAAAGAAATAACCGCGGGTAAAAATCCAGCAGGAGGAATAGGCGGCGGCCAGGGCGGCGGCGATCAGGATGAGCACGCAAAGTGTTTGGACGCGTTCGGCGGGCATTTTTAAAACTCCTGAATTGCCACGTAATCGCGCCAGTGTTTGTAAGTGGTGTTACCGGGCTGGCGGCAGTCCATATAAAAATGAGTGGCCCATGGGCTACGAAGGGAAGAGAGGCGGCCCACGAAAAGCCCGCGGCCGGTGCTATCGGCGATAGTGACGCGGGGGGCCTTAAGGCCGTAGCCGGCTGCTTTCGTGTTTTCTGCGATATAAGCGAAGATCTCGCGGGCACTTTCGAACGCTTCGTTAAACGTAGCGAAGGAGAGAGCGGGGCGGCGGCGGTCATTACCAGAGAGGCGTCCGGCGCTGTGAAGTTTGAGAATGAATGCCATGATTGCGTTTCCTTGTATTTATTCGCTTATGAGCGCCGTTTGTCTTGCGCTCCATTGCGTATATTGTGCCTTTCATTGCTTTTGAAAGCAATACTATACAAAGTAAACGTTGTGCGAAAATTTGATGCAGGTCAAACTATATTGCGTCGGCGCAAAGAAAGGCGGCCCGGCCAGCTTTTCCCTGCCCCTAGGGGCCACGGGGCGCCGGTCGGCCTGAGCTCATGTTTTTTGTGAGTTGTGCGTAACTCTCTTTTTCTGCGAGTTGTGTAGACGGGGTTAACTCGCTTTTTTGATGAGTTGGGGCGTAACTCTGATTTTTTGGGAGTTGAAAGGAGATAGGAGCAGTGCTTAAGTGCTTAATTTGGCCTCTATCTATTTCGCACATGAGAGAGAAAGTAAGGGGTACCCCTTTAACAGTCTTATATATAGGGGGATAGATTCGGGGCTAATTAAGCACTTAAGCACTGCGGGGGCCTGAGGCTCGACGCCTGCAATGGCTAGACGGCCCGCGGCGTGGTGTGGTGTGGTGTGGTGCGTTGAGGCCGGCGCGTTGGGTGCATTGGGTGCATTGGGTTTGACCTACCCAACGGCGCGGCGGCTGTGACGGGGTTTTGCCCCGGGCGCGCACAAACCGACCAGACGGTCTTTTTTTTGCCTGCAAAGCCGCGCCGGCATCACTGCTCCGTGGAAAGTGTGGGTATTTCTGTATGTACTTTCTGCCCTGTAGTACTGTCTGCGCTTACTGTCAACGATTGCACGCCGTTAAGCCCACGGCTTTGCACCCCGCCGGTGCTTACGGCTAGACTCCGGTGGAAAGAATGGAGGCTAGACGATGACAAAGACAATCGCAGTAAGTGAGGCCGGCCGGCCATTGGGTGAGGATTCCGCCCGCTGTCGCTGGCCTGATTCCGTTGTTGAGGAAATCCGGCAGCGAGTGGCCGCCGGTGAGACCGTGGCCGCGGCCGCCGCCCGCTATGGGGTGCCTTTCTACACGGCAAAAGATTTCGTTCGGTGCCATCGGCGCGCCGTGCTGCCGGCGGCCTGGGTGACGGTCCGGGCGGGGCGGCGGGTGACGGTCAGCTGACAACCCGCCAAGTCGACCCCGGGGGCCCAATTTCGCCGTCGACCCGCGGGGGACCTCACCCGAGCGGCGACCCCAAAAATTTTTCATTTTCGAACTTCGATTTTTCACGAGTTCCCCGACAGTCCCCGACGACCCCACAGCCCACAGCTCTCGACCCTTCCTCCAAAAAATTTTTAGGAAATTTTCACAATGGCTCAAGAAACGTCAAACCGCATCAAATTGGTTGAAATCATCGAGAAGGCCCCTAAAACGCGCTCTGACGCATCGACGCCTTCGGACGAACGACCACAAAGGGACTCTTTGTTCGACGCGCCTGAGGCCGATGAGGGGTCTTCTGGAGGCCATTCCGGTCCTGTGGTTCGGATCGTGCATGAGGGGGCGCCTCAGTTGGTGTCGGACGTGGATCCGTCGAAGCGTCGACCGAACTACAAGCCCGTGACGCCTGACGAGGAGTGGAGGCCCGAGTGGAAGCCGAGGAAGCGTCGACCGGGGTTGACGAAGGCGGACAGGTCGCTGATGCAGCAGGCGGCGACGGAGGCGCTTGTGGGGGTGCCGGACGTGCCCGTGGATCTGCCGACGGATCCTGAGACGGGCCGTGTGGTGAAGTCGCCCGAGTGCTTGGAGGCGTTGTGCGCCTACCTTGCGCAGGGCGGGATGATGCTTCTTTTCGCGAAGCGGTTGGGATTGAATCGAGGGACGCTCTCGGCGTGGTGCTCGAAGGATCCGGAGTGGAAGGCGGCTGTGGCGAAGGCTCGGGAGCAGGGCGTGGATGCGTTGGCGGAGGAGGCGCTGGCGATGGCGACGGACCCGCTGATGGTTGAGGACATCTACGAGCGCTATGACAACGACGGGAACCTGCTGAGCAAGGACGTGAAGAAGGGGGATGCGGTGTACGCGAGAAAGCTCGCGGTGTCGACGCGCCTGGACTTGCTGAAGAAATGGGCGCCGGAGAAGTACGGCGACAAGGTGGAGGCGAAGACGGACAGCTCGCTCGCCTCCCGCATCCTTGCCGCGAGGAATCGAATATCCAGGGGTTAGAAGGAAAAGCCTCGGGAAATGCCGACAACTTTCCCCAAGGTGTTAATTAGTCGAGCGCCTTGGGAAACAAATGCTCCATTTTCAGGGATTAGTGAAATTTCCCCAAAGTCATTTAGGACGGCTTTTCTCACAGATATCGCCGGGCGGCCGAGAAGCTCTACCTTCGCAAGGATGTACTCCCCGTCGTGCAAGGCGTTCTGTTTATCTTCAAAAACCGTTCGATCAAAATCGGAAATAAAAACGATATCCCTGTGACGTATTACAGGCGCCATTGCATCTCCAGACATTTCAATTGCAATGAGATTTTCTCCGGCAATTCCATAGGGCTTGTGAATCCATTTTTCAACATTAAAGCCCAGTGCTTTTGACGAGCTGTCAAAGTCGTCCAAAAACAAAGGAATGATGGCCGGATCGAAACCGTTTGGATCAGTGAACCTGACGAGCGGGATTAGATCGGCCCTTACTGTCGGAGGTTCGGCACGGCTCTCGCCCAGAGAGGCGCGTGGCTTCGTGGACGAATCGGACGGAGGGGCCTCCCGAAGATCTCGCTCCAGAAGGTCGAAGGGATCAACATGGAAAAAGTCTGCAATGCTGCGAAGGGTTCGTGCCCTAGGTTGCCTATTGTTTGTAGGATCAGCCAATCGATAAAGCGTAGACGGGTCTACGTGGGTTTGATCGGCGAGGGCGATAAGAGAAATCCCTGATCTTGCGGACAAGAACGTGATGTTTTCTGCGAGAAAATTCCGCTTTTCAGTCATGACGGTTCTCCAAAGATGAAAGGTCGTATTGTATGTCGATTCTCTTTCGTGTATATTGTTGCGTAACATTGTAAAGCATCATAACGCAAGAGGTGTGTATGCAAGTGAAAAAACTACCTTCCGGTAAGGAGATGGTTGACTTTTTGTCTTCGACCGGACTGACCTACTGGGGCATTGCCAGAGAAGTCGGGTGCCATTGCTCGACGATTCTGCGTATTCGGGATAAACCGTCTGTGAGGCCTCGCCGCAACGTGTGGGAAGGGCTGTACAAGCTGTACATCAAGAGGGCGACGAATTTGGCTCCGCTTATTGAGAAGGCAGAGGAGCTCGGCTTATGACTTCCTACATCCGAGAAAAAGGCCCGAAGCTCGTTGAAAACGGGTACCCCGTCGTGGAGCTCGCGCCGGGCATGAAGCGGCCCCTGCGCAAGGACTGGAGTTCTCGTCCTTTGTCCGCTCAGGCCTGCAAGCAGCGCGAGCCGTCCGAGGGTGTCGGCGTTCTTTGCGGCTACGGCGACAATCCGATTTGCGCTGTGGACGTGGACTTCTACGGGACGCAAGCCGAGGCGGACGCTTTGTTCAAGGCGATGTGCAAGGCCGTGCCCGGATGCGGGCTTGCCGTCTATCGCGTAGGCCGCGCGCCGAAGTTTGCTTTGTTGTTCCGAGCTGAGGGCGTGTGGGCGAAAGCGGTAACGAAGGCGTACTTCAAGGATGGCGATCCCGATACGAAGTCAAGAGTCGAGATTCTTGGAAAAGGCCAACAACTGGCGCTTTACCACATTCATCCGGACACGAACGAGCCTTATAGCTACCCGATGTCCGTGCTGACCGGAGAGCCTACGGATGTGCCTGTTAAGGAGCTTCCGTTGCTGACGTACAAGGACGTGCAGGCCTTGTGCGAGCTATTTGAAAGGTTCATGGATGAGAGCGGCTGGACGCTTGACGCTAAGTCCGAAGCGAGGATGGCCGTCAACTATGAGGACGCTTTGGCACGCGAGCTTGAGCCGAAGCGTCCAGTCGGGCTTTCGCTCGAAGAGATCAAGGAAGCGTTCGAGGCCAACGAGTACGACTGGGAGGACTACGAGCAGTGGCTGCACGGCGGTATGCGCATTCATCACGAGACGGGCGGTTCCCTCGAAGGTCTGACGCTTTGGGATGAGCTGAGCCAGACGGCGAAGAACTACGGCGGCTCTGACCTTCTTGCTTACAAGTGGAGCACGTTCAAGGATCACGGCGGCAACTCTTTGTCCATGTGGTCGTTGGCGAAGAAAGCGGGGTTCGTGAGCGCGAGAGCGTCAGCGTTGACGGAGGACGGCCTTGCGTGCCGCCTGGTTCGCTACAGCAAGGGCGCCGTTCGCTACGAGACGAACAAGGGCTGCTGGTATTACTTCAAAAACGACACAGGACTGTGGGAGAAGGAGAAGGCGCAGGCGTGCCTCAGCGACGATATCGTTGAGCGCATCGTGTTCAAGGCGTTGGCCACCGAGATTCAGGAGGCCAGGAACAACGGAGACGACGAGTTCGCCGACGAGATCCAGAAGTTTCAGCTTCGTTGCGCCAACAACCGTTCCAGCATCGTGAAGAAGACCCGTGAGAATGTGTCGAACATCGAAGAGGTGTGCATATCCGAACGGGACTTTGACAAGAAGGATGGCTACATAGCCGTTAAGAACGGGCTTGTGAACCTGACCACGCGAGACCTGATCCCCAACAAGCCGGAGTACCTCATGGTTCGTCACTGTGAGGTTGAGTACGATCCCACGGCCGAGTGTCCGACGTGGCGCCGTTGCGTGTCCGAATGGTTTGAGAACGAGGAAGTGGCGCGGTACATCCAGAAGGTGTTGGGGAAGATGCTTACCGGAACACCTGAGGAGGAGGCTTTCTACCTTTTGGTCGGCGATGGGGCGAACGGGAAGTCAAGTTTCCTTGACGCACTTCGTCGAGTTATGGGCGGCTATGCGAAGACAGTGGCGGACAACGTGATCATGGGGAGCCGTGAGAACGCCCCCGGCGGCGCCAGAGCAGACTTGGCCGCTTTGGGCGGTGTCCGCTTAGCCTATTGTTCCGAAACTGGCGACGGCGATACGCTGCGGGCCGCTGTGCTCAAGCGCATGACGGGGCGTGACGAGATGTCGGCTCGCTGGCTTTTCTCCAACGACGATGTGACGTACGTCCCTCAGTTCACTTTGTTTGTTGCAACGAACTTTCCGCCGAGGCTTCGTGGCGGCGACAACGCTGTGCGGCGCCGCATCCGCATGATCCGATTCCCGCGCGACTATGAGAACGGCCCAGACGCCTGCCGCCGCATTCCAGGGCTTGCCAGAAAGCTTGAGAACGAAGCGCAGGGTATTTTTAACTGGATGCTTGAGGGCTATGACATGGCGATGCTGGAGGGAGTCAAGATCCCGACAGCCGTGCTTCAGGAGTCGAACGAGTACGCAGACTCGCAGGACTTGGTGTCACAGTGGTTCATGAGCGAGTGCGAACTTGCCGAAGGCGAACGCGAGACGGTGGCGACCATGTTTCGGAGATACCGCGAATGGGTGGAGGCTCAAAACGATCGAGAGGGGCTGATGGCCCAACGAGGGTTCACGGAACGCTTGAAAAAGCATATTGAGCGAAAGGGTCTCCATATCCGGCTTAAAAAGTCCGACGGCAAGAGCTACTTTGTCGGCGTAGCGCTTCGGTATGACGAGCCAACGCGTGATGCTCCAGACGACTTTTCCGACATTCCCTAACCAACCCGTACGGCCCTCGGTCTTGACAGTCCGGGGGCCTTTTTGATTGAAGGAGATTCAACATGAATGAACTATCCGACGGCATTGCCGAGGAGCTTGCGAAGGGATACGACGACCCTCTGCGCTTCGTGCTTTGGGCGTTCCCGTGGGGTGAAACGCCCGAGCTGTCCATTGTTCCCCTGCCCGAGCCTTGGGCTTCGAAGTATCCCGGATGCAAGTACGGGCCTGATAAGTGGGCGTGCGAATTGCTTGAGGAGATCGGTCAGCAGGTTCGTGAAAATAAGTTCGATGGCATCCATGCCGTTCGCCCGATCCGCCACGCGATCGCATCAGGCCACGGCATCGGCAAGTCTTTTCTTACGGCCTGCCTCGTGATTTGGATTCTCGCCACACGTCCCTACAGCAAGGGCGTCGTGACGGCAACTACGGGCGATCAGCTTAAGACGAAGACCTTTGCTGAAATCTCGAAGTGGCTCAAGCGCTCCCTTGTCGCCGACATGTTCACGATCAATGCCGAGTCGATCACGGCGGTTGAAGCGCCGGAGTCCTGGCGAGTCGACGCCCAGACCTGCAAGGAGGAGAACTCGGAATCCTTCGCAGGCCAGCATGCCGCAAGCTCCACCTCCTTTTATATTTTTGACGAGGCGAGCGGCGTGCCGGACGTGATCTGGGAGGTTGCCGAGGGCGGTCTGACTGACGGCGAACCGATGATGTTTGTCTTCGGAAACCCGACGCGAAACACTGGGAGGTTCCGCGAATGCTTCGGCAAGCGAAGCCGTGTATGGCGTACTCGTCAGATTGACAGCCGAAGCGTGTTCATCACGAACAAGGAGCAGATCGAGGAGTGGCGCAAGGAGTACGGCGAGGATTCGGACTTCTTCCGATATCGTGTGAAGGGTGAGTTTCCGAGCCAGTCGGACAAGCAGTTCATTCCGACGGGGCTTGTGATGGAGGCGGCGAGACGCGACATGCCGCACAACGCGGCAACGTGCGCGATTATCGGCGTGGACGTGGCGCGCTTCGGCGATGACGACAGCGTGATCTACACGCGCATCGGCCGAGGCTGGCTCCCGATCAAGCGTTTCAAGGGACTCTCCACGACTCAGCTCGTGGCAAAGGTGAAGAAGCATTATGACGAGGTGAAGGCGTTGGGCTTTCCGCGAGATCGCATATTCATCAACGTCGACGAGGGCGGCGTGGGTGGCGGGCCGAAGGATCAGTTGCGCGATGATGGCTACCCTGTGCGCGGCATCCAATTCGGCGCGGGTGCGGACGATCCGAAGACTTACTCTCGTCTTCGCGAGGAGATGTGGGGGCGCATGAAGTTGTGGCTGATGGACGGCGGCACGCTCCCGAACGATCAAGGCTTGATCGACGACTTGTCGGCTCCTGAGTACGACATCCTTCCGAGCGGGCAGATCAAGCTCGAATCGAAGAAGGACATGAAGAAGCGAGGCCTTCCGTCGCCTGACGCGGCTGACGCGCTTGCTCTGACCTTCGCGTACAAGGTTGAGGAGTACACCCCTCTAGCGGAGCTGGCGTTCCGTAACCGCTCGTCGGGCCGCAGGAACTACGACCCGTTCGCATGCTTGAAGTAATTTTTCGCAGCAATTAATTGCGCGCTTGACTTGCCCGCTTAATGGGTGCATGAGACGAAGCCCGAGTGGTTTGATTAACCCTAGAAAAACGAAGGCCGCCAGAAGAGGTGATTCTGACGGCTTTCTAGGATTCCCATAAGGGACAGGCTTATGAGTTATGTCGAACTTACGTCAAGCATTTTATCAGGAATCGGAGAATGGGATTGATTGAGTATCAGGAAGTGTCGTTCGACGAACTTTACGACATGGACGGCTGGACGGATTGGGTGACGGAGTACATCAACGAGACGGCCAACCCTGCCATTGGCGCGGCCGAGGCTCAGGTGTCGCACTACCGGGCGCTCGACGATGACGGAAAGCTTCGCGTCGTTGCCGTGCTTGACGACGGACTTCTTGTCGGTGCCGCCGCGCTTCTTGTCACGCAGTCCCAGCACTACCCGTTCCCGATTGTCGGCGTAGATGCGTTCTATCTCCGCAAGGCATGGCGTCGGGGACGCACGGGGCTTGAGCTTCTAGGGTGCGCCAAGGCCGTCGCGGCCAAGGAGGGCGCTCCGGGGCTCACCTTTATGACGCCCCCGGGCTCGGCGTTCGACAAGCTGTGCGCTCGGCTCGGCATGACGCATACCCATAACTGCTACTGGTGCAAGTGCGATGAATGATCTCGCGACGAAAGCGGCGGCGCTTGAGGAGTTTGGCCTGGCCCTGCAGGAGACGTTCCCGTCCGTTCACATCGAGACGGAGCATCACATCCACGCTGGCATGTACTCCCGAACGATTTACGTGCCGAAGGGTGTCTGCGTCGTTGGTCTTACCGTGAAGATTCCGACCCAGCTGATCTGTTGTGGGCACTTTCGCATCACGGACGGCGGCGTGACGAAGGAGTTGCGCGGCGTCCATATCCTCGACGGCATGGCGGGGCGAAGGGCCGCCGTCTATGCCATTGAGAACTCGTCCTTCACCATGTGCTTCGCGACGAATGCGAAGACTGTGGAGGAGGCCGAAAACGAATTTACTGACGAGCCGGACAGGCTCTTGACTAGAAAGGAGAAACTCTTATGTCAGGTGGATGGGTAGTAGTCGGCATGGCCGCGGCAACCGCCGCATCGTCGATGTATTCGGCGAACAAGCAGGACAAGGCGCAGCGTGCGGTCGCGGACAGGCAGGCCAAGTCTGCCGCGGAGGCACGGAAACAGCAGCAGATGGAGTTCAACAAGGCCAATCAGAATGAGGTTGACGTCAGTGGCATCATGGGCCAGAACCAAGAAGGTTCCGGTGCCTCTACCATGCTGACGGGGGCTCAGGGTGTCGGCAAGAACAACATGCTTCTCGGTGGCGGCTCTTCTCTTCTCGGAGGCTGATCATGACGGACAGTCTTCGCAAACAGTGCGGCAAGCGCTGGGAGGCGCTAAAGTCGGAGCGCTCGTCATGGATGCCGCACTGGCAGGAGATCTCGGAAGTGCTTCTGCCCCGTGCAGGCCGGTTCCTTGTCTCTGACAACAACAAGGGCGACAAGCGTCATCGGGCTATTCTCGATAACTCGGGAACGCGCGCGCTCCGTACTTTGTCGGGCGGCATGATGGCGGGCATGACGAGTCCGGCCCGCCCGTGGTTCCGTCTCACGACGAAGAACCCGAAGCTCGACGAGAACTACGAAGTCAAGAAATGGATGACGCAGGTGACGACTCTCATGCAGATGGTCTTCAACCAGTCGAACGTTTACCGAGCGCTCCAGATGGCCTATGAGGAATTGGGCGCATTTGGCACAACGTCCGTCATCGTACTCGACGACTATGACTCGATCATCCACTGCATGCCGCTCACGATCGGTGAGTTTGCGCTTGCGACGGACTCTCGTGGCGACGTGAACACGTGCTACCGAGAGTTCCGCATGACGGTCTCAGCGCTCGTCGGAGAGTTTGGCTACGACAAGGTGTCGCCCAACGTCAAACGACTCTACGATCGCGGGAGCTACGACGACTGGATTGAAGTGGTAAACGCCATTGAACCTCGCAACTTCCGCGATCCCGAGAAGCGCGACGCGAAGAATATGCCCTACCGTTCCGTCTACTTTGAGAAGTTCGGGAAAGGCGATTCGATCCTTCGCGAGTCTGGCTTCCGTCAGTTCCCTGTGCTTGCCGCGCGATGGAACGTCACGGGCGGGGACATCTATGGCACGGGGCCGGGCATGGAAGCGCTTGGCGACCTTCGTCAGTTGCAACAGCAACAGCTCCACAAGTCCAAGGCCATTGCTCAACAGGCCGATCCTGCGGTCATCATGTCGGCTGACATGAGGAATCAGGAGGCGAATCTTGTGCCGGGCGGCATCGTGTGGGCTGACAACGTAGCGCAGGTGCAGGGGGTGCGTTCTGCCTACGAGGTCAACCTGCGTCTTGACGCGCTCCTCGCGGACATTCAGGACGTGCGACAGCGCATCGACGAAGCGTTCTATAAGGACATCTTCCTGATGATTACGGGCATGCCAACGACGGCCCGCGCGACGGCAACCGAGATTGCCGAACGTCATGAAGAGAAGATGCTCATGCTCGGTCCTGTGCTCGAACGTCTTAATGCGGAGATGAATGACCGATTGATCTCCATGACGTTCGACCGCATGGTGCAAGTCGGCATGCTCCCGCCCGTTCCTCAGGAGCTTCAGGGCATCGACCTGAACGTAGAGTTTGTTTCGATCCTTGCGCAGGCGCAGAGGGCTGTGGCGACGAATGCGGTAGACCGCTTCACGCAGAACCTCGGCATGCTCGTTGCGATCAAGCCCGATCTTGCCGACAAGTTCGACGCGGACTACTGGGCGGACTACTACTCCGATGTGCTCGGGCTTGATCCCCAGCTCATCGTGCCGGGCAAGCAGGTGGCGATCATTCGCCAGCAGCGTGCACAGCAGCAAGCGCAGATGATGCAGATGGAGCAGGCCAAGGAGATGGCGTCTGTCGCGAAGGACTTGGGCTCGGTTCCCGCCTCGCCCATGTCGCCTCTGCAGGGCGACCTCCAGTCGGCTTCTCCTGAGCAGATCATGGGGCAGTTCGCGGGGTATTGATTCGATGGGTGCATGAGAGCAAATTCGCGTGCCAAAGTTGCCGCAAAGAAGGAGGTCACTTGTGACTGAAATCCAAAAGCCTTACGAAGCATCGGACGACTTCGAGTCCGACTTTAAGTGGCTTATGCGGGATGTGCGCGGGCGTCGGTTGATGCATTGGCTTCTCACGAAGTCGGGCGTTTTCCGAACGACCTTCGAGGAGACGCCGCTGCGCGCGTCCTACATGCCGATTGCCATGGCGCATGCCGAAGGTCGAAAGGACATCGGCTACCGTCTGATGGCGCAGATTGATCGGGTTTGTCCCGACCAGTATCCGAAGATGATGAAGGAGAACAAGAATGGCTGAAGACGGAACCACCGTTGACCCTGTCGATACGACTGAGCCGGCCAATCCCGCAACGCCCGCAGGTGGCGAGGGAAACCCTACCGATCCGGCTCCGGCGGCTACCGATCCGGCAACGGGCGCTACAGAACCGCAGGAAGGGATGCCGTCCCTGCTGGACGGCGGAAAGGATGAGGGCAAAGGTGAGCCGGGAGCCGCTCCGACGGCCCCTGAGGCCTACGAGCCGTTCGACATTGACGGCCAGCAATTCTCCGAAGAGCAGGTGCAGGGCTTTGCCGCTACGGCGCGCGAACTCGGCCTCTCGCAGGAAAACGCTCAGAAGATGTTCGCGTCGATGGTTCCGACCGCACGCGACTATCTGATGAAAGACCTAGTGGCGAAGTCCAAGGAATGGGCTTCCCTCTCGGCGAAAGACCCCGAAATCGGCGACGCGGATTTCGAGGCTAAACGCGGCATTGCGAGTCAAGCATACAAGCACTACGCGACGCCCGAACTTCGCGCTATTTTGAACGGATCCGGCCTAGGGGCTCATCCCGAAGTGGTCCGTCTGTTTTATCGCATCGGCAAGACCATGCAGCAGGACACGGGCGTGACGGGCAGTGCCTCCGCACCCGCGGGCGTACGCCGCCGCTACCCGAAGTCCAACATGATTGTCGATGAATAAGGAGTAAGGAAATGGCTACGACTACCAAGCCGAATCGCAATCCGACGCTCGCTGACATGATGGGTCGCTTGGATCCGGACGGTCAGCTTGCAGACATCGTTGAGGTTCTCAACGAAACCAACGAAATGATGGACGACATCACGTGGGTTGAGGCGAACAACAAGTTCTCCCACCGCACGACCGTCCGCACGGGTCTTCCGATCGTCACGTGGCGCAAGCTCAACTACGGCGTGAAGCAGTCCAAGTCCACGGTCGCTCAGATCACGGACACCTGCGGCATGCTTGAAGCCTTCGCTACGGTTGACAAGAAGCTCGCTGAAATCAACGGCATGAAGGAATCTTGGCGCGCTTCCGAAGAACGTCCGTTCATCGAATCCATGTCCCAGTTTCTTCAGCGCGCACTCATCTATGGTGATTCCTCGAAGGATCCCGAAGGCATCATGGGTCTCGCCCCGCGTTTCAGCACCAAGGACCCGAAGAAGGCTCCGTGCGCCGTCAACGTCATTGATGCGGGCGGCACGGGCAACGACCTGACGTCTATTTGGCTTGTTGGTTGGGGCCCGAATACCGTTCACGGTCTCTTCCCGGAAGGCTCCAAGGCAGGCCTCTCCAAGGAAGACATCGGGGAAGAAGCCGCTTTTGACCCGGATGGTGGTGAATACCGCGTTCTCAAGACGCACTTCGGTTGGGACGTCGGCCTCTCCGTTCGCGACTGGCGCTATGTTGTTCGTATCGCGAATATCAAGGAAAGCCTTCTCAAGTCCATTCCGCCGGATGAGAACAGCGCCACGGGCCACAACCTTTACGAACTCCTCGTGAAGGCCGTCGCCAAGGTTCCGTCTCTCTCGGGCGCACGCTTTGCCTTCTACACGAACCGCACGGTCGAGACCTATCTGCGCCTCCAGCAGGCCAACTCCCGCAACGTCCAGTTGAGCCTGTCCGAAGTTGGCGGCCACAAGGTGCTCAGCTTCGACGGCATCCCGTTCCGCCGTGTTGACGTGCTGGAGTTCAAGGAAGCTCAGGTCAAGTAAGGAGAAGACAATGATTGTTGACTATCTGATGATGTTCACGAAGGATGAAGGCCAGACGCTCTCTGCCGCGGCCACCTCCGACTTCCGTCTTGACTTTGGTCAGGCCAAGCCGACCACGGGCTATGCCTACGGCGATCTTGTGGCCGTGTTCACGGTGAAGGCCGACGTGACGGGCGACCTTACGATCTCCCTGCAGGACTCCGACAAGGAGACCACGGGCTTTGCCGATGTCGGCACCGCCGCTACTCTCAGCGCTCCGAAGGCGGGTACTCAGGTCGTTATCCCGATCCCGTACCACCACAAGCGCTACATGGTCGCCAAGTTTGGCGGCACGCCGACGACGGGTACGGTTCACGGCTTCATCACGTCCGGCTTCCAAGACAATCCGGGCTTTGAACAGGCCCCGTCCATCAAGACGGCTTGAGCCTCTCGAATAGGGTGATGATGATAAAGGGGCGCTTCGGCGCCTCTTTTTGCAGGAGGTTCTCATGGCAAGTGCTGTGGAGATTTGTAATTTGGCAATGTCGTTTCTCGGTGACTCGGGTAGCATTGCGACGATTGATCCGCCCGG
The DNA here is from genome assembly GCA_934249275.1 of uncultured Sutterella sp. Classification (GTDB taxonomy): domain Bacteria; phylum Pseudomonadota; class Gammaproteobacteria; order Burkholderiales; family Burkholderiaceae_F; genus Sutterella. Next base: position 16,465 of record CAKQKT010000003.1, on the reverse strand, counting down.
CAATTCGACGGCGTCCAAGATGTGCGCGATCTATTACCCGATCGCCAAGTCCGCGATGCTTGAGATGCACGACTGGTCGTTTGCGACGAAGCGACAGCTCCTCGCCAAGCTGAGTACGGAAGAGACGGCAGGATGGCGCGGGGTTTATGAAGTTCCGTCCGACTGCATGCGCATCATCCGAGTGCGCCCCAACGCCCGACAGGAGATGCCGAGCTGGTGGACGGACAACGCCATGTGGTTCACGGAACCCAACGACGCGAACTTTGAAGTGATGAGCGGAAAGCTCTACACGAATGCGCAAGACCCCGTGGCGACGTACCTTACGTCGGAAGTGTCGGAAGGCTACTTCTCGCCGACCTTTGTGACGGCGTTTGCGTACTACCTTGCGATGGAGATCGCAGGTTCCCGCGTGAAGGGTGAGGAAGGGCAGAAGCTTGCGTCCATGCTTTCGAAGCAGTTCCAAGTGGCGCTCTCCACGGCGAAGACTCGCGATGCAAATCAGCAGCGCAAGCAGGTCTCCTTCACGCCGTCTTGGATCATGAGGAGATAGCCATGGGCATTCGCAAGGTTCAAACGTCCTTCTCAGCGGGCGAGCTTGCGCCGTCGATGTACGGGCGCTTTGACGACCAGAAATACCAGCAAGGGTTGGCGAAATGCCGCAACTTCATCGTGCTTCCGCAAGGTCCTGCGACGATCCGTCCGGGTACGGCTTATGTGAACGCGGCGAAGTATGCGGACAAGAAGTGCCGATTGATTCCGTTCACGTTTTCGTCGGATCAAACGCTTGCTATTGAGCTTGGCGACAAGTACGCCCGCTTCCATACACAGGGAAAAACGCTTATAGGCTCAAACGGCCAGCCCTATGAGATTGCGACGCCGTACAGCTCGGACGATGTGTTCGACATCCATTATGTTCAGTCGATGGACGTTATGACGCTCGTGCATCCGAGCTACCCTCCGAAGGAGTTGCGCCGCTATGGGGCAACCGATTGGCGTCTCGTGGACGTGAATTTCGGTGCACCGCTTTTGCCGCCGGGTGCCCCTACGGCCGTCTTCGAAGTAGTAGCGGGCAAGGATCAGACGATTACGGATGAGGAGCGCAATCGCTATACGCTGAAGTACAAGGTGACGGCGCTACGCGAGACGGCTACGGGCAGTCAGGAGGAGAGCCCGGCAAGCGGCATCGGCCAGACAAAGGGGAACTTGTATCTCAACAATGCGACGGTGACGCTCTCTTGGAGCTCTACCTCGGGGGCTGAACGCTACCGTGTGTATAAGAATTACAAGGGGCTGTACTGTTTCATCGGTGAAACCGAAGAGACGACGTTCGTCGACGACAACTACACTCCCGATGAGGGGATTACGCCTCCGATCTACGACGATGTTTTCAAGCAGGCGAGAGGCATTACCTCTGCGCGCATCATCAACGGGGGCTCGGGCTACTTTGGAAGGAGTCGCGTGACGAATGTCTATAACTACGGCAAGTGGCGACCTGCCGGCGGCGATTGGATGAACCTGCAGTTGCCGTTCAGTACGGGTATGGATAGCAACAGTGAGCACGGTGCCTATCAGACTGGGACATTCTCATACCTCGGAATCTTTGACCAAGGGGGTAGCGGTACGGGGGCAATCGGCAGCATGTCGACCCGAGCCTATGGCCAATGGGGAACTCAGATATATGACGCAAAGATTCTTGAAGGTGGCTCGGGCTATGTACATCCAGTCATGAAGTTTCAATTCACTTCGGGCACAAATAATGTCGTCGTCACTGAAGGGTATCTGGAATGCCGAGCGGAAACCGAGCCGGTTGAAGTTGAAGTCTATGACGCCGGAGGTACGGGTTACGGCGCAGAAGTGCGCGTGAGCATCCAGAACGGAGTCTTTACGGATATTCAAATTCGCAGCCCCGGCTACAACTACACGAACCCACAGCTTCGGATTAAGTCTGCCAACGGAAGTGGGGCAAACATCCAACTGAGTGCCGGTCTGGCCGGCGACTACCCTGGCGCGGTTTGCTACTTCGAACAGCGTCGATGCTTTGCTGGAACGCCGACACGTCCGCAGATGGTGTGGATGACGCGCTCGGGCACTGAGTCGGACATGAGCTATACGCTCCCGTCTCAGGATGACAATCGCCTTCGTTTCGCAATCGCCGCGCAAGAGGCTTCTCGTATTCTGCATCTCACCCCGCTTCAGCAGGTGCTTGCGATGACGAACACGACGGAGTATCGCATTTACGGCGGCGGCTCGCAGCCGATGGCGCCGGATGCGATCAAGTCAGAAGTGCAGTCACAGATCGGGGCCTCGAACGTGATGCCGGTTGTAGTGAATTCAACAATTGTTTACGCGGCGGCCCGAGGCGGTCATGTTCGCGAGCTTGGATACAACTGGCAGTCGTCGGGTTACACGACGGGCGATCTGTCCATTCGATCTGCTCATATGTTCGAGGATACCGATGTCGTCGACATGGCCCTGGCCAAGTCTCCTGACCCTATCGTTTGGGTCGTTATGTCAGACGGCAGTTTGTTGGGGCTTACGTATTTGCCGGAGCAGGCGATTGGCGGGTGGCACAAGCACACCACGGTGAACGGCACAATCGAGTCGGTAACCGTGGTGCCCGAAGGGGATGAAGACATTGTATATCTCGTTGTTCTGCGCGAGATCAACGGAAACCGCGTTCGTTACATTGAGCGCATGCATGAAAGAAAGTTCTCGCGACTGTCGGATGCTTGGCACGTGGACTGCGGGGGGGAATACATAGGAGAGGAGACCACGCGGGTTAGCGGCCTCACATGGCTGGAAGGGCAGACGGTGAGCGTCTTTGCTGACGGTTGTGTGCTTCCTCAGCAGGTTGTTACAAACGGTATCGTTACCCTGACACAGCCTTCTCGTCACGTTATTGTCGGCCTGCCTATTACGGCGGACTTACAGACGCTACCTGTCGCGGTTCAGCTTCAAGACGGCTCCTACGGCATGGGGCACATGAAGAACGTCAACGATGTCTATCTGCGGGTTCACAGGTCGTCAGGTGTCTTCGTCGGCCCCGACTTCGATAACCTTGTGGAGTACAAGCAGCGAACGACCGAGTTCTACGGCTCGCCTCCCAAGTTGATGAGCAAGGAGATCGGTCTCGCGGCAATAGCGCAGTGGAACGACTCGGGTCAAATTTGCGTCCGTCAAAAGGATCCTCTGCCTTTGACCGTCGTGAGTCTGTGTTGGGACTTTGCACGCTGATGGGTGCATGAGGCCGACGCTACTCGATAACCTAGCCCTCAACTATGAGGGCTTTTTTCTTATGGCACTGACACTTCAAGGGACCACCTATGATCTTGAAAATCTTATGGGTGGCGTCAATTTCGGAACTGAGCCGCTCGGTTTCCAAGGGGCCGCAGGCACTCAGAACATCCTGCCTGCGGAGGGAGCCGGAACGGGCGCAAGCGGCCTCCAACAGGGCATGGGCGGCGCCTCGATCGGTATGGCGATCGGGCAGGCCATTGGCGGCATGTATTCCGCATGGAAGGGCGGAAAGACGACCAAGTATGTAATGCAGAAGCAGGCCGAAATCTCCGAGGCAAACAGGCAGATGGCCCAGCTCTCCGCAGAGTCGGCCATGCGTCAGGGCGAAGCAAAGGTGGCTCAGCTCACGTATCGTGCAGGGCAGATCAAGGCGAAGCAGAGAACGGCGTTCGCCTCGAACGGTGTACGACTCGGGGCAGGTTCAACGGCTGAGGTTGCCGCTTCTACCGACATCCTGAAGGAGATTGATAAGAATACTGCTGAGATGAACGCGCTTTCCGCCGCGTGGGGCTACAAGCAGCAGGCCCTGCAGGCAAGCGCACAAGGCGGCATTTTCTCGGCCGCTTCAAGCTACGCCAAATCGGCCAAGCAGGCCGAGGGTTTCTCCAGCGTGCTCGAAGGCGGCTTCTCTGCGGCCGACCGCTGGTACCGCTACTTTGGAGCATCCTAATGGCACAAGTTCCCAATTACGGCGGGCATCAGGTGATACCCAGCATTTTCGGCTACAAGCCTGTTTTGACTAGCATCCCGCAGGTTCCCGAGATGGGTATCCAGAAGACTCTTGCGGGTGCTTCGAACAAGTTCGACGAGCTGTACACGAAATTCCTAGCCGAGCAGGATGATGCGCGCGTGACGGAGGCGATCACGGACTTGCGCCGAAAGGCCATTGACATGGAGACGGGTGAAGGCGGCTGGGCGAGTACGCTCGGTGCGAATGCGCTTGAGCCTGACATGGACGGCAAGGGTCTTGTCGAGCGCATGGACGAAGGGCTTCAAGGCTACGGCACCGAGATATCCTCGAAGCTCACGCCTCGCCAGCAGAAGATGTTCGGCGAGAAGGCGCAGGCGATCTACACCGCGTCCTACTCGGGAGTCTCTCAGCACGTTTATCAGCAGGCGGTTTCCCAGAAGAAGGCGGCGCATGAAGGCGCTGTCGCGCAGGCCGTGGAGTCGGGTGCGGCGTATGCTTTGAAGCCCGACATGCTTGCGCAGAGTGCATCGACCATCCGCGAGTCCGCACAGAAGCTTGCCGAGTTCCAAGGCTGGACGCCTGAGAACACGGAGCTCTACGTCAAGAAGCAACTCTCCGGCATGTACATGAACGCCATTGCCGATCGTCTAGCAGGCGCAGATCAGAACCCCGTCATGGGGTATCAGGCGCTTGGCATCCTGAAAGCGCATTCAAAGGATATGCTCGCGTCTGATGTTGCCAAGGCCCGACAGCAAATCAACCCCATCGTGCAGGCGCACGAAGATCGTGTGAAGGTGGAGAAATACGCCGCGGGCTTGGCATCGGACGGTTCCGTTATGAGCGGCGGTATGTCACTGGCCGTTAAGCGGGGTGTCGTTTCGCAGGATTTTGTGCAGACTGCCCGAGGGTTCGAGGCGGTCATATCCGTCACGTCTCAAGGCGGGCATCAGTCCGTCACAACGAAGGAAGGCCCTATCGACGCATGGAAGCACGGTGCCTCTCAGCTCACAGTTGAGCAGGGCATGGAAGCCGCCAAGGTGGCCAAGCAACCATGGGACGTAAAAGCCTTCAAGACTGATCGAAACTACAACCAGATGCTTGGCCTCGCCCGCTACAGCGACATGCTTACGGAGTTCGCCGACGAGCAAATGGCAATGGCGGCCTACATCACTGACAAGGAGACTGTGCGCAACGCGGAGAAGCAGGCGGCCGAGAAAGGCGGCGTGTGGACGGATTATCTGCCCGAGAAGTCGCAGTCCACGCTCCAGAGCGCCATGGCCAACATGCGCAAGCAGAGAGCGGTGGTGGACTCCGCCACTGGGAAGACGGTTGCCGGGTTCGATCCGAAGTACGCTGCGGAGGCGAAGCAGTGGCCGACTGCCGAGCAGATCCGAGAAGATTTGAAGCAGACGGATGCACGTGCGGCTTCTGATCCTGTTTATTGCAATGAGCTTGTGACGAAGGCTCTGACGCTCGTCAAGCAGAAGAAGGAGTCGTACGTTCAGGAGCAAAACAACGTCAAGGCACAGATCTCCAATATCCTCTTTCAGACGCACGGGAATCTCGACGCCGTACCGCAGGCCTTGTTCCAGCGGCTCGACGTGAACGAGCATGCCGCCGTGATGAAGATCGCCAAGCATTACCAGAGCGACACGTTTGCATCGAATCCGTTTACGCTCGGCAAGCTGAGCGACGACGACTTCCTGTCGGCGCTCCCTGAGAGCGAGTTGACGCTTTACCTTAATGATCTCAACGGCACGGATCGACAGCGCTTGATGGCCCGATGGGCAAAGCTCAAGCAGAAGAAGGTTGCGGCGAATGATGAGCGTGCAGGCGAGATTCGTAAGGCGCGGATTGGCGAGGTCTTGGACGATTACGTGGTTGAGAGCGGAACGATCAAGAACGTGCTGAGGCAGAACCCGACGCTCGATAAGATGTTCAAGGATTACCCAGAATCGGCGGGCCTTGTGCTTTCTGCCGTGCAGAAGGAGCTCAGTTTGACGGGGCAGCTCTCGGGCAAGAAGCTCAATGAGGTAGAAATCCGCAATGCTATTTGGGCGGCGACGCGCGATAGCGTGTCTGTCTCCGGTCTCTTCGGAAGCACGAGCAAGCCTGCGATTCTCCTCACCGTGAAGGACCTTCCAAACCAAGGTTCGACGGACGCGATTCGCATCCTGCAATCGGTGGCCAGGGAACAGCTTCGGCAGATGGGGCAGGATCGCGAGCCGTCGGAAGTTGAGATGCAGGACTGCCTTACCAAGATCATGTTGGGTGGCAATAACCTGCGCCTTGTCATCCCGTCCGATGTGTCTTTTGACAATCCGCTCATGGACAGGATCAAGTCCGCATGGTCCGCTCAGCATGGCGGGCGCGAGATGCCGATGAATCAGCAACTTCGCTATTACCTCATTGCCCGTGCGCAGGGCGAGTTCGCCAAGCCGAGTGAGAGACGCGGAGCTCTTGACGGACAGACTCTTTATTGGGAATAAACGATGGACTACGTGGAAAGAATGCTCGCACAGGACGGTGCGGCGCAGGCAGAGGCCGACTACACTCAGGCGCTCATGGATACGGAAACGCCCGAGCAGGCGGCGGTTCGACTTCGCAAGGCGCGCATGTTCGACATGACGCCGGAGGAGACGCCCTCGCTCACGCCTCAGGAGGAGGCCGTTGCAAAGGCTCAGGCGGTCAACTGGGCGGCTCTCTACGAGGAGGCGCCGACGCTCATCGAGCGCCTGTCGGAGCCAGCCTTCGCCAACCTTGTGAAGGACGATATCTCCACGATGGGCCTTCGTGAAAAGCTTATCTGGCAGTTGGCGCCTGAAACGGGTGAGAAGGACTCCGTTTGGGGAACGTTGCGCAATGCGATCTCTCGTGGCTCCTACCAAGGTGAGGCCACGTGGATCGCCAGTCCGATGGCTGATTCCGAGGCGTACTACAAGGAGCTTGACAAGATTGCTGAAATCGAGGCCGAGATTGCCTCAGGGAAGGACGTGTCCGAACGCTTTGCTACGGCTGAGGACGAGACGGGTCAAGTCGGTCTTGCCGCCTTCCTCGCGGGCAAGGAGGGTATGAAGGATCGTCTGAGAAAGCAGATCGAGCTTGCAAGCGAAGACACCGCGCGCCTCAACCGTTACGCCTCCTACTTCCCTGGCTCGAAGGCAGCCGCCGAGATGATGGAGCAGGACTCTTTCAGCGGAGCGATGGAAGCCTTCATGAAGGATCCGCTCACGATTCTTGCCGACTTGGGCGGCAGTTCCATGATGCAAAACGCGCCGGGGCTTCTTGCATTGCCGATCCTCGGCGCATCCGGCGGCATTGGTGCGCAGATGCTGGGCACGCTTGGCACGTCCTACGTGATGGATAAAAACTCGGGCGTGATGGCGAACCTCGCCGAAGAGGGCATTAACCTCTTGGACGCGAAGTCGATCGCGTCGGCTTACCTTGATCCGACGAAACGCGACATGCTCAAGAACGCCATTGACCGTGCAGAGAAGCACGCCATGGGCACGGCTCTTTTCGATGCGGCCTCCATCGGCATGGCCAATGTACTGGCGGTGCCGAAGTCCGCGCTTCGACAGGTTCTCAACACGGCGTACAAGCGAGAGTTCGCCAACATGGCCGTACAGACGCCAATCCAAGGGGCGATGGGCGGTGCGGGTGAAGCACTTGGTCAGTACCTCTCTGACGGCGAGATCACTTCGTGGGCGGACATCGTGGCCGAAATCGTGGGCGAGCAATTCACCGCCCCGATGGAGGTTGCCATGACAGGCCTCAAGGCGCGTGCGCAGGTCGACGCGGAAGAGGCCCGTGCGAGGCAGAATGCCGCGCTGATGGCCGAGCTTAGCAAGGTTGAGTCGAACGTCGACCAGCTTGACCCCGAGACTGCCGCCGCTTACGAGCAGGAAGTGGCGCGACGTGCGGGCGTCGACACTGTTGAATTTGATGCAGTCTCCTTCCACCAGAAGGGGTTCGATACGAAGTTCTCGTCTATCCCTGAAGTGGCCGAGCAGATGCCGAAGGTTCTTGCCGAAGGCGGTACGATCAAGGTGCCGATCGGCAAGGCGAAGGAGATGGTGAAGCAGGACGAGTCCGTTCTGGAAGTGATGTCCGTTGGCGGCGCGCTGTCCATCGAGGACGCTGTAGCGAAGAAGAGTGCCGTGCAGATTGAAGAGGCACGCGTTGCCAATAAGGCGTTCCGAGCCGAACTTTCGGAAGTTGGCCGAGTGGTTGGCGAGAGCATCCGTGCGCTCAAGGTGCCGAAGGAGGAGGCGCGCAACCTGCAGGCGCTGATCCAGACGCAGGTGGGCACCATTGCCCGTCAGGTCGGAATGTCGCCAAAGGCTCTCTGGGAGAAGTACGGTGCAAAGTTCGTCATGGGCAACGGAGAAGCAGGCGTCAACGGACAGTACTTTCCGACGCTTCGCACCGTGGCCCGATGGAATGGTGCAAACCGCTCCACGCTTCTTCACGAAACGGGGCATCTTTTCCTTGACATGCGCACGCAGATCGCGGCGGATGTCTCGAAGAACGCGAACATGCCCGAGGATATGAAAGCGTACGTTCAGTCCGTGAACGATGTTCTTGCATGGCTTGGCGTCAAGGATCTTGCCGCATGGCAGGCGATGACGCCTGACGACCAGAGAGCGGCGCACGAGAAGTTCGCTCGTACTTTCGAGGCGTACATGACGGAAGGCAAGGCGCCGTCGGACGGTTCGAAGCTTACCTGTGCTTTCCGCGAGTACGGTCGTTGGCTACAGGACATCTACACCGTGGCTGAGAACGTGCCAGGTTCCGCGCTCAACGAGGACGTGAAGGAATTGTTCGACGCCATGTTTGTCTCCAAGGAGGACGTGCAGGAGTCGATGGCGCGTCAGGCCGTTATGCCCGTCTTCAAGGACGCGCAGGAGGCAGGCATGACGGAAAGCGAATGGGAGGCATACCAAACCGCACGCGCCGACGTAGGTACGCAGGCCGAAGCCGAGCTTACGGCGCGCAACATCCGCCTGCAGAAATCCGTGAAGAACATGCGCAACCGCACGCTCAAGGAGCTCAAAGGCGAGCGCGAAGGCCGCGTGGCCGAGATCCGTGCGGAGGTGGAGGCCGAGTACAAGAAGTCGCGCGTCTACAAGGCTTGGAGCGCTATTACAGAAGGCGTGGGCGGGGCAAAGAAAGGCAAGTTCCGTCCGAAGATTTCTTTCGAAACTCTCAAGCGTCTCAAGTACTCCGCCGGCGCAATCAAGAAGCTTCACGAAGCCCGACTGGCTTCCCCGCAGAGTTATCGCCAGCGCCTTCCGGACGATCTCATGGCCAGTGCATTCGGCTACCCGAACATGAAGGAGCTCATCGACGACCTCCTTGCCAACCTCGATCCTGAAGAGGTCATTGACCGTATGACGATGGAACGTCTCATCGCTGAGACTCCCGAGTTCAAGGACGAGTCGACAATGCGAGACATGGCGGATGCCGCCACCTTCAACGATGCCAAGATCAAAGTTGTCTCTACCGAACTGTCTGCCATGGAGAAGTCGTTCAACGGTCAGGCACGCACCGAGGCCGCCGCCGTTGACGCCATTGCCTATGCAACCGTGCAGGACATGGAGGTCAGGACGCTTCGCCCGGCTGAGTTCGTCCGTGCGGCCAATCGTGCCGCTCGCAATGCTCGCAAGGCGTGGGCAAAGGGCGCAGTGGCGGAGGCAATCCTCTTCAAGCGTCAGGAGCTCTACCAAGCGGCGCTCGCCAAGCATGCCAGAGAAGCGCTCATCAATATCTCGAAGGAAGTGCGCGGCTTCAAGAAGTACAAGGTGCAGACGCACCGCGGCATGGATACGCGGATTCTCGAAGTGCTCCAGCGCGCGCTGGTGAACATGGGCTTCGTGGATGCAAAGTCCGTTCACGTCAATGATCCCGAAGCCTCCTTCAGCGAGAAGGTCAGAGAGCTTGAGAACGAGCTTGAGCATGGGCTTGAAATCACGCCCAGCATGATTCAAGCCATTGCCGCGCGAGATGTAGAAAGCCTCAAGACTGTGGGCGGAATGTCTTCATTCATCGACGCGATCAAGCTTCTTGAGGCGCAGGCCAGACGTGAGAAGCACATCGACACCGTGGAAGGGAAGGAGCAACTTGAAGCTACATGGGCAAAGACTGCCAAAGAAGTTAGAGATAACGCGGCTGAGCATGGACGTGATCCGAAAAAGCGCAAGGAGCTTTTCGGCAAAAAGGCGAGGTTCGCCGACATCTTCTCGCGCTACGGCTTTATCCATGCGCGTGCCGCTGCGCTTGTTGCCGTTCTCGACGGCAAGTGGGACGGGCTTCTTGCGCGCCTTCTCATCTATCCGTCCGACAAGTGCGGCAACGTAGAGGAATCGCTCAAGAACGAATACGCCGTGAAGCTCAACGGCATTCTTTCAAAGTTTCGAAATGCGCTAGCCGATCCTACGGAGAAGACAAGCAAGGTTTTCAAGGGGGCGTCCTTCTCGCTTCAGAACGTTTTCGTGCTTCTCTGCAACTACGGCAACGAAGGCAACCGCCAGCGTGCGCTGTCTACCATGGAGTACCACACAGGCTTCAAGTTCTTTGAGGGCTTGGACAAGAGCGCTCCTGACTACGAGCAGAGGCTTGCCGAAGCGAACATGCGGGCCGACCGCATGATGGCCGCCTTCTTCGCCGAGTATTTGAGCGACGAGCACTATGAAGCCGCCGAGCAAATCTGGGCGCTCTTTGAAGACATCAAGGAGAAGACAGGCAAGACCTACAAGCACATCGTCGGGCGAGAACCCGACTGGGTAGGCGCACGTCCACTCGTTGTGAATACTTCGAAGGGCCAGCGTGTCCTCAAGGGCGGTTACTACCCAATCTCCTACGACCGAGAGTCGAGCCTGCAGGGTAAGGAGATCGGCGAAGTGAAGGACATGGAAAGCCTCAAGCCCTTCTTCGGCAAGAGCGGCGTGTCGGACGGCCATACGAAGGCTCGCGTAAGCTTCTTCGACAAGCCGCTTGTCATGACGAGTCGTGCGCTCTTTGAAGGCCTCGATGAGCAGATCCACTACATTGCATGGGCCGAGTTCGTCAACAACGCTCGTAAGCTCCTGAGAAAGGACGGCGGGCTTGCGCAGGCCATTCACGATCATTACGGCGCGCGATACTTCAAGGCGATTGAGCAGTGGCTGCAAGACTGCCGAGACGGCAACCAGAGTCAGTCTCCTACGGATATGATTCCGAACGAGTTGCGCCGCGGCGTCTCGCTCGCTGGCGTGGGCTTGAACTTCGGCACGGCGGCGCTCCAGCTCGTCGGCCTTACGCAGTCCATTGCCTATCTCGGCCCCAAGTGGACGGGCAGGGGACTCTCTGAGTTCTTCCGTCTCGGCGCTACGGGAGGCGCATACAAGGCCGTGGCAGGGATGTCCGAGATGATGCGCAACCGCATGCGCACGCAGTTCCGAGAACTTACCGAGATCCAGTCGCGCATCGACGGCGGCACGGGCGAGTTGAAGGACAAGATGATGCGCGCGGCGTACATGCCGCTCACCATCATGCAGATGGCGGTCGACCTTCCCACGTGGCTGGGCGCCTATCAGAAGGCTCTCTCGGAAGGTAACTCGGAGTCGCTTGCGGTCTCCATTGCCGACCGTGCTGTGATGAACTCGCAGGGCTCGGGCCGCGCGCAGGACTTGTCTCAGATCGAGCGCGGGAACGCATGGGCGAAGCTCTTCACAGTCTTCTACACCTTCTTCAACACGGCGCTCAACCTCGCCATGGTGAGTGGCAAGACGGAGAAGGGCATGAAGCGTGCGGGCACGCTTTTGATGATCCTCGTCTTGCAGCCCGTCATTGAAGGGTTCTTGAAGAGCGCTATCGGAAGCGCACTGGGCGACGATGACGACGACTGGCTTGAGAAGGCGATCAAGGCGTCCGGAACGAATGCAATCTCATTCAACCTCGGCCTTCTCGTTGGCGTGCGCGAACTGGGTTATCTGACGGACGACTGGGGCTACCAAGGGCCGTCGGGTCTTCGCAAGGTCACGGACTTCGGCAAGGCTTACAACGCCATGGTGCGATCCATCGAGAACGGTGAGATTACGGAAAAGGATCTCAGAGCGTTCGTGAGCTTCACGGGCACGATGACTCCGTTCCCAGTCACGCCGATCAACCGTGCGATCTCAGGTGCCAATGCGCTTTACGAGGACAAGACGGACAATCCGCTCGCGCTCATCACCGGGTACTCCGACAAGAAGTAGTGGGTGCATGAGAGCAAAGGCGCGTGAGAAAGTACGGGCATTGCGAGGATTTTTGCCATGTCAGTACAAAACATCACACGCCGAGCGGGGCCCTATGTAGGCACTGGGCTCGTTACCGCGTTCACCTTTGCCTTCAAGGTTTTTCGATCCGAAGACGTGAAGGTACTGCGGTCTGCGTCTTCTGATGCGAGCGCACAGGATGAGGCGCTCAAGTTCGGTACCGATTACACCGTTAAGCTCAACGCCAATCAGGACGAGAAGGCGGGCGGTACGGTCACGCTCGCCAGTCCGCTGGCGGAAGGACTGCGCTTGTCCATTCTGTCTGCGATCACGCCCGATCAGCAGATGGTGCTCACGAACCATGACGGTTTTCTGCCTGCGACGCTCAACAACTCCGCGGACAAGGCAATTGCCTTGATCCAAGAGTTGAAGGAAGAGGTAGGCCGTTCTTTGCGCGTCCCAGCTTCGTCGGACAAGACGCCCGAGGACATGACTGAAGAGCTGATGAGCGCGCAGGAAGACGCTCGCAGGTTTGCCGATGCCGCTCAACAGTCCGCGGACTCCGCTAAGAAGTCTGAGGAAAAGACGGCTAAGTACGCCGAAGCCGCCACCGTCATCGTGCCGTTCAAGGACGAGATCAAGACCGTGGCCGACAACATCGAGCCGGTCAAGACCATTGGGCAGGACATCGAGTCCGTCAAGTTGGTGGCGGCCATCAAGGACGAGACCGTGGCGGTGGCAGGAGCGCTTGACGACATCGGTACGGCGGCCGCATCCGAGAATTTGCAGGCCTACAAGACCGTCGCTTCGATCAAGGATCAGGTCGTTGTCGACGCCCAGATCGCCAGCGAGATCGTGGCGGTCGCCGGTATGAAGGATCATGTCGTTACCGTATCGACGAACATCGGTGACGTGAAGGACGTGTCCAACAACATGGACAAGATCGGCGCTGTCGCGGGCGATCTACAGGGTGGCAAGTGCGTGCCCGTGAAGTTCTCCGCTGGGCGTCTGACCGATGAGCCTGCGCAGGACTGCACTGCCGAGGGCGGCAACATCAAGACTGTGGCGGACCACGTCGTTGCTGTAGACAAGGTGGCGGGCGCAGTCGACGACGGCACGTTGGAGAAGGCGGCGGGTGCGCTTGATAGCACGCTTGAGAATGTACGCCGAGCAGAAGCCGCGCAGTCTGCGGCAGAGTCTGCCAACACGTCCGCACAGTCTGCGAAGACTAGTGCGGCGGGTTCCGCTACGGCCGCAGGTTCGAGCGCCACACTGGCAAAGAAGTGGGCAACGCAGATGGGTTCTCCCGTCGAAGGCGATCTCTACAGTTCCAAGCACTATGCCGAGATTGCATCGGGCGCGGCAGGCTCTTCGAGCGAAGTGCTCGCCGAAGTCAAGAAGGCTGGTCAGGATGCCGTCGCGGTCATCACGCAGGAGGGCGGCACGCAGGTCGCTGCCGTCACGGCTGAAGGCCAGAAGCAGGTCAAGGCTGTGGGCGACCTTGGGTCCTCGTGGGAGACGAAGGTCAACTCCGCCGGGAGTACTCAAGTCAAGGCCGTCGAGGCTTCGGGGGCGACTCAGACTCAGGCGGTCAATTCGGCAGGCACTTCGTGGCACGCGAAGGTTGAACAAGCCGGGACGAGGCAGACCAATGCCGTTAACCAGGCGGGCGCGACTCAGGTCAAGGCGGTCGAGACGGCAGGTGCTACACAGACGGCCAATGCCAAGGCTCAGGCCGATGCCGCGGCGAAGTCCGCTACTGCGGCGGCATCAGCACAGAAGACGGCCGAGACTGCGAAGTCCGGTGCTGACACGGCTAAGACAGGTGCTGAGTCTGCGAAGGCTGCCGCAGTGACCGCACAAGGCAAGGCTGAGACTGCGGCGACCACGGCGACGCAGAAGGCGACCGAGGCTACGACGAAGGCGAGCGAAGCGGCGAAGTCCGCTCAAGCCGCCGCACAGTCTGCCAAGGTGGCCGCATTCGCAGTGCGCTTGACTTCGACGAACATGTCGGCATCTGGTACAGCCGCAGTCTCTACGCTCACGCCTTCGACCAACGTGAAGGTCGGCGACACGGTGATCGACCCCGATGGCGAGGTCTTCTCGATTACGTCTATCTCTGGAAGCACCTTCACGGTCGGCTCGAAGCTCACATCGATTAAGGGCCCTCAGGGCGATCAAGGTGACGTCGGACCCAAGGGTGAGACAGGTGCGCCGCTCGCGATCAAGGGCTCCTTCCCGTCGCTCGAAGAGCTTCAGGAGCAGCACCCCGTCGGTCAGCTCGGCGACGCCTACATGGTCGGCACGCACCTCTACTCGTGGAACGGTTCGAGGTGGCAGGACGTCGGCGACATCAAGGGGCCGAAGGGGGACCCGGGCACCCCAGGTACGCCTGGGGCTCCAGGCGCCGACGGCAAGGACGGTGCGGCTGGTGCATCGGCGAGCATCACGGGAGCTACCGCCACGGTTGACGCCAATGTCGGTACGCCTTCTGTACTGGTCACCTCTGGCGGCACGGCGCTTGCAAGAACGTTTGCTTTTGAGTTCAAGAACTTGAAGGGGCAAAAGGGAGACAAGGGCGATCCAGGAGCCAACGGAGCTGATGGCGCCAACGCCACCATCACTAGTGCAACGGCTTCGGTAGACGGCACAACGGGCGCGCCTAAGGTGACTGTGACAGTGGGCGGGACCGCTCAGGCAAGGACATTCGCCTTCGCTTTCACGGGCCTAAAGGGCGCGACGGGCTCCGCAGGCACGACGACTTGGGCGGGCATTACTGACAAGCCCACCTTTTTCACATCAAAGGGAATCAGCATGGGGAGACTTCCGTAAATGGCGTATTCAGCTTTTGGTATTAACTACGACACGGCGGCGAAGATCTCTGCCTATGGCGGCGACGCGGAAACGCCAGCCCAACCGATCTGGGCGGAGGACACGCATCAGTTGTGGATCGTTCATGGCACCGGCGGCAAGTACCGCGTGGCAATGGCTTCGGAGCTCGCGAGCTACCTGACGACGGCTACCGCTTCTGCCACGTATCTGTCGAAGACGGATGCGGGGAATACGTATCTGGGCATTAACGCTAAGGCGTCGAGTGCATCTTCTGCGGACTCTGTCGCATGGACCGGTGTCAGCGGGAAGCCTCAGCTCATCCCAGGAACAGGCGACGCGGGAACGATCACGACGACTGAGACCATCACGGCGGCAAGCACCGTATCTGACACGTCGGCGCGCTCCATGAAGCTGGCAAACGGCGGAACGCTTACGGTGAACAACGGCTCTGCAGATAAGGCTTGGATTACCGTTGTGGCTCTCGCAGGCTCTGCCACGATTAATTTCGGTTCATCTTGGTCTTGGAGCGGGTCAGCTCCGACGCTCGGTAAAGGCCTTGTAACACTCGCATGGTATGGTTCTTTCGGCGTGGCTACGTTTACGAAGTATGGGAGTTAATCGATGATTAAAACTTGGACGTACAACGACATTGAATACTTGGACGAATGGCAGGTGCGGCAGGAGGTTTTTAACAAGGATCATGTGTCCTTTGGAGAAGCACCTGAAGAAGGAAAGGTCGAATTCTGGGCGCAGTATGGAGTTGTCTATGCCGAAAGAGAACTGACGCCTGAGGAGCAGGAGGCGCAGGACCTTGCCATTGCCAAACGTGAACGAGCAATTAAAGTAGCGGCAATTAAGGTGGAGGTCGACGGCATGACGTTTGACGGCGATGAATCTGCGCAGTCGCGCATGGCCAGAGCGATTACCGCCGCCGAAACCGCAGGGCTTGACTCGACCGTATGGGTTCTAGCTGACAACACAGTGGCTACCGTGACAAAGGCGCAGCTCCAGCAGGCACTCACCAAGGCAATGCTCGCTATGGCGGAGCTGTGGACGGCTCCTTATTCGGAGGCTAAGGCGTGAAGCATCCCGATGGCTTTCAGGTACTGGTAGCTATTGACCAGTTGGTCAATACGCTGGCAGGTGGCTGGGCGGATGAGACACTGAGCAGTCGCGCATGGCGCCACAAGATGGACGGTTCACGGTCGTGGCCTGCATGGATCATCGACCACTTGTTCTTTTGGCAGAACGATCATTGCAAGACAGCTTGGGAAAGCGAGCTTAATCGCGCGCACCTACCGCCGTCTTTGAGGGGAGAAAAGGAATGTTGAAAAAATGGCTCTTCTGGACTTTTGGGGAAATGAGGGTACCCGCGCCGCCAGCCCCAGCACAGAAACTAACAAAAAGC
>CAKQKT010000002.1 GCA_934249275.1 uncultured Sutterella sp. | reverse complement strand
TCCTTCTCACGAGCCGGTTCTGACCTCGACTAAGGCACCATCGAGCCCCCTGTTTCCCCAAAAAGTCGGAAGAGCCCAAAAAAGGCGTAAACCGCATCATCTTCAGCTCCTCCTCAACGGTTTACGGAACACCCGAAACACTGCCTCTCACAGAAAACTGCCCGACGGGCGAGCCGACAAACCCGTACGGCCGCTCCAAACTGCACATTGAACAGATTCTCGCCGACGTCTGCCGCGCCTATCCTGAATTCAGCGCCGTATGCCTGCGCTACTTCAACCCCATCGGAGCACATCCTTCGGGCCTTATCGGCGAAGACCCCAACGGCATCCCCAACAACCTGCTGCCGTACGTCGCAAGAGTGGCACACGGAACCCTGCCTCGACTGCGCATCTTCGGCCACGACTATCCGACCCCGGACGGCACGGGCGTTCGCGACTACATTCACGTGATGGATCTTGCCGACGGCCATGCCAAGGCCGTTCCTTACATCATGAATCACTCCGGCTGGATCGCCATCAACCTCGGATGCGGTCGAGGCTACAGCGTGCTAGAAGTCGTCAAGGCATTTGAAAAGGCAAGCGGCCGCCCCGTTCCCTACGAGCTCGTTGCCCGACGTGAAGGCGACATTGCCGCCAACTGGTGCGACCCCTCACGCGCCGAAGTACTGCTCGGCTGGAAGGCCAGTCGCACCATTGATGACATGTGTCGAGACGCTTGGAATTTCGAGTCTCGAAAAAGCTAAAGCTGTTCTCAGAAAAAAACTTCAAAGTTATCCACGGCCGCCAAACAGGCGGCCGTCATTACCGCATCATATTGAATTTCAAAGGATTTCCTAACCGTCACAGAAAGTTATCCACAGACTCATTTTATCCATAAAAACGTTATCCACAGACTTCTCCACACCCAGTTTCCAGTTTTCCGTACTTGGAAATTCACTCTTTCGAAGGCTGGATAACCGACAATTCAACGGGCGAAAGCCGTCATCCGACTCCGGCGTCCTCATCGTCTCCCGAGCCGATCTAAACCGCCTGGCAAGCTCAAGTTCATCAAGTCTGACTGCTCGCTCCTCAGCAACCGCCAGTACATAAGCGGCCATGTCGGCTCGGGTAATCCACCCGCCGTCCTCGACATAATGAACAACCCCCAATCGATCAGGCTTCGTCAATTCGGGCAATGCATTCCACGTCCATCGAGCCAACGCTTCGGTTGAAGTCGGCGTCCCCACCTGCGATCGAGTTACAGAAAGAAGCCTGCCCTCAGCAGCCGCGGAAAGTATCGCGCTCACGAAATCGCGTTCTCCACTGTGAAGCCACCCAACACGCACAATGGAACCGAAAACGCCGCTTTCTTCAAGCAGTCTTTCGCCATTGAACTTGGTCATCCCGTAGACACCTGACGCGCGCGGCTGAGGCCTGCACGACTCGTCCCAGGCATCACGTCCCTCGCCGGAAAAGACATAATCGGTGGAAAAATGAACAATCCGAATTCCCAGACGTGCGAACAGCCTCCCCATGGCTCCCGGCGCCGCGGCATTGACAGCATGCGCGGCCGCCTCCTGAATCTGCGCCCCCGAAACATCGGTCCAGGCCGCCGCGTTGATCACCACCTCAGGATGAGCAAGGGCTACTAGCGACTCGAGCGATTGAATGTCCGTCACATCGAGTTCGGCATGCGTCAAAGCCGTCACCTCAAGAGTCCTGGGACGACAAGCCCAAAGCGCCCGGCCAAGACGGCCGGACGCACCCAGAATCATTACGGACAAAACACGCCCCTCTTAAATCGACTTATAAAATTCGCTTGAGATACGGAGAAGAAACGCTATTCGCCTTCGCCACCTCCTCAGGCGTTCCTTCAGCCAGAATCCGACCGCCGTCTTCACCTCCATCAGGTCCCATGTCAATCACATAGTCGGCGCACTTCACCACATCAAGATTATGCTCAATGAGAAGCACCGTATTGCCCTGATCGGTCAGACGCCGCAAGACTGCCAGCAACTGCAAAACATCCTTGAAATGCAAGCCCGTCGTCGGCTCGTCAAGAATATAGAGCGTGCGTCCCGTTTCCGGACGTGCGAGTTCTGCGGCAAGCATGATGCGCTGCGCCTCGCCGCCGGAGAAAGTAGTCGCGCTCTGGCCGAGCTTGATGTAACCCAGTCCGACATCCACAAGAGCCTGCAAAACGCGCTTGATTTTCGGATAGGCATCAAAGAACGGAAGAGCCTCATCAACAGTCATCTCAAGCACATCGGCGATATTCTTGCCTGCGTATGTCACCTCAAGCGTCTCGCGGTTATAACGGCGTCCATGACAAACATCGCAAGGCACATAGACATCCGGCAAAAACTGCATCTGCATGCAGATGATTCCGTCGCCCTGACACGCCTCGCATCGGCCGCCCTTCACGTTGAAACTGAAACGACTGGAGGTATAGCCGCGTTCACGCGCAGTCTGAGTCTGTCCAAAAACCTCTCGAATGGAAGCAAAAATGCCCGTATAAGTCGCTGGATTCGATCGAGGCGTACGACCAATGGGAGACTGATCGACCATGATGACCTTGTCAAAGGCCTCAAGGTTTTCGATATGATCGTAAGGTAGCGGCATCTGCGTCGTTGCACGGTTGACTGTTCGCGCCATCGCTGCGTAAAGAGTATCGATGACAAGCGAGGACTTCCCGGATCCCGACACGCCGGTTACTACATTCAGAAGACCGACCGGCACCTTGAGCGTAACGTTCTGAAGATTGTGTCCGCAGGCGCCTGTTAGCGTGAGCCATCCTCGTTCGGGCTTCTTTCGCTTTTTGGGAACAGGAATTGTCAATTCCCCCTTGAGAAACTTTCCCGTCACGGACCGCTCATTCGCCATAACCTCCTCCGGCGTACCGGCGGCGAGCACCTCGCCGCCGTGTTCGCCTGCTCCAGGCCCCATGTCAACAAGATAATCCGCTCTGCGCATGGCATCCTCGTCATGCTCCACAACGATGACAGTGTTGCCTAAGTCTCGAAGCTCCTCAAGACTCTTCAAAAGCTTTTCGTTATCACGCTGATGAAGGCCGATGCTCGGTTCATCAAGAACATAAAGCACGCCCGTAAGCCCGGATCCAATCTGGCTTGCGAGCCTGATGCGCTGCATTTCGCCGCCCGATAGCGTGTCGGCACGACGATTAAGAGACAAATATCCCAATCCCACGTTTTCAAGAAACGAAAGCCTGCTCGAAATGGCCGACGTCAAACGCTCTGCAACGGCAGCATGCCGGTCCGAGAACGTAAGTTTGGAAAATGCCTCACGCAACTGAGAAAGGCTCATTGCATTCATCTCGCCATAGGAGTAGCGATCCTCACCATCCCCTACAAAAACCGAGAGAAGTTCAGGACGGAGTCTTTCACCATGACACACAGGACATGTCACATCGGAGCGGTACGCATCAAGCCCTTGTCTCACGTGAGTGAGAGTTTTGGGATCATTCCACTGCCGCTGAAGATCATTGATCACGCCAATGAATGGAACCGGCATGGAGCGAGTCTGTTCGTTCCCGTAAAGAAATGCCTGCTTCACTTCCCGCGAATATTCGTTCCACGGCGTTTGAGTTGAAACGCCAAGCACTTCCGCCGCCGCAGCGACAAGCTTGAACTTGCGCCCGTTCCTTGCATCCCATCCCGGAATGGCACCAGCTTCAAGCGTGCCTCCCTCAGCTGCCACCACCTTTTGGACATCGAAGGCACGAACCAACCCCGTTCCTTCGCACGACGGGCAGCGTCCTACTGGATTAAAAGGCGAAAAATGAACCGGTTCCAAAGCAGGCACGCTGAAACTGCAAAGCGGACACGCAAACTGCGTGCTGAACTCATAGTGCATACCGGTACCAAATTCTTCGATATACACACGACCATTGCTCAACTCGGACG
The DNA here is from genome assembly GCA_934249275.1 of uncultured Sutterella sp. Classification (GTDB taxonomy): domain Bacteria; phylum Pseudomonadota; class Gammaproteobacteria; order Burkholderiales; family Burkholderiaceae_F; genus Sutterella. The sequence goes on along the minus strand of CAKQKT010000002.1, from coordinate 46,728 downwards.
CACTCTGACAGCTCTCAGCCAAACGAGTTCGAGCATCCGCGGCAACCTTCAAGCGATCGACCACGACATCGACATCATGCGGGCATCCGTCATTGAGAGACGGAGCGCTTTCAAGCACCTGCACAACACCGTCAATTCGAAATCTCACATACCCATCAGAAAGCGACTTCTCGAAATACGGCTTAAAATTGCCCGTCTTTCCCCGAACAACGGGAGCCAGCACCATAATTTTTGCGCCATCCGAAAGCGTGAGCGTGCGGTCGACGATCGAGGCTATCGAGCTCATCTCCAAAGGTTGGGCATGCGTCGGACAATACGGCACGCCAGCACGAGCAAAGAGTAGCCTCATATAGTCGGAAATTTCCGTAACAGTACCCACGACCGAACGCGACGATCCCGAAGTCCTTCTCTGTCCGATGGCAATGGAGGGAGACAGTCCGTCAATACTGTCAACATCAGGCCTCGGACGCAACTCCAAAAACTGACGCGCATACGCTGAGATGCTTTCCACATAGCGACGCTGCCCCTCCGCATAAAGCGTATCGAAGGCGAGCGAACTCTTGCCGCTTCCGGAAAGGCCTGTGATCACCGTGAGCTTGTCTCTCGGAATGTCCAGACTGACGTTCTTGAGGTTATGAGTGCGCGCGCCGCGCACGGAGATGGCTTTCATCATGAGCAGGATCGGTCTTAAGGCCAAAAACAGACTTATGAATATAGACTGTCCTACCGTTCGGGTAAAGGATGCTCCCCCGACTTTTCATTCACATTGCTATTCATGCGCGCCAAACACGATCCCTCCAACGCCTCCGGAACCATGACGGCTCAGGAGAAGCGCTCCAGCATTTCTCTTGCAGGCATTTTTGCTCTGCGCATGCTGGGACTATTCCTCATACTCCCCGTATTCGCCGTCTACGCAAGGAATCTCCCTGGCGGAGACAATGACTTTCTGGTCGGTCTCACTCTCGGCATCTACGGCCTTACGCAAAGCGTGCTACAGATTCCTTTCGGCGCAGCGAGCGACCGTCTTGGCCGCAAGCCCGTCATCATTGCCGGTTTGTTGCTCTTCATAGCAGGCAGCATCGTCGCCGCCATGGGCACCACAATCTGGACAGTCATGCTCGGCCGCGCTCTTCAGGGTGCAGGCGCCATTTCAGCAGCCGTCACCGCACTCATTGCAGACAGCGTGAGAGACCGCGTCATTACGAAAGCCATGGCACTCGTAGGCGCCTCAATTGGACTGACGTTTGCCTTCAGTCTGGTTGCCGCCCCTCCCCTCACCGAACTTTGGGGTGTGCCAGGACTTTTCTGGATCACAGCCATTCTCTCCGCCTGTGCCGTCTGGGTCGTTCTCAAAATCGTGCCTGACGCACCTGCAGTCGCCGCCGAACAAGCGAACGACCACCAGCCCTGGCAAAAAGTTGCCTTCAATCCACAGTTGCTGCGCCTAAATGCCGGCATCTTCTGCCTGCACTGCGTGCAAATGGCGCTTTTTGTCGTTATTCCGACACAGCTCGTCAAGATGGGACTTCCTGTACTGCATCACTGGTACATTTATCTTCCCGCCGTGCTCATCGGCTTTGCCGTCATGATGAAGCCAATCGTCTGGGCCGAACGCAAAGGCAAAATCACATCGCTTCTGCGAATGAACATCCTGCTTCTCGCCGTCGTCTTCGTGCTCTTCTCGTTCCTTATGCATTCCGCATGGGAAGTGGCCTTTCTCGTGACGCTCTTCTTCATCGGCTTCAACATCCTCGAAGCTACGCTTCCCGGACTCATTTCGCGCACCGCACCGAAAGCCGACAAAGGCCTGGCGCTTGGAATCTACAACACGACGCAGAGCTTCGGGCTCTTCGTTGGCGGCGCAGCAGGCGGCTGGATCGCCCAACATTTTTCTGCGCAGGCCGTGTTCTATGCATCAAGTTTTGCTATGCTGTGTTGGTTCCTGCTTGCTCTTGGCCTCACGGAACCCAAGCCCCGCAGGCAGCATGAACAAGGTGAAGCAATTCAAGTTCGATAGATATATTTTTGCAAGTTAGTTAATTATGGCTTCCATCAACAAGGTAATCCTGATCGGCAACCTCGGCCGCGATCCCGAAACCCGCTACACGACGGACGGCGGTACCGCCATCACGACACTCAACATCGCCACGACGCGCCGCTACCGCAACGCCGAAGGCCAGACCGTCAGCGAAACCGAATGGCACCGCGTGGTCCTTTTCTCCCGTCTTGCCGAAATTGCCAAGGAATACCTCCACAAGGGCAGCCAGTGCTATATCGAAGGCCGCCTGCGCACCCGCAAGTATCAGGCCAAGGACGGCACTGACCGCTATGCCACCGAAATCATCGGTGAAACAATGCAGCTCCTCGACCGCCGCCAGTCCGATAATCAGGGCATGGATGATGGTTTCGAAAGCGCTCCGCGCGCCCCGCGCCCCGCAGCTCAGCCGGCAGCGCAGCCGGCCCGCCAGAGTGCTCCGGTGACATCCAATACCGCTTTCGACCAGCTTGAAGGCGACGATGTTCCGTTCTAAACCGACTGTTTCCGCCAGTTAACCAAAGGCCCAGTTCTATTGAACTGGGCCTTTTTGTTTTTCTCTCATCCGTCACTCGTGCCGCACTGCCTCTATCGGATCGAGTTTAGCCGCGCGTCTGGCTGGGAAAAAGCCAAAAACTACCCCCGTAAGTGCCGATACAGTGAATGCCAACAAATTGATGCCTGGATTGAAAATGAAGGGAACCCCCATAAAGACCGCGAGTGCCTTCGATAAACCCAAAGCACCAAGTACGCCGATCGCGCCGCCCATGCAACCGAGCATCAGAGCCTCAATGAGAAATTGAAGCAGCACCTCGCGCTCAAGGGCACCGATGGCAAGACGAATGCCGATCTCACGCGTACGCTCCGTTACGGACACCAACATGATATTCATGATGCCGATGCCGCCCACAAGCAAGCTCACCGCCGCCACAGCAGCAAGCAGCGTCGTCATGATCTGCGTTGTGGATGCCACTTTAGCTGCAATCTCGGCCGTATCCAAAATTTGGAAATTATCATCCTCACCGTCGGAGAGACTGCGGCGCTCACGCATGAGCTCCGTAACAGCTTCTCGCAAGCGATCGCGATCGGACTGCGGATTCACAGAAATCAGAAGGGCCCCGACTCGGTTCTTGCCAATCACCCTTCGCTGAATCGTCTTGATCGGCATGACAAGCAAGTCATCCTGATCACCACCCATAGCGGCCGTTCCCTTGGTCTTCAGCAGGCCCACCACGCGGCAGGAAAAATTACCGGTTCGAATCGTACGGCCAATAACATCAGCTCCCTCTCCGAAAATCTCCTTCTGAACAGTGCCGCCAATCACGCAGACTGCTGCTCCCGACTGCATCTCACCAACCTCAAAAACACGACCCTCAATAATGTCGCGATTGTCAATGGTGAAGTAGTTGTTGTCCGTGCCTATCACACTGGTTTGCCAGTTTCGTCCATTGGCCACAATCGTCATGGACTTGGAAGCCTGTGGAGCCACGGCAACAATGCCGGCAATCTGACTCTTGAGTGCTACGGCGTCCTCCAGCGTGAAACTCGGCGCCCCCACAGTCTGTCCCGGCCCCATGCGCATGCCCGGGCGAAGCATCAGCTGATTGTTGCCAAAGGATTCAATCTGCGTGCGAATAGCCTGAGAAGCGCCATTGCCGACCGTTACCATCGTAATCACTGCCATAACGCCGATTACAACACCAAGCACAGTCAGCAGGCTTCTGAGCGGATTACGAATGATCTGGCGAACAGCCAGAATGAAAGCATTGCCGATCATGCCCGGTCCTCCTTGCTGCTATCGCTGATAAGGAGACCGTCTCTAAAGACAAGATGACGCTTCGCATATCGAGCCATGTCAGGCTCGTGTGTAACCAGAACGACCGTAATCCCATCCTCGGAATTGAGATCCGACAAGAGCGTCATAATTTCCTCGCTTCGCGCCGTATCAAGACTTCCTGTCGGTTCATCGGCCAAAAGCAGCTTGGGACGCGTAACAATGGCTCTCGCAATGGCAACGCGCTGCTGCTGTCCGCCAGAAAGCTCGGCAGGCGTATGGTGCTCCCAATTCAAAAGCCCCACGCGATCAAGAGCGGCGCGCGCAAGTTTGCGGCGTTCGAAAGCCCCCATTCCACGATAGAGAAGCGGCAGTTCCACATTCTCTAGCGCAGTTGTTCGGGCCAAAAGATTAAACCCCTGAAAAACAAAACCTAGATACTTTCGACGAAGCAGCGCCCTCTGGTCACGAGTCAGACTTTCAACATGCATGCCGCTGAAAAGGTATGCACCAGCTGTCGGCCTGTCAAGCGCACCAATGATGTTCATGGCTGTCGACTTTCCTGAGCCCGAAGCCCCCATAATGGCCACGAATTCGCCTTCGTTGATAGTGAAACTCACGCCACGCAAAGCGTCAAAGGCAGCTTCGCCCGAACCGTATCGCTTGCGAATATCGACGAGTTCAACAAGAGGCAATCCCATTTCGTCTCTCCCGAGCACTTCAGGCGCCCTTCTGCTGATCAACGACAACCTTGTCTCCCTCGGCGAGATCGCCTGAAACAATTTCAGTCTGCGTACCATCAGTGAGGCCTGTGACTACATCTACACGCACCGGCTTGCCATCCCGCAAAACGTATATGGTTCTGTTGGCCTGACCGTGCTGCGCAATCTCCTTCACCTTTTTGGAAACGGCTCCGTGCGGGGAAGGCCCGGGCATCATGGCGCCCATCTTCGATTTACCGCCCCTGGATGCTTCCGTTGGACGGAAACGGAAAGCTGAGTTGGGTACGAGGAGCACATCCTGCTTGTCAGCGGTAGAAATGGTGGCTGAAGCAGTCATGCCCGGGCGCAACTGCATCTGGCTGTTGTCCACATTGAGATAAGCCGTATAAGTCACCACATTCTCTGATTTCGTCGCTCCAAACGAGACCTTAGTAAGCTCGGCCGGGAAGCGGCGATTCGGATACGCGCTAACAGTGAAATAAGCCTTCAAACCCTGCCTGACAACACCAATATCTGCCTCATCAACAGACACCTTGAGCTCAAGCTGACTTAAGTCAGTCGCAAGCGACAGAAGCTCGACAGCCTGCAGACTCGCAGCCACTGCATAACCAGGCTCGACCGAACGAGCAAGGACCACCCCATCAATGGGGGACTTGATGTCAGCCTTGGAAAGATCGGTCTCCGCCGTCTGCAATGATGCTTTGGCATCGGCAATATTTGCATCAGCCACAGCTACTGCCGCACACGCAGTTTCAACAGAAGCGGCCTGCGTTTCAAGTTCGGTCTTGCTCGGCATGCTGCCTTTGGAGAGGCGATTGAGTTCCTGCATGCGTTTGAGCTTGAGTTCCGCCTCACGAAGACTGGCCGCATTTTTGCTTCGCGTAGCCTCGGCGCTCTGCAATGAGGCACGATTCTGAAGCACCTTGGCCTCAAGAATGCGCTTGTCCAGCACAATGAGGCTCTGGCCTGTTTTAATTTCGTCATTGACATCGACGTTCACCTCTCGAACAATGCCCGAAAGTTCCGAACCAAGCGACACAGTCCGAACCGGTGCAAGCGTACCGTCGGCAGACACGGTGACATGCACATCACCGCGCTCTACATTCTCCGTCACATATTTGAAAGCATCGGTACTCTGCGTGCCTTGATACCAATACCATGCGCCGGCGACAAGCGCAGCCATTACGCCGCCGGCAACCCAAAGGACATATCGCGAACGGCTTTCATCGTTAAGCAGAAGCCTCGTGCGATCCTTGTTTTCATTCTCAGTCATCTTGCTCTCTCCTGTACCGTCCAAGCGCCACCTAAAGCGCGATAGAGCTTCACATGCTGAAGAGAAAGCTCCGCCAAGTTGTTTGTCACGCTTTCCCTAAGAGTCAGAAAGCGTTGCTGTGCCTGAAGAAGCATTGAGTAGTCACCAATGCCGGACCGATACTCAAGCTCCGTCAATTCATAGGTTTTTTCCGTGTGCTTCAATGCCGCCTGAAGCAGATCCGTACGATCCTGAGCAGAACGAATGCCGTTCAATGCGTTGTCCGTTTCTTCCAGAGCCTTGACGATCACGGACAAATAGTTCGCCTTAGCCTTATCTAGTGAAGCCGCAGCTCTTTCTTCCTGAGCCGCAAGACTTCCCCAGTTGAGCACGGGCATCGAAAGTGCCCCGACCAAAGAAGCAATTCCTGTCCCGCTAGCCCCGAGGGCTCCCAGCGTAGCAGCCTGCGTGCCCACAGATCCCGAAAGTGAAAGCGTAGGGAAATAGTTTTCCCGAGCGGTCTTGAGATCCGAACCGGCCGACAAAAGTGAAGCCTGGGCACTCCTAATATCAGGACGCTTCATCAGTGTCTCAGCTGGAATCGAGACTGTCAGACGAACAGGCACCTGCGGAACAGGACCGATTCCCAAATCGAGCTTATCGACCGGCATGGTCGTCAGCCGAGCCAGTGCATTGCGATAGGACGCCTCTGTTGCTCGCAATTGCGGAATGCGCGCCTTGGCAGAAGCGACCTGAGAAAGCGCATCCTCTGCCTCCGAAGCACTACTCAACCCGGAACTAGCTCTCCAAGAAGCGATCTCGGCACTTTCCTCGTAATTTTTTACGGTTTCCTCAGCAACCTTCAGAAGCACTTGTGTCGAGCGAAGATTGATATACGCCTGAGCCGTCTCAGCCTCAACAAGCGCCTGCGCATCCGCAACAGAGATTTCACTCGCCAACGCTTCATAACGGCGGGCAGTCTCGTTCGACAAATCCGCTCCCGCGAGGTTCCACGACCACTTCACGTCAGCCGCCGCGGAAAAACTTTCGCTCGACCCGCCGTTCGCATGACGATGCGTGCCATCCGCCCCTATAGAAGCCGAAGGGAACAGTGAATGCCGAGCATCCGAAAGGCCAGCCCTTGCTGAGCGCAGGGAAGCGAGTGCCGTCAGCACATCCGTATTCGCGTTGCGAGCCTTTTCAATAAGCGCAACAAGCTTCGGATCACCCCAGGACTGCCAGAATTCAGCAGGATCCGCGGAAGATTGCGTATAGATCGAAACACTCCAAGCCGCAGGAGACGCCTCCTCGGCCACGGTCTTCATGTCCGGCATTTGAACGGCGCACCCCGAAAGGAACAGCGCACCGATCAGCAGGCCCGGCACCGACCTTTTCATCATCGTCGGATTCATCATGGATTATTTTCTGTTGCGTTCGGTCTGAGTGAAAAAATAAACGAGAATCACAAACATTCTGCCTCAGATCCCCAATTACATTCTCCTACAGTCCCAAACAGGGTTCTACAATCTCCGCGTAAAGGTTTCGACAGTTCACGTAACAAACTTTTGCATGCCAATTTTTGTTAACATGAGACGTTCCATTGTTCCATGTCACGGTTTCAGCCGCCATTTTCGGGTTCGTTATGTTCAAGCATCCCCGCCCCATACTCATAGTCGACGATGACGTCGAGCTCGTCACTCTCCTCGTCGACTACCTGCAGCTCGAAGGTTTTGCCCCGGTTGCGGCACACAACGGTACGGAAGCCCTGGAACTGCTCGCCAAGCAGGAATTTGAAATCGTCGTCCTCGACGTGATGATGCCCGGAATGAGCGGCGTAGAAGTTCTCAAGCAAATCCGTGAAAAGAGCCAGATCCCTGTACTGATGCTCACCGCCAAGGGAGACCCTGTCGACCGCATCATCGGTCTCGAACTCGGCGCCGACGATTACGTCCCCAAGCCCTGCCCGCCGCGCGAGTTGGCTGCACGACTCAATGCAATCCTGCGCAGAACGGCCAACATGCCCTCGGCCATTGCGCCTGTGGTAGCCGGCCCCCTCACGATTAACCCTAGCCGACGCGAGGCTTCTGCCAATGGTGTCGTCATCGACCTGACGGGCACGGAACTCACGCTTCTTGAGGTTCTGGCACGCAAGGTGGGAACCCCTGTTCCGAAGGACGAGATTTATCAAAAAGTGCTTGGCCGCACAATGCAGCGCTACGACCGCGCCATCGACGTCCACGTTTCCTCGATCCGACACAAGCTTGCCGCAGTACTCGGAAAAAGCGTCGCGATCGAAAGCATCCGCGGCGTAGGCTATCAGTTCGTCGTTCGCTGACCGATCATTTTCACGCCTTGCCGAAAAGAAGGAGTCGCTCATGCCAGCACGCTTGTTCAACACGCTTTTCGGAAAACTCTTCGCCGGTTTCAGCCTCGTCATCCTGCTCACTGCTACCTGCGTCTGGATAACGGCTTATTACGCACAAATTCGACGAAACGAAGATATCGGTCAGATCGAATGGCGCTTCATCGCCCAAAAAAGTGTTGACAGCGCCGTAGGCATTTATGAGATTGCCGGCAAGGAAGGGCTTGTTGCCTGGCTTCGCAACGAGCGTCTGAACACCAATCCCATTGTCTTTGTGCTCGACAGCAACGGAAATGAGATTTCAGGTCGCAAACTCCCCGAAAAAGCCTACAAAAGCCTGGCCGACATTCGAAAGCTTCCACAGCGCCATGCCGGTTCCCCCGACAAGCGCCTTCCCATTCGAACTGTTGAAATCAACAACGAACCCTGTGAATTCTTCGCCGTTCGAACCGTCGCATTTCCAATCAGACTGATTCCGCCAGAACTACATTATTTCCCGGTTGCCCTGACGCTTTCTCTTGCAGCCTTCTTCACACTTCTGGTTTCCTGGTTGCTTGCCCGCCTCTATACGCGCAGCCTTCACACACTTGACGACGCGATGCGACGCTTTGCTGACGGAGCCTTCGACACGCGCACCTCCGACAAACTTGCCCAAGGCGACACCGAAGTTGCCAATCTGGCGCGCGTCTTCGACAGCATGGCGAACAAGATCGAAGCTCTCATCAACAGGCAGCGGAGACTCTTTCATGACGTAAGCCATGAAGTGCGCAGTCCGCTCGCGCGGATCGAAGTCGCCCTTGAGCTTGCAAGGCGCGACCCCGAACGCACTTCGGATTCACTCGAGCGCATTGAGAAAGAAGTAGGAAACATCAACGAGCTCGTCGAATCACTTCTTACGTATGCACGCCTTGAAAACGGCGACAACATGACAAAATCTCCCGTTGGGCTTGCAGACATCGTCGAGGGCGTCGCAGACGACCTCAGCTTCGAAGCCCTGCAAAAAAACGTCACCGTAAAAACTACTCTCGAGGGTGATCCCATCATTGATGCGGACGGCAATTTACTGGCCAGAGCCATCGACAACATTGCACGCAATTCGCTGCGCCATGCCCCGGAAGGTTCATCCATCGAGCTTTCTCTTTCCTCCAACGCGGATTGCTTCATCATCAAGTGCCTTGACGAAGGGCCCGGCATGCCGGAAGAAGAACTCGACGTCATGTTCTCCCCCTTCGTCCGGGGGGCCAATGTTCGCACCGGCACGGGCTTCGGTCTCGGTCTTGCCATCGCCAAACGGAGCGTGACCGCGCATGGCGGCTTCATTTCCGCACGAAACGTTACTCCCCACGGTCTCGAGATTGAGATCCGGATTCCGAAACTCATTGAAATCGGCTGTGATCAGCTCTGATCCCGAAATCCCAATAAAAAAGCCTTGCCGCGGAATCAACACGGCAAGGCTTTTTTGTTTGCACAATTTTATAGTTTGCCTGCTTTTAGCTAAAAAAGCCAGTGTTTTCTTTCATCCTGTCGACATTAATCAACATCTTTCGTCATAACGTCCTACCCATGTCTTCACACGCGCACAATTAAAAAACTAGCGGCTTGACCAGCCATTCAAAACATTGTTCTGGAAGAGGAGAACAACAATGAGCAACTATCTGACCGAGAATCTTCGTACTGTAGCGTTGGTGGGGCACGGCTCCTGCGGCAAGACCTCTCTCATCGAAGCCATGCTCTACCGCACCGGCATGATTTCCGAACTCGGCTCCATCGAGCGCGGCAACACAATGTGCGACAACGACGCTCTCGAAAAACAGGTTCAGCACTCCATTCGTCTGGCCGTTGCTCATGTTGATACGGCTCTTCCCGACCTCACCCCCGTCCGCATTCACGTGCTTGACACCCCGGGGTATCCAGACTACATCGGGCAGGACATGTCCGCCCTTGACGCCGTCAAGTCCGTCTGCGCCGTCGTCGACGCCACCAAGGGCGTTGAACTTCTAACGCGCCGCATGATGGACATTGCCAAGGAACGCGGTCTCTGCCGAATGATCGTGATCAATAAGTTCGACGCTCCCGACGTTGACTTGGAACAGTTGCTCAAGGACCTGCAGGAAGTCTGGGGACCGGGCGTTCTCCCGATCAACCTTCCGGCCAACAACCGTTCCATCGTCATCGACTGCTTTGACAAGGATGAAGGCGAAGCCGACATCCTCAGCGTCGGAGAAGTTCATCGCGCCTTCATCGAAAAGATCGTTGAACAAGACGACGAAATGCTTGAGCATTATCTCGAAGAAGGCAGCGTTGACCCGCGCACCCTGCATCCGCTCATCACCAAGGCTCTTCGAGAAGGCACCATCATTCCGGTTTGCTTTGTCTCTGCAAAGAACCTGATCGGCATTCGTGACTTCATGAAGGTCATCATTCGCCATCTGCCGAGTCCTGCCGAAGCCAATGACGCGCTTTTCGTCAATGCCGACGGCACGCCGTTCATCACCCGTCCCGACAAGGATCTTCCTGTCGTAGCTCAGGTCTTCAAGGTCGTCAACGACCCGTACATCGGCAAGATCGGCATTTTCCGCGTTCATCAGGGCACGATCAACAAGGACACAACGCTCTTCGTCGACGACAACAAGAAGGGCGTCAAGGCCGCTCATCCGTTGCTCCTCCAAGGCAAGAATACGAGCGAAACTGAATTCCTCAGTCCCGGCGATATCGGCGCACTCGCCAAGATCGACGATCTCACCTATGGTTCGATTCTCCACTCGGATCCGAGCCTCACCGGAGTTCGCATGCGTCCGATCAACTTCCCGAAGCCGATGTTCGGTCTCGCGATTGCGCCCTCCCGCCGCGGTGATGAAGCACGCATGGGGGAAGTCCTCAACAAGATGCTTGCCGAAGACCCGACGATGGAAGTCGACCATGACGCCGTGCTTAACGAAACCGTAATTCGCGGTCTTACCGAAATGCACGTTCGCTCGATTCTCGACCGCATGAAGGTCAACTTCAAGCTCGAAGTCGTCACTGGCACGCCAAGCGTTCCGTATCGCGAGACCATTACCGCTCCGGCCGAAGGCCATGCCCGCCACAAGAAACAGACTGGCGGCGCCGGTCAGTTCGGCGAGGTTTACCTGCGCATCGAGCCGCTCGCACGCGGCGCGGGCTTTGAGTTCCATGATGAAGTCAAGGGCGGCGTGATCCCGTTCAACCTTATCCCGGCCGTTGAAAAGGGCGTTCGCGAAGTTCTCGACTCCGGCTACCTCGCCGGTTATCCTCTTCAGGATGTCAAGGTCACGGTCTACGACGGCAAGAGCCATCCGGTCGACTCGAAGGAAGTTGCCTTTGTCGCCGCCGGCCGCAAAGCCTTCCTCGATGCTCTTGCCAACGCCCAGCCGAAGATTCTCGAGCCCATCGTTCGCGTCGAGATCACGGCGCCCGACATGTACATGGGCGACCTCGCCGGCGACCTCGCCAGCCGTCGCGGTCAGGTTTCCGGCACCGACTCGCTTCCGGGCGGTCTTATGGAAATCACCGGCATCGTGCCTCTTTCCGAACTTGACGGATACGCTACGCGCCTGCATGCCCTCACGCAGGGCACGGGCAGCTGGTCCATGGAACTCGACAGCTACCAGCCCGTTCCGGCTCAAAAGCAGGCCGAGCTCGCCAGCAAGTTCCACCGTGTGGATGATGAAGAATAATTCTCATTGAAATCGGCTCATAAAAGGCCGCCGCATCATTGATGCGGCGGCCTTTTTCCCTGATTTTTTAAGCCTAACCGCCTTTCCTTCCTTATAATCTGTTCCCTCTACGTTTACTTTCCAAACTTTCATACCATGCCTATCTACGCTTATCGATGCACTAACTGCGGCTTTGAAAAGGACTTTCTTCAGAAGATGAGCGACAAGCCTCTGACGAAGTGCCCCCAGTGCGGCAAGGATGCATTGGTGAAGGAACTCTCCGCTCCTGGCTTTGAACTCAGGGGCACTGGCTGGGCCGCCACAGACTTCAACGGCGGACACAAGGCCCTTCCGGCTTCCCATCGCAAGTCCGACACTTCGAAGTAAGCAGAACGGCATCTCCGCTTGCCAATGCGAAAAAAGGCCGGATGTCCTGGACTGTCAGTCCGAGGCAACGGCCTTTATGCATTTTCGTGTGAGCAAATCTAGATAAAATACCCCAAACTGCCATGCTTTTTCGTTTTTCAACATTGGTTGGCAGTAAACTTACCTGTTGTGCGCTCTTGCCTTTTTGAAGGCGGCGCGAACTGATTCCGCAGCGGCGCTCCCATTGCGCCGCCGCATGCACCATTGCGGCTCTGCAAAGCCATAGCATTGTCGTTGTAATCGTGTGACCAACAGCACTCGTATCGCGCGTTGGTCTTTTTCTCGGAGCTTATATGCGAACCGTATACTCTGGCCTGGTTGATGAATCCTTCATCGGTCAGACCGTGACTCTTTTCGGCTGGGCTCATCGTCGTCGCGACCACGGCGGCGTGATCTTCATTGACCTTCGTGACCGCGAGGGCATTGTTCAGGTCGTCTGCGACCCGGACCGCCCCGAAGTCTTCGCCACGGCCGACAAGTGCCGCAACGAATTCTGCCTCAAGGTTGTCGGCGTTGTGCGTGCTCGTCCGGACGGCACGAAGAACGAAACGCTCGTTTCCGGCGGCGTCGAAGTTCTCTGCCATGAACTCGAAATTCTCAATCCTTCGGTTACGCCTCCGTTCCACCTTGATGACGAGAACCTGTCCGAAACTACGCGTCTGACGTACCGTGTGCTTGATCTCCGTCGCGGTGTTATGCAGAAGAATCTCCGCACGCGTTACCGCACCGCCATGGCCTTCCGCAAGTTCCTCGACAAGCACGGCTTCATCGACATCGAAACCCCGATGCTGACGCGCTCCACGCCGGAAGGCGCCCGCGACTACCTTGTTCCGTCCCGCGTTCAGGACGGCTGTTTCTATGCTCTTCCGCAGTCTCCGCAGCTCTTCAAGCAGCTCCTGATGGTCGCTGGCTTCGATCGTTACTATCAGATCGTCAAGTGCTTCCGCGACGAAGACCTTCGTGCAGACCGCCAGCCCGAATTCACGCAGGTCGATATTGAAACGTCCTTCCTCAACATGGATGAAATCCGCGCCATGATGGAAGAACTCATCCGCACGGTCTTCAAGGAAGTCCTCGACGTCGATCTCAAGAATCCGTTCCCGGTCATGCGCTGGGACGACGCCATGGCTCAGTACGGTTCCGACAAGCCCGATCTCCGCGTCCACCTTAAGCTCGTTGAAGTGACCGACGTCGTCGAAAACTCCAACTTCAAGGTGTTCTCCGGCGTCAAGTCCCTCCACAACGGCAAGGTCGTCGCCTTGCGCGTTCCGGGCGCCGCCTCCATGCCGCGCTCTGAAATCGACACTTACACCGAATTCGTCAAGATCTATGGTGCCAAGGGTCTCGCCTACATCAAGATCAACGATCTCTCCAAGGGCCGCGAAGGTCTCCAGAGTCCGATCGTCAAGAATCTCTCTGACGAAGAACTCAATACGATCTTCGAACGCACCGGCGCCCAGAACGGCGACGTCGTGTTCTTCGGCGCCGACAAGGCCAAGATCGTCTGGGACAGCCTCGGTGCTCTCCGCCTGAAGATCGGTCACTCCGAATTTGGCAAGGCTCATGGACTCTTCACCCCGGGTTGGCAGCCCCTTTGGGTTGTCGAATTCCCGATGTTCGAATACTCCGAAGAAGATCAGCGCTGGGTTGCTTGCCACCATCCGTTCACCTGCCCGCTCGACGGTCATGAGGATCTCCTCATCTCCGATCCTGAACATGCCTATGCCAAGGCCTATGACATGGTTCTCAACGGTTGGGAAATCGGCGGCGGCTCCATTCGTATTCATCGCGAAGAAGTCCAGTCCAAGGTCTTCGAAGCCCTTAAGATTGGTCACGATGAAGCCCGTCAGAAGTTCGGCTTCCTGCTCGACGCCCTCCAGTTCGGCGCGCCTCCGCACGGCGGCCTCGCCTTTGGTCTCGACCGCATCGTTACCATGATGTGCGAAGCCGACTCCATCCGCGACGTCATTGCCTTCCCGAAGACCCAGCGCGCTCAGTGCCTGCTGACGCACGCTCCGGCTCCGGTCGATGAAAAGCAGCTGCGCGAGCTTCACATTCGCCTGCGCAATGAGCAGAAGAAAGAACTCGAAATCGCCGGTCAGTAATCAACTGATCTGATCTTTAAGTTCTAAAAAGAAGGGCCGCTCTCTTACGAAAGCGACCCTTCTTGCCTTTTTCACGACGGCGAAAAAGCACGTCAACTAGATCCTGACTTTGCAGGACGACGACTGCCTGCTCGGCGACGCATCCAGACATCATTCCAGTCAAAGCCCTCCACCTTCGGCAACTCCACCTGTATTTCGAGCCCCGGATTATCTCTGTGCAATCTTGCGGCAAGCGCGTATGCACCTGCCTGCCCAACAAAACTCCTGTCGTTATCTCCAAAAACAACGATTTTCTTCACTCCGGCAGGCATCTTCGTAAAATATTGGAATCCGCCAACGCTTACGGCACTCCATACGGGCATCTTGAACAGCATCCCTGCCGAAAGAGCCGTTTCAATGCCTTCCGCTATGCCAAGCACGTCCCTAGGCTCACCAAGCCTGATAAGTCCGCCGCGAGCACTCCCAGAATAAAGCTTTTTAGCACAATCTACAGGCGCCTTGGCTCCTTCGGGGGTCAGATAGGTTCTGTGCAGCGTAACCATTTCCCCCTTTTCATCGGTAACGCGAGCTATCATGGCAGGCCAACGCTCATGCGACATCTCCCCATCATCCAACTCTTCCCAATAGTCCAACAACGGATGACTTCGAAGTTCTGCCACCCTCTTGCCATAGATGCCGCGAGAGGATAGGTAACGCTTCACTGGATCGCTTGGCGGCAAACCGGATAATTCTTCAGACTCCTCCCAGATAGTCTGGAGTCTGGCCTGTCTCTGCAAGCGCTTGGCATCCTCCACTTCTGCGTTTCTCGAGAACGCCTCGCCAACATTTGACTTTAATTCCGGCAAACCAAGAACTCTCTCGAGATAAGCAAGCGTTTCAACAAACCCCTCGCCCCTCCACTTCTGCAAAAGCGACAAACCGTCGCCGTAGCCACATCCCCGGCAATACCAGTGACCATCGAGCCGATCCCTGAAAAAAGAGAAGCGATCCCTGCCCCCGCAAAGCGGACACGGCCTGTTGACACGCTGAAGCATCGGCTGAGGTATGCCCGCTCCAAGCAAAATATCGAACCAACGGCCCTCAGCCGCTTTCTGGACACGCCGGATTCTCAACTCGAACTGCGTTTCTTGCATGCCGTTGTTCTCACTGAAACATGTCAAAACAACCAGAAAGAACCGTCCCTATCTTTCCAAGGATCGGTGGTAAAGCCCACTTCTGTCACAACGTCCTTGACGTCAAACTGCACCCAGCAGGCCATGTCAAAGATGCCGTCGTCACGAAAGCGATACATCCAGGCAGTCTGATCAATCAGTGCAAAAACATACTCCTGTGCACACTTGCCGAATATGTTCCAGACATCCCTCTTCGTGCTCTCACCAGGCTTGATCATCGCCATATGCGCCCTATCAAGTACCTCCTCGCGCCTTAGAAGCCTTCCGTCAGCGTCAAACTCAAGCCACCACACTTCTTGGCCAAAAGGCTGCATGGAATAAACCCAACGCTGCATGCCGTTGCCGACATCAACAACCGCATGAGGCACCCCAAGCCTGGTTTCAACCTGCACTTCGGTCATGCCCTGATCCATAAGTTGCGGATGAGAGCAGGCCGTCAGAAGAACGCACGCCGCAAAAGCAAGCGCACAGCTCCAGATTCGGATTTTCATTACTTCTTCCCTGTCAAAGCCCCCTTGGCCTCGACAGGCTGAAGGAGCTCCTTGTAGTCGCAGTCAAGATCATTGATCAGACGGTGAAATTCCTCCTTGAAAGCCTCCTTTCCACAACCAAGCAACACGGCATCCTCGAACATTTCCTGAAGCATGTTGCGAGCCTCGTGCCAATTCTCATTGAGAACCTTGACACTTTCGGTGCACGAAACAACAGAACCGTCAACCCTGAGCCATTTTTCCGGTACCTTCGCCGTCACTTGGCCTCCTCTTCATCTTCAACTCGTTGCTGCCCATATGTACGGAAACTCTTCAGCACTTGATTCATCTCCTCATACGGAATCAGCTTCGGCTTGCCAAGCTGATTGACAACTACATATTGATGAGCAAGATTTTCAACTTCAGCCGCAAGGGTCAGCGCGGCAAAGAGCGACTTGCCGGCAGCCAACACTCCATGATGCGACAGCAGACAGGCATTCTTGACAGCGAGCGCCTCGGCAGCAATACGGGCAAGTTCCGGAGTTCCGAAAGTCGCATAGGGTGCCACATCGATCGAATGCCCTCCTGCAGCAGCCACCATGTAGTGAAACGGCGGAATCGGCATGTCCTGACAAGCCAGCGCAGTTGCAAAACAAGAATGCGTGTGTACAACCGCATTAAAATCGGTACGGCGCAGGTATGCGCGCGCATGCATTTCCCACTCGGACGATGGACGAAAAGCACCCGCCGCACTCTGCAAGGACGGTGGGTTCACCAACGGGATCCAAACCAAATGATCGGGCGTCAAATTCTCATACGGCACGCCGGTCGGCGTAATCAAAAAGCCTTCAACCCCGCTTGCCGAACAGGCGCGCACAGAGACGTTCCCAGATTTATTGACATTGATCCCGCGTCGGTTCATTTCGCGGGCGGTTTCAATCAACTCGGCGCGAAGCGCTGTCGTATCCTGCATCATATCTTCAGCCCTTTGGTAATAAGTCGGCAAATACCGTCACCAAATCCGTCGGTTTAACAATGCCGCGTTCTGTGATGATGCCCGTCACAAAGCGATTGTGAGTAACGTCGAACGCCGGATTCGTCACAGCCACATCAGACGCAGCAATCTGAACAGATCGAACAGTGCCGTCGCTGCCAATCCCGTTGACAACCAGAAGTTCGCTGGCGGCACGATTCTCGATAGGAATCTCGCGCTTGCCGTCATTAAGGGTCCAGTCAATGGTTGAAGACGGCGCCGCAACATAGAAAGGCACTTCATTGTCAGATGCCGCAAGCGCCTTGAGATAGGTGCCAATCTTGTTTGCCACATCGCCGCGTCGTGTGATTCGGTCTGCTCCCACGATTACCAGGTCGACGTCGCCCTGCTGCATCAGCTGTCCGCCTGCATTATCAGCGACAAGCGTATATGGCACCCCATGCTGACCAAGCTCCCAAGCTGTGAGAAGCCCCTGATTTCGCGGACGGGTCTCATCGACCCAGACATGTAAAGGAGTTCCCTGCTCAAACGCCATATAGATCGGCGAAAGTGCGGTGCCGTAATCAACAGTGGCAAGCCAGCCTGCATTGCAATGTGTAAGCACATTCACCGGACGGCGAAGCTTCGTATAGAGATCAGATATGAGTGTCATGCCCGCTTCGCCGATGGCACGACAGATCTCCACGTCCTCCTGAGTCATCATTTCCGCCATCTTGACAGCAGCCTCAAAACGAAGCGCCGGCGTACGCGGCAGGAGCGTGCCCATCATGCGGCGAACAGCCCAAGAAAGATTCACAGCTGTCGGGCGCGCATTAGCAATAACCTCGGCAGCCTTGAGCAAGGCATCGTTCTCGGGATTTTCCTTGACGGCGAGAACAACCGCCCATGCACCGGTGATACCGATAAGCGGAGCGCCGCGTACGCGCATGGTGCGAATAGCCTCCACGCAGTCCCGCCAGTCGCTGAGCACACGCTTTTCAAAGCGATACGGCAAAAGCGTCTGATCAACGATCTCAATTGACGTACCGTTGTCGAGGGAACGGATGCTTCTTGTAGGTTCACCGTAAACTTTCATATATTCACCTTTGCTACGGGACAAGCGATGCGAAATGCCTCGCATCCCAATTCCTAGTGTACCGAATTTCACATCAGTCGCCGTCTTTGCCTTCTCCAGCCGGTTCGTTGCACAATTGAACACATACGCATAAGGTTCATCCATCGCCGGGAGGCCACCTTGAATCCCATTCGCTCAACGCTCAAGCGAGCCCTCTGCCCCGAAAACATCGCTGTCATAGGCGCCAGCGACAAAACCGCAAGCCGAGGCTCGTTCGTATGGCGCGCAGTTGCCCGTTCGAAACTGCTCAAGAATGCATGGGCGATTAACCCCAAATACAAATACATCGGGGAACGCCCCTGCTTCTCGAGCATCAGTGAAGTACCCGGCGACATCGATCTCGTTGTAATCTCCTTGCGTGCCGACCGCATTCTCAAGGCACTTATCGATGCAGGCGAACGTGGTGTTGCCTACGCACTCATCACCCCTGACGAAAACGCATACGCGAGCGACATTACGTGGCTTAAAAAACTTCAGGTAGTGGCCGACCAATATGGCATCCGACTTATTGGCCCAGACTCCCTCGGCCTCATGAACCCTGGGCTCGGCGTCAACGCCAGCTACTGGCCCAACCTTCCGCGTCCCGGCAATATCGCCCTCATCACACAATCCGGCATGATCGGAACGGCGCTTCTTGATTACGCACAGGAAGCCGAACTAGGTTTTTCGGGCGTAGTCTCAACGGGCGCCGCTATTGACGTTGACATGCCCGAACTCATTGATTACTACGCGAACGACAAAAATACCCGTGTCATTGCACTGCACATCGAAGGCATCCGAAGACCGCGCGAGTTTTATTCGTCCCTCAGGGCTGCATGCGCCCAAAAGCACGTTGTCATCCTAAAAGCCGGCAGCGGATCAGGTTACGCAGCCGATCGGATTGCCTGTTTCAAAATGGGCACCGACGCTGGAAGTGAAGCTGCGTTGGCCGCACTCGTCGAACGCGCCGGAGCCACACTCGTTCCCACGTTTGAAGAATTCACAGCGGCCGTCTCAGGCTTCGCCACCAACCGACTTCCTCGAAGCAACCGCATTGCCGTCATTGCAAACGGCTCGGGGTTCGCATCACTTACCGCCTCAGCTGCTCAAGCCTGCGGCATTGACCTTCACGGGCTAAGCAACGCTACAATCAAGGACCTGAAAACAGCGTTTCCCTCGCAACAAATTGCCGTGAACCCTGTCAACGTGGGCGCTACGGCTGCGCCCGAACGTTACAGAAAAACACTCCAGATCGTACTTCAGGATCCAATGATTGACGGCGCACTCGTCGTCGTCGCCCCCAGTCCCGTAACAACGATTGACCCGACCCTCAAACTTCTTGCCAAGACAGCCGCAGGTTCTTTCAAACCCGTCATAACGGCTTGGGTAAGCGACCGAATCACATTGAGCGTCCGAAAACAGTTGCGCTCCGTCCCCAACGCACCAATCTCCGCCATTCAGTCGCCCGTTGCTGCGGCGCTGGCCTTCGGATATCTAGCTGCCGAAGCTCGCCGGCGCTGCGAACGATTGAGCATTCCTCCAGAATGGTCGGTCGAACTCAATGCCGCCAAACTTGCCGAGGCACGCTCCATTGTTAGCGGCGCACGTCTGGAAGGCCGTCATTACCTTTCACCGAGCGAGACCGGCCGCTTTCTTGCATGTTTTGACATTCCAACCGTACCATTTCGCGAAGTTCGCACTCTCGAGGAAGCATGCGCCGCCTCCGATGAGCTCGGCTGGCCAGTTGCCCTCAAAGTCACCACTCCAGGACTCAAGCACAAATCTGACATTGGCGGCGTAATTCTGGATATCAATGATCGCGAAAGGCTTGTGGAAGCATGGAAGGACATCGAAAAGAATCTTGCTCAACGCTCGCCCATGACCCCAATGGAAGGAGCTGTGGTTCAGAAGATGGTGCCACATTCATCGGTGCGAGAGCTTCATCTCGCCATCGCCTATGACAACGTGCTCGGTCCTGTGGTTGAATTCGGTGCCGGAAGCATCGGTTCCGAGCTTTATCAGGACAAAAAAGCCGCTCTCGCGCCGCTCACCCTAAATGAAGCCAACCGCCTTGTGGAAGGCACCAGGATTGCACGCGCTCTTGGAACCTACCGAGGTCTGGCACCTGCAGACCGCACGCTTATTGCTCAGATGCTCTGCAGGCTATCCGTGCTTGCCGCACGTATTCCCGCCATTCGCGACCTCACAATCAATCCACTCGTCTGGACTGACGGCGGCGCTGCCATCATTGACGCATACGTACATTTGAATGAAGCATCTATTGAACCCGAACTCGACTATCCGCACCTCACAGTGTGCGCCCCTCCCTGGGAAGAAGGTCGCATTGTGACACTGGGAAGCGGCGAAGAACTCGTACTTCGCACGCTCGTCCCCGGCGACTTTCATCCACTCAAGCGTTTTCTCCAACGATTGTCGGACAAAACCTTCTACCTGCGCTTTCATACATCCGTACACCTTTCCGACGAACGCATCTGTGAACTTGCCTCGCTCGACTACGCCCGCGAGGGAGCTTGGGCACTTGGTCATGATGGTGAAATCCATGCCGTCGCCCGCTGGCGTTTGACAGGCAAGCCTGGTGAGGCCGAGTTCGGAATCGTCGTCGAAGACGCCTGGCATCGACGGGGACTGGCGCGCGTTCTAATGGCTCATATTGAAAGCTCGGCTGCCCGACGCGGCGTCACCCACTTTATCGGCCACGTTCTCAAAGGCAACGAGGCCATGCAGAGCATGATGACGGCAATGGGCTACACTCCATCCTCAAGCGACAGCCGCGATACGGACCCCTGGGTGAAGCACGTCTCCACCTTCTCGGATCACCTATAATGGCGCGCCTCTAATCTTTTTCTTCATGGGAAATACAGCAATGGCCATTCTGTCCAACACCGAATTCGGCATCCTCCGACTGACGATCAGCCGTGCGCAGAAGCGCAACAGCATCAGCGCCGAAATGTTCGACACCATGACGGAGGCTCTCGCTCAGGCCGCCTCCGACGACTCCGTTCGCGTCATTCTTCTTCAGGGTGGTGAACAAATTTTCTCCGCCGGCGCCGATCTTGACGAATTGCGTGCTCAGCCGGACGTGCTCGACCGCGCCATGACGAACTTCTTCGCTGCACTGCGAACCTTCCCCAAGCCCATCGTTGCCCAAGTAAAGGGACCGTGCGTGGGCGCCGCACTCTCAATGCTTCTATACTGCGACCTCGTCTACGCCTCCGACCGAGCACTCTTCTCGTTGCCCAGCGTCGCACTCGGCCGCACAACCCGCTTCGGTTCAGCCTTCATCATGGCTGCCGCAGCAGGTCTTCCTCGCGCTACGGAAAAGCTCATGCTTTCCGAACCGATCACCGCCGCCGAAGCTCTTGACATGCGCATCATCACTGGCACTGCTGACGACGAAGCCTTGGATAATCTAGTCGCCTCGAAAGTTGCCCGCCTTGCCGTTCTGCCGCCCAATGCCGTTCGCGCCATGAAGGCTATGCTCACCTCCCCGCGCAACAAGGCCCTCGAAGGCCTCGCCGAAGAAGAGGAAGCCGTCTGGCGCCGCCAGGCCCAGTCCGCAGAGGCTGCAGAAGCTCTCGCCGCTTTCCTTGAAGGCCGCAAACCTGCCTTCCGCCCGGCAGAATAACCTTCCGCACTCTTATCGGCACCCAAAGCGCGCACCAAAACGGTGCGCGCATTTTTTTGGTGCACTCCTCCGTCCAACTTTTGAGTCATCCCTCTTCTCAGTCTCTTCCGCCTTCCCCATTCACAAGCTGGATCTCCACACCCTTCAGCTCTGCAACAGTCGTTTTGTCGTTCTAATTCATTTACCTTATGACGTTTGGCACGCCGCTTGCTACGAAAGATAACAACACACCCTCGACCGTACTAATGCTCACGGTCCTCTGACAGACTCAATTTTCAGGAGTTCCACCATGAAGCTTTCTCTTCCGCTTACCGGCCTGTTCTGTGCGGGCATGCTTCTCACTTCCTCCATCTCCGCCGCCGAACTTACCGGCACGCTCAAGCGCATTCAGGAGTCTGGCACGATGACGCTCGGTTATCGCGAAGCTTCTGTTCCATTCTCCTATCTGCAGGCCGACGGCACCCCTACGGGCTACGGTTTCGAAGTTTGCAAGGCCGTCAGCGAAGCCGTGAAGAAGGAACTCAACATGCCGAACCTGACAATCAAGTATCAGGCCGTTACCAGCGCCAACCGCATTCCGCTCATTCAGAATGGCACGGTAGACATCGAATGCGGCTCCACGACGAACTCCAAAGCTCGTCAGCGCGAAGCTGGCTTCGGCATCAACTACTTTGGCATTCAGGTATCCGCTGCCGTCTGGAAGGACTCCGGCATCAACTCCCTCAAGGATCTTCATAACAAGAACGTTGCCGTCACTTCCGGCACGACCTCTGTTGCTCTGCTCAAAAAATTTGAAAAGGACAACGGCGTAAAAATCCGCTACCTGATGACAAAGGACTTTGCTGAATCCATGCAGCTTGTCGCCAAGAAACGTGCCTCGGCCTTTGTCATTGACGACGTGCTGCTCGCGGGACAGATCTCGAACCTGCCCAATCCGCAGGACTTCAAGATCCTTGACGCATCGCTCTCTGTCGAACCGTACGCCCCGATGTTCGCCAAGGACGACCCCGCCTTCAAGGCCGTGGTCGACAAGACCATCATCGGAATGATCAAGGACGGCACGCTTGCCAAGCTTTACAAGAAGTGGTTCGAATCCCCGATTCCGCCCAAGAACGCCAACCTTAACTTCCCGATGAACAGCGTCACGAAGGAACTCTTCGCGCACCCGAACAGCGACGGAATCTAAGTTCCAGCCTTTACGGTCCCCGGGGTGTCAGCTAGCAATTAGACCTCCGGGGATCCCTTTTGATTTAATTCCCAAAAACAAGAGGAACCTCCGCCATGGCACTTAACATGACCCTCAACACTCTGTGGGAAACATCCCTGCTGAGTGATGATCCTTGGTGGCTTTATCTCGTATACGGCGCCGGCTGGACCGTCAGCCTCGCACTTTCCGCCTTTATGCTTGCCCTGGCGATCGGCACGATCGTCGGTACCTTGCGAACCGTCGAAAACAAATGGGTTCGCGGAATTTGCGAAGGTTGGATCGAACTCTTCCGAAACATTCCCCTTATTGTCCAGATTTTCATCTGGTACTTCGTCGTTCCAGAAATCATTCCGGCCTACAAGGACTGGATGATCGAGACCGACCCTGTTTACAGCCAGTTTCTCTCCGCCTTCCTATGCATGGGGCTCTTCACTTCCTCGCGCATCGCAGAACAGGTCCGAGCCGGCATCACATCCATTCCACAAGGCCTGCCTAACGCAGCCAAAGCCCTGGGCTTCACGACCATTGAACGTTACCGTTACATCGTTCTTCCGATGGCCTTCCGTCTCGTTATGCCACCGCTGACAAGCGAAGCAATGAACCTTGTCAAGAATACTGCCGTAGCCATGACAATCGGGCTGCCGGAACTCACGATGCGAGCCAATGAAATGGGCGAGGCAACCTTTCAATTCTTCGCCGCCTACCTCTGGGCAACGATCCTCTACATCGCAATTGCATTGTGCGTCAACCGCCTGATGGCCTGGATGGAAGTGCGTTGCACGATTCCCGGCTTCATCGCCGCCAAATAAGCAAAGGAGTCGGTCATGGATTTCACTTCGATTACGAACAGCTGGGGCTTTATTCTGTCTGGCGCAGCCTACACGATTGAGCTCACGACCATTACGGCCGTCGGCGGTCTATTTCTCGGCACGCTCCTCGCCCTTTGCCACATTTCCGAGAAGCGCTGGCTCTCTGCTCCGGCAAAGCTATACATTAACCTGATGCGTGCTGTCCCATTGGTGCTCGTGCTCTTTTGGTATTTCCTTTTGATGCCGGAAATCCTTCGCATTGTCCTTGGACTCGATCATCCGGTAAAAATTGGAGCCGAAATGACAGCCATCATTACTTTCGTGCTCTTTGAAGCTGCCTATTTTGCCGAAATCATGCGTGCCGGCATCCAGTCTGTGAAGAAGGGACAGATTCAGGCTGCATACGGTCTTGGGTTATCCTATGCTCAGACCATGCAGCACGTAGTGCTTCCTCAGGCCATCCGTCACATGCTGCCCGTGCTTTTGACGCAGACGATCATCCTTTTCCAGGACACCAGTCTCGTCTACGTTATTAGCGGCAATGACTTCATGGGCTCAATTTCCAAGATCGCCCAACGTGACGGCCAGCTCGTTTTGATGTACTCTTTTGCTGCTGTCTGCTATCTTGCCGTTTCCTTGTCCCTCTCCCTGCTGATTCGTCGACTGCAGGCGAGAATGCGAACGGCTCAGGCTCACTAAAATAATTTGAACAGGATATCCCCCCTATCATGGCAATGATCGAAATCAAGAACATCAGCAAGTGGTACGGCAACTTTCAGGTGCTGAAGGACTGCTCCGTTGATGTTGAAAAGGGCGAAGTCGTCGTGGTCTGCGGACCGTCCGGCTCCGGCAAGTCCACCCTCATCAAGACCGTCAATGCGCTCGAACCCTTCCAGAAAGGTGAAATCATCGTCAACGGCATCTCCGTAGGCGACCCGAAGACAAACCTTCCTCAGCTTCGCAGCCGAGTCGGTATGGTGTTTCAGCACTTCGAACTCTTCCCGCACCTTTCCATCCGCGAAAACCTTGTTCTAGCCCAAATGAAGGTGCTCGGCCGCGGCCGTGAGGAAGCTACCGAGCGCGGTCTGAAGCTTCTCGACCGCGTCGGTCTTCTCAAGCACGCCGACAAGTTCCCCGGTCAGATGTCCGGCGGCCAGCAGCAGCGTGTGGCCATTGCCCGCGCTCTGGCTATGGACCCGATCTGCATGCTCTTCGACGAACCGACGTCCGCTCTTGACCCTGAGATGATCAATGAAGTGCTCGATGTAATGGTTCAGCTCGCCAAAGAAGGCATGACGATGATGGTCGTGACCCACGAAATGGGTTTTGCCCGCAAGGTGGCTGATCGCGTGATCTTCATGGACGCAGGTGAAATCATCGAGAATCTCCCGGCTCAGGAATTCTTCAATTCGCCGCATACCGAACGCGCTCAGCAGTTCCTCTCCAAGATTCTGCAGCACTGATTTTTTTTCAGCATTTCAGCTTTTCAACCCCGCCGTTCCCCCGGCGGGGTTTTGTCGTCTTTGGTAACCCCTCGGGAGCATGGCACAGGTTATCATTAGCAGGTTATACAGCTAATTTTTCCGCACAGAAGGACCGTCAAATGAGCAACACTCATGCATTCGATGCCGCGGCAGCTCTCCAACTCGGGCAGGAAGTTCTGACCCAGGAAGCCGATGCTCTCACGCACCTTGCCTCTACGCTCGGCAACGAATTCACAGACGCCGTTTCGCGCATTCTCTCCTGCAAAGGCCGTCTGATTGTGTCCGGCGTAGGCAAGTCCGGCCATGTCGGCCGCAAGCTCGCCGCCACCTTTGCCTCCACAGGTACTCCTGCCTACTTTGTGCACGCCGCCGAGGCCGCACACGGCGACCTCGGCATGATCACTGCCAACGACGTTGTTCTTGCCATCTCATACTCCGGCGAAACCAATGAGCTCTTGACTATCGTTCCCACGCTCAAGCGTGAGGGCGCCACGCTCATCGCCATCACGGGAAATTCAAATTCCAGCCTCGCACGACATGCTGACGTACATCTCAACTGTCACGTCAAACGCGAAGCCTGTCCGCTCAATCTGGCCCCCACCTCCTCCACAACTGCCACACTGGCGCTCGGCGACGCACTTGCCGTCGCGACCCTCTCGGCCAAGGGCTTTACGAAGGAGGATTTCGCTCGAAGCCATCCTGGCGGCGCTCTCGGCCGACGCTTGCTCATCCATGTCCAGGACATCATGCGTCAAGGCAATGACATTCCGGCCGTGCGCGAAGGGGTCAGCGTGCTTGAGGCCGTTCGCGAAATCACCAAAAAGCACATCGGCATGACAGCCGTCGTCGACGAAAACAACCGCGTAACAGGCATCTTTACTGAAGGCGACCTCCGCCGGCTCATCGAACGCCTTGGAGATATTCGTCCGTGCATCATGAAGGACGTAATGACCCGCA
This sequence comes from uncultured Sutterella sp., assembly GCA_934249275.1. Lineage (GTDB taxonomy): Bacteria > Pseudomonadota > Gammaproteobacteria > Burkholderiales > Burkholderiaceae_F > Sutterella. Next base: position 20,546 of record CAKQKT010000002.1, on the reverse strand, counting down.
ATCCAAAGACCATTGGCGCACAGGAACTTGCCGCCTCTGCCGTCAAGCTTCTCGACACCTACCATTGCAACCAGCTTCTCGTCGTTGACGAAGACAACAAACTCATTGGCGCGCTACACCTGCATGACTTGATGACCGCCAAGGTTCTTTGATCTGTTTTTAGGGAGGGGCGTCATGACCACAGTGAATGAGCGAGCAGCCCGCATCAAAATGGTCGTTCTCGACATTGACGGCGTGATGAGCGACGGCACGATCAACGTTTCCGGCACTGGTGAACTCTACAAGAGCTTCTACGTGCGAGACGGGCTCGGCATCAAGATGCTGCAAAAGCACGGCATCGAGATCGCAATCATCACAGGCCGCACTTCTGCGATTGTCGCCGAACGCATGAAGGAACTCGGCGTGACTCGAATCGCGCAAGGCCAGCGCTTCAAGACCACAGCCTATGAAGCGCTTCTTGAGGAAACCGGTCTCACAGACGAACAGGTAGCCTACATGGGCGATGACGTACCCGACCTGCCTCTTCTAATGCGTGTAGGCCTCTCTACGACGCCCGCAGACGGGAATCCCGAGGTGTTGAACTACACTCACTGGCAGTCACGCCACCCTGGAGGTCGCGGTGCTGTCAGGGAATTGTCCGAGCTCATCCTCAAATCTCAGGACGCATGGGATAAACTCGTGCACAACACCTATGTCCTCGGAAAATAATGATTCACCGTAGCCTAGTCCTTCGCGAACGCATCACCGCCATCATTGGCGCGACCTTGTTGTTGCTGCTTGTCGGTGCCAGCTACTACTATTCGGTTCGAACGCGCATCGATACGATGAAATACGTTCCCAGCGAAACAAGTCCCGACTTTTCTGCACGCAACGTCACGCTTACCGACTTCGACAAGCGCGGCGTCGCAGTCGCACGTCTGTCCGCCAGCAAGATGGAACATTTCTCAGACGAACGCATGCGCGCCACTAACGCCAGCTACCACTCGCTTGATCCCCAAAAGCCTCAGCTGTCTCTTACGGGTAACCAAGCCTGGAGCAACGACAGTCTCGAATCCGTGGAACTCTCCGGAAACGTACGATTAGTGCGTTCTGCCTTCCAGAATGAGCCTGACATCTTTTTTACGACCGAATACATCAAGGGTTATCTCGACATATACCAATTCGAGACCAACCAAAAAGTTTTCATGCGCCGCGGCCTCGATACCACCGAAGCCTCGAACGGCATGAAATACGACAACATCATGCACACCGTCGAGCTTGACGGCCGCGTCGTCTCGGTCTTTCACCCTAACGCGCGATCCATCGACAATTCCGCCATTGCAGGCCAAAAATGAAAAAGTCTATCGTTTTCAGCATCCTCGCTGTGATCGCAGCGCCGACCTGGGCCCTGAACACAGATAAGAGCCAGCCCATTGAAGTCCATGCCGACAAATTCAATGGCGACGAAGTCAAGCAGACTGCCATTTACTCAGGCAACGTCGCCGTCGACCAAGGCTCCATGAACCTGACAGGCGCCCGCCTCGAGCTGGCTATCACACCGAAAGGCTACCGCCGCGCCACGATAACCGGCTCCCCCGCACGCTTCAAGCAAAAGCGCGATCCCAAAACTAAAGGCATTGAGGAATGGGTTCACGCAAGTGCGAATCGAATCGTCTACGATGAGGAAACTGACAAAATCACGCTCGAAGGCAGAGCCCAGCTCTCACGCAACGAAAACGGTCAGCAGAAGGACATGACGAGTGGCGAGCGCATCATCTACGACATGCGCAATGCCCGTTCCGAAGTCAATAGCGGCGAAGGCAAGCGCGTCACGACAATCATCGCGCCCCGCACCAAGTCATCTTCCGACACTCAGCGTCAAGGCGCCCCTCTCTCCAATTCCACCAAGCTACAGCAGTAACAGGACTCCAGCGTGACCGAAAACGCAACCGTTAACCACACGCACACCCATGCACTCGAGGCTTTCGGCCTCAAAAAGCATTACGGGCCGCGAAACGTCGTCAAGAGTGTCAACCTTGCCGTCAAGTCCGGCGAAGTTGTTGGCTTGCTCGGCAAAAACGGTGCCGGCAAAACGACGACCTTCTACATGGTCGTAGGGTTGGTTGTTGCCGATGACGGCAAGATCCAGCTTGACGGCCAAGACATCACGCACATGCCCATTTACAAGCGTGCGCGCATGGGCCTCTCCTATCTTCCTCAAGAAGCAAGCGTCTTTCGAAAGCTCTCCGTCGAAGACAACGTGCGAGCCATTCTGGAGCTACAGGAAGGAGAAGATGGACGACCGCTCCCGAAGAATGTAATCGAAGAACGCCTCAACCAGTTGTTGGAAGAACTTCAAATCCAGCATCTTCGTACGAATCAGGCCATTTCGCTCTCGGGCGGAGAACGCCGTCGAACCGAAATTGCGCGAGCTCTAGCCGCCAACCCGCGCTTCATTCTGCTTGATGAGCCTTTTGCCGGCGTCGACCCGATCGCCGTGATCGAAATCCAACGCATCGTGCGCTTCCTCAAGGAACGAAACATTGGCGTTCTGATCACCGACCACAACGTCCGCGAAACCTTGTCAATCTGCGACCACGCTTACATCATTAATGAAGGCGAAGTGCTTGCCTCGGGTACGCCAGACGAACTTGTCAACGATCCGGCCGTTCGCAAGATATACCTCGGCGAAAATTTCCGAATGTAGTCTCATGGAAACACATCTCCTCGCCACGCTTTCCCAACAGCAAGTCCTTTCTCAGGAGCAGCAGCAATCACTTCGCATCCTTCAGATGCCGACGCAGGAGCTTCTCGGGGAAATTGAACTTATGCTCGAAGCCAATCCCCTGCTCGAAGCCGAAGAACCTCCACAGTCCACCGCTGACACCGTGGATCGCGTGGAAGAGCCTGATGCCGGTCAAGCAGATGCTCGTGGCGAGGAAGATTCCGATTTTGATGCCGCACAAGCGGAGACCCCGGTAGATCAACCGTACGAATCATGGTTGGGGGCATCTAATGACGAGGCTCCCTTCGAACGCATTCCTGCGCCAGAATCCTTCAGGGAAGAACTGATTTCCGATCTTGGATGCATGCCGCTAACACAACGGCAGCGTCTTCTTGTCACCTGCATTATTGAAGAACTCGACGATCGAGGTTTCTTCACGACCGCATTCGAAACGCTTGTACGCTATTACGCGCGCATCCTCAAAGAGGAAGGGATTGAAGGCGTGTCCGAATCCGAATGGCGAGAAGCACTAGGCATACTTCAAAACATGGATCCGCCTGGCATCGGCACATCCGGCCCCGTTGAAGCCCTCATGAAGCAGATTGAGCGTCTCGATCCCTCAACCATGCACGCCGCCGCACTCGACACGCTTAATCGAATCGTCTCCCGACATCTCGACAAGGTTGCCGCTGACAATCGCTCCGCCCTTCTCAAGCTCGCCAATGGAAAACCTTCGATTCTCAACGAAGCGTTGCGTACACTACGCACTCTCTCTCCCTATCCGATTGCACGCGAAGCCAATACGCTTTACATCGTGCCGGACATTGTCGTAAAAACGGTGGACGGTGTCAGCACAGCACACATCAACCCGTCCTCTCAATTGCGCATTCGTCTGCGTGTTAACGCAGCTCAAAGCGAAGTTGATCCATCGACACGCCGAGTATTGCTCAGCGAAGCCAAAACCTTCATTCAGCGCATTGAAGCCCGCCGTACAACATTACAGCGTCTCTCCGATGCTATCGTTGCCCGCCAGCAAGCCTTTTTTCGCTGCGGGCCAAGCGCGCTTCGCCCCATGACGCTCAGCCAGATTGCAGACGAACTTGGTCTTTCCGTCCCAACAGTCTCCCGAGCTGTCTCCGGGAAGTTCATTGCCTGCCGCCAAGGAACAGTCGAGATGCGCTCTCTATTCAGCGCCGTTTCCTTCAGCAACCAGAATGACTCCTCAGAGGAGCAAAGTGCATCCGAAATTCAAGCCATGATCTGCAAGCTCATCGAAGCCGAAGATCCCAAACTTCCCCTTTCGGACGAGATGATCTGCGAAATGCTCCAAAAAAAGGGAGTGCCCATTGCACGGAGAACAGTTGCCAAATACCGTACATGCGCCGGCATTCCGTCCGCGCGTTCCCGCCGAAAGCTCTGATTTGTCCATCCATTTGGTACACTGACTGATGTTTTCGATTCGACGGTCCTTTGCAGGGCCGCCCGACGCGTCATGAATCTTCTTGCATCCCTGCTTACTCTTGAAACTGTCCGACTGAACCTCAACGTTGTGAGCCGAAAGCGCCTTTACGAAGAGGCCGGTCTAGTCTTCGAATCCTCTGCCGGCATTTCGCACACCGAAGCCTTTGATGCGCTCATTGCACGTGAAAAGCTAGGTTCCACTTGTCTCGGCAGCGGTTGCGCGCTTCCTCACGGACGAGTTGAGAGCATCACCGAACCCGCCGCCGTTTTTCTCCGAACCAGCGCACCGCTTTCTCTTGACGCTCCTGACGGCCGTCCGGTCCAACTCTTTCTCTGCCTACTCATTCCAGAAAACGACGACATGTATCTGAAGATATTGCGAGAAGCCGCCTGTCTTTTCAGCAACAAGTCTCTCAAGAACGCATTGCTTGATGCAAAGACGGAGGTCGAGATCTGTGAACTCATCCATAATTGGACGCCTCCTGCCGATCTTCACTACGACCAGGACTTTTCTGACGAAGAAGAAGCTTGACACCCTTACGGAGGCAACGCCATGCAACTGATTATTGTGACCGGCATGTCTGGTGGCGGCAAATCCATTGCCATCCGCCAGCTTGAAGATTGCGGGTACTACTGCATTGACAACTTGCCCGCCGCCTTTCTGCTTTCTGTAGCTCAGGATCTCCGCAAGCACGGCATCAAGTCTGCCGCTGTCGCCATTGACGCGCGAAGCCAGAGCACGTTCGACGGTTCCCTCAAGGCAATTCAGCAACTTGAGGATGCAAACTTTGACGTGCGCATTCTCTTTCTCACCGCCTCCGATCAAGAACTCGTCAAGCGTTTCTCTGAAACACGACGTCGCCACCCGCTTTCCACACAAGCAGCCAGTCGCGATCAGATCGTCACGCTGCAAGAAGCTATTAGTCGCGAACGAGATCTGCTCTCCCCCATTTCGGCTGGAGCGGCTTTGATGGACACGACCGGTATCCTTCCTTCGCAGCTGCGCGAATGGATAAAAGAATTCGTCGGACAACCTCAAGCCCGGATGACACTCACATTCGAATCCTTCGCATTCAAGCATGGGCTCCCTGTCGCAAGCGACCTTGTTTTCGACGTACGCTGCCTTCCCAATCCTTACTATGATCCTGCGTTGCGATCCCTGACAGGACGAGACCAACCGGTTGCCAATTATCTGCGCACCTTTCCCAACGTGATAGAGATGGTGGACGACATCGAAGGCTTCATCCGCAAATGGCTTCCATCCTATATAGCCCAGAACCGACACTATCTGACCATTGCGATCGGTTGCACAGGAGGCCAGCACCGCTCCGTATTCGTCGCCGAGGAATTAGGCTCGCGCTTTCGCGACACGGACGGCGTCGTCGTGCGGCATCGCATCATCGAACAGAAAGCATTGCTATCTGGTGAAAAATCCGTTCAAAACGAGGGCATCTAATTCAGAAAAGTGAAGGATGAAAATCCCTCTCCTCAATACAGATTTTTACGAGCTTCATAACCGGCGTCGGCATTCCAACCAGCGCCGTTTCCTTTTCACGAAAGAGAGTGAAGCCATCAGGGTGATATCCCTCCGCCAAGTCAACCGCCACAGGATGAATGATCAGACGGTAGTGAGTAAAGTCGTGCACCAGAGGATCTAGTCTGATCGTGCGCAAGATTCCTCCCTCAAGTTCCGGACAAACCGAAAACGGATCCATAACCTCCACTTCTTCGTCTTGTTGACGAACCGGGGGCGTCCACAAGCCATGCCACACCCCCTTTTCCGTTCGCCGCTTGAGCCACAGTCCTTCGCCTGTAAAAGCAAACACCATCACTGCATGTCTTACAGGCCGCTCTCGACGAGGCTTTTTACCCGGAAATTCAGCCACCCTACCCGCCAAGTTCGCACCGCAACAATCTGACAGCGGACAGTCATCACACCTAGGGCTCCGATTGCAAAGCATTGCACCAAAATCCATAAGCGCCTGAGTGTACGTCGGCATCAGCTCAGAATCAGGTAACAACGTTTCAGCAAGCTCACGAATTGCCTTCACAAAAGCGGGTTGGGTTGCGTTGCCTTCGACCATGAACACACGCGCCAGCACGCGCTGAGCATTGCCATCAGCCATGACAGCTCTCTCGCGAAATGCAAACGCCGCGACGGCTCCCGCAGTTGACGGGCCCAACCCAGGTAGTTTTTCAAGCTCACAAGCGCTTTCTGGACATCGCCCGCCCATGTCATTAACGATCATGCGCACAGCCTTTAGCAGATTGCGAGCACGCGAGTAATAACCGAGTCCGGCCCAAAGCGCCATCACCTCATCATCTTGCGCAGCTGCAAGACTTTCGGGCGTTGGAAAGGCCGCCATGAAAGCCTCGTACTTAGGAAGCACTGAAACAACCTGCGTCTGCTGTAGCATGACCTCCGAAACAAGCCTTGGATACCAGTCCTCAAGCTGCCAAGGCAAGTCATGCCTTCCGAAGGCTTTGTGCCAGACAACGATTGCATTTGCAAATAACTTCCGGGGATCCCGCATGCCGCATTCCTTGAAAATTCGAGGTAAAGTACGAAGACACTCTACACCAACGGCTTTCCAAGCTTTCACTCATTCATGACCGGAAAACTATTCAAAAAAGCGGCCGTGCTCGCCGCCTTTGCCGCAGCCGTCAGCTGCGCGGCGGCCTTCCAAAGCGCAGTCACGCATTCTTCCGAATCGCGCGACACTGCCCAATCCCTCTATGAAATCATTACCGCCGAGATTGCCGCGCACAGGGAGCAACCCGAAACGGCTCTTGCGCTTCTCAACAAAACACTAGAGCGCACCCCTTCTCCCGCAGTAGCCGAGCTTGCATGGCGCACCGCCCTTCAAACCCGCAATCCCGAAATCGTGCTCCAACAGGCTCGCGCATGGGTCAAGATCGCTCCCAAAGCAGAGCTCGCTCAGCGTACGCTCCTTGTCGACTCTATTGAAAAGGGACGTCAGGCTGAATACACCGAGCAACTTTCCCGCATGTACGCAAATGCGGAAGACAAGGCAGCAATGACTGCCGACATCACGGCGCTCATTGTTCAGTCCAAGCTTGCCTCCAATACTGTTGAAACAGTCCTCTCCCCATATTGGGAAAAGCAGGCCAAAAACGCCAAGGTCCAGCTGGCTATTGGACTATTCCGTCAAGCCCTTCACGACATGCCTGCCGCATGCCGTGCCGGCAAGATCGCGCACGAACTGGCAACAGACAGCGAACAGACTATCAGCGCCGCAGCCGATCTCTGTTGGCCCGTAGACCGCGTTCAAACCGAATCCATGCTTAAGGATTTTCTGTCCAAGCATCCCGAAGCCTCCTCCGTCAGGCTCATTCACGCCCGCGTGCTCTCACGCACCGGACGTCTCAAAGATGCCATAACAGAAGTCGAACGAGCAGTGAAAACCTCGCTCAACAGTGCCGTCATCCTGCTTAATGCAGGTCAGATAGCTATCGACTGCCGCGACTTTCACAAAGCCGAGCAATATCTCAACAGATATATCGACCTTGTGGCCGAACAAAATCCCGACGCAGACTTTTCCAGTAGCGACATTTGGCTCAAGCTTGCCGCCGTCCTTCATGAGAACGGTCGACATGAGGAGGAAGCCGACGCGCTTGCCTCTCTCACCGACGGCGAACTTGCCCCCCAAGCCCGACTTCGTGAAGCCGCTGCGCTCGCGGAAGTGAGGAAAATTGAAGATGCCCGCGCTATCCTTCAGAAAGCTTCCGAGACCTATCCAGAACACTACAACCTCTTCACGACCGGAGAGGCGCAAATGCTCATTGACGCAGGCAGACCGAAAGACGCCCTCACCGTCATGAAAACCGCCCTTGAGAAGAAGCCTGACGACATTTCCGTTGCCTACGATACGGCAATGATCTCTCTGAACGTCGGTCATGACGACGAAGCTGAAATCATTCTCAAAGGCATTCTTTCGAAAGATCCCGACCATATTCAGGCCGGCAATGCGCTGGCCTATTCCTGGATCACAAAGAACATCAATCTTCCCCAAGCTCGAAAGCTTCTTGAACACGCTTACCGACTGGCGCCTGTTGATCCGTACATTCTCGACAGCATGGGATGGCTCTGCTTCAAAGAAGGCCGCTACGATCAAGCTGCAGAATTCACGCTGGCTTCCCTCAAGCGTCTCTTTGACGTCGAGGTAGCCTGTCATCTCGTTGAAATCCTCTCAGCATCCGGTCAGGACCACGATGCCGAAAAGCTCTTCCGCGAACTCGAGCAACGCGCCGGAGGCGACTCTCGCGTGCTTGAGCTAGGGAAGCGCCTTAAATACTCAACAAAATGATCCGACGCACTCTTCTGTCTCTCCCTATCGCGACCGCCATTCTTGCACTCGGAGGTTGTGCGTATAAACAGCCCCTCCTTTTCAAAAGAAGCGGACGTTTTTCGCTAGTCACAACCTCAACCTCGGGCGAACGAGAGGCTGTGAACGGCCGTTTTTCCTTGTATCGCACATCCGACAGCCTGCACCTTGACCTGATGACACCGCTTAACGGAATTCTCGCGAGCATTGAAGTAACGCCATCAGGCGCCGTTCTCACTACAGCTCAAGATGATGCGCCTGTCACTGCATCTAATGCCGAAGAACTGATACGGCTTACAACAGGCGTCACCGTGCCCATTGAAGCTCTCGAGCGCTGGCTCACCATGACCGGCGATCGCGCCTCGGAATTCGGCTGGCTCATCCGCGTACTCAACCGCAGAGCTGACGGCACCCCTGGTACAATCCGAGCCTCAACAACCAGCCCTACCATTTCTCTCACCCTCAAATTGGACGAGGACTGACATGTTGTCCGACAGCACACTGCTCGGCCTTCCCGCACCGGCCAAGCTTAATCTCTTCTTACACGTTGTAGGACGCCGACCAGATGGAAAGCACCTGCTAGAGTCCGTCTTCACCCTCATCGATCTACACGACACGGTTGATCTCTTCAGGCTTGAATCTCCAGTCGTTGAACGCACCGGCGATGTGATCGGCGATCCGGACAAGGATCTGTGCGTACGAGCCGCCCGCCTTCTCATGGAAGCCTTCAATATCCAAGGCGGTGTTCGCATTCATGTTGAAAAGCACATCCCTGCGGGTGCGGGCATGGGCGGCGGGAGCTCTGATGCGGCCACAACTCTCATCGGCCTCAACAAACTCTTCAATCTCGGCCTCTCACGTCAAGCATTGATGAAACTGGGAGAAAAACTCGGCGCCGACGTTCCCTTCTTCATATTTGGTCAAACTGGCTTTGTGGAAGGCATTGGTGAGATCATCACTCCTCTTGAATTTCCTACAGCCTCATACGCCGTTATCTGGCCCGGAAAAGGCATTTCTACCGCTCAGATTTTTACTGCCCCAAACTTGACAAGGAATAGCAAATCACTGAAAATAGACATCTTTTCAGGCAAGGCACTGGAAATCTGGCCAAAACTGTACGGGCACAACGACCTACAGGCTGTGGCGCAAGAGCTTGAGCCCCGAGTGGCAGAAAGCCTCGGAATGCTCGCTCGCGACACTAGCGACGTCAGAATGACCGGTTCCGGCAGCGCCGTTTTCGGCGTAATTGCCAATCCCAGCAGCTATAAGCTGCCAAAGCTACCCGATGGCTGGAAAGGATTTGCCACAAAGTCTCTCCGAGAGCATCCACTCTCGGCTTGGCTTGACTAGAAATAATCGGTAGGGGTATAGCCAAGCTGGCCTAAGGCACCGGATTTTGATTCCGGCATTCGAAGGTTCGAATCCTTCTACCCCTGCCAGCACATAAAACGAAATGGGACGGGAGGCATCAAATGCACTCCCTTTCTTTTTTCAGGGCCGTCTTTGTGTTACTCTGACGGCTTCCCTGTTGTTAACTGCGAGAGCGCAAGCCCCCGCCCACGAAAAGAGCTTAAGTCATGGATCCCATGGTTCCGGAAAGTATGATGGTCTTCACGGGCAACGCCAACCCGAAACTTGCTCAGGCTGTCACGAAATATCTCAACATTCCCCTTGGCTCCGCCACCGTCAATCGCTTCAGCGACGGCGAAGTCATGGTTCAGCTGCTCGACAATGTGCGCGGCAAGGATGTCTTCATCCTTCAGAGCACTTGCGCTCCGACGAACGACAACCTGATGGAACTCATGATCATGGTTGACGCTCTCAAGCGCGCTTCTGCTCGCCGCATCACGGCTGCGATTCCCTATTACGGCTATGCCCGTCAGGATCGCCGTCCGCGCTCTACTCGTGTTGCCATTTCCGCCAAGGTTGTTGCCAACATGCTCCAGGCCGTCGGCGTCGACCGCGTTCTCACGATGGACCTCCATGCCGACCAGATTCAGGGTTTCTTTGACATCCCGGTCGACAACATCTACGCCACCCCGGTACTTCTCAACGACCTGATTGAACGCAAGTACGACGATCTGATGGTTGTGTCTCCTGACGTTGGCGGTGTTGTTCGCGCCCGCGCTATGGCCAAAGCTCTTGAGGTTGACCTCGCCATCATCGACAAGCGCCGTCCGCGCGCCAACGTCGCTGAAATCATGAACATCATTGGTGAAGTCAAAGGCCGCACCTGCGTCATTACCGACGACATCGTCGATACGGCTGGCACGCTCTGCAACGCTGCCGGTGCTTTGAAGGAACGCGGCGCCAAGCGTGTCGTCGCCTACATCACGCATCCGGTGCTCTCTGGCGCCGCCGTTGAACGCATCACGAATTCCGCTCTCGACGAGCTGGTCGTCACGGATACGATTCCGCTGTCTGCCGCCGCCGAAGCCTGTCCGAAGATCCGCCAGGTTTCCTGCGCCGCGATCATCGGTGAAACGCTTTCGCGCATTGCCCGCGAAGACTCCGTGAGCAACCTGTTCACGGAATAAGGAATAGTTTTTTCCTCGTTCCCGCTGTTGGTCGCGACCGCGGGAACATTTTTCTTTATCTTTTAGGAGTAATCCAATGAACATCATCGCCACCACGCGTAACGTGCAGGGTACGGGTGCGAGCCGCCGCCTTCGCCGCGCGGACAAGCTGCCGGGCATCGTTTACGGCGGCAACATCCCCGCTACGCCGATCGAGCTCGAACACAATCCGATCTTCTACGCTCTGCGTAAGGAAAAGTTCCACGCCTCGATCCTGACGATGGAACTCGACGGCAAGGAAGAACTCGTCGTTCTCCGTGCTTTCCAGATGCATCCGTACAAGCCGCAGGTCATGCACATCGACTTCCAGCGCATCAACCCGAACGAAAAGGTCACGATGCGCGTGCCCCTGCACTTCCACGGTGAAGAAGAATCCCCGGCCGTCAAGGTCTCCAAGTGCATCGTTTCCCGTGCCGTGTCCGCCATCGAAGTGACCTGCATGCCGAAGGAACTGCCGGAATTCATCTCCGTCGACCTCTCCAAGCTTGAAGCCGGCCAGACGTTCCACGCCTCCGCTCTTCAGCTTCCGGAAGGCGTTGAAGTCCACGCCAAGGCTGGTGAAGACATCGTTCTCGCTACGGTTGCTCTCCCGGTTGAGGAAGAGGTCCCGGCCGCTGAAGGCGAAGGCGAAGCCGCTGCCGAAACCCCGGCTACCTAATGAGTTTCTGATCTGATTCAGATGCTTTGACAGGATCCGCAGGGACTCCCTCCCTGCGGATCTTTTTTGTACGAAGGGCTTTTCCCTTCTGAAGGCCACTATTACGGTCTTCCATACCCCTGCGACCGCTGCCTGAAGCGTCGCCCACAAGCCGTTTGCCCCTTTCAGAAAGTTCACGTCGTTCGTTATGTGCGGGGAAAACGGATCCATTCCCTTCCCCAGAAGTTACAACAGTATCAATACGAATTCATGACAACTTTCTCCGAACTCGGCCTGTCCGAATCTATCGTTTCCTCGCTTACCGAACTCGGCTTCGAGGAACCTACCCCCATTCAGAACGAAGCCATTCCGGCCCTTCTGACTGGTTCCGACGTACTCGGCCGTGCCGCTACCGGCACCGGCAAGACTGCAGCTTTCTCGTTGCCGCTTCTTGAGCGCCACGTGCTCGGTCAGGAAGCAGGCGCACCGCTCGTCCTCGTTCTCACCCCGACCCGCGAACTCTGCCTTCAGGTTAGCGAAGCATTTCACAACTACGGGCGCAAGGCTGGCGTTGTGGTGACACCTATCTATGGCGGACAGGAATACAGCCGTCAGATTCGAGCTCTGCGCCGCGGCACGCACGTCGTCGTCGCGACCCCGGGTCGTGCACTCGACCACATTGGCCGAGGAACGCTCGATCTCACAAACATCAAAGCCGTAGTACTCGACGAAGCCGACGAGATGCTCGATCTTGGCTTTGCCGATGAACTTGACGCCATCTTCGACGCTCTGCCCGGCCATGTTCAGACAGCACTCTTCTCCGCCACGCTGCCCCCGAAGATCGCTCGCATCGCAGAAGCCCGTCTCGTTGACCCGATCCGAATCACGATCGCTAAGGAAAAAACCGCAGAAGGTGAAACGCCTCGCGTTCCACAGATTGCTTACGTTGTTGGTCACAACTATCGCACAACCGCTCTCGGCCGCATTCTCGACCTTGAAGCTCCTGAGCTCGCCATTATTTTTACGCGCACCCGCATGGAAGTTGACGACCTTACGGAATCTCTTCGCGCCCGCGGCTTCAGCGTTGAAGCCCTTCACGGCGGTCTCGATCAGCCGACCCGTGACCGCGTCATGAAGCGCGCTCGTTCCGGTCAGATCGACGCCATCGTCGCCACAGACGTTGCAGCCCGCGGCATTGACCTCGAGAATCTCACGCACGTCATCAACTTCGGCATTCCGGCTTCCTATGAAACGTACGTGCACCGCATCGGCCGTACCGGTCGTGCCGGCCGTACAGGTACCGCGATCACCATTCTCGAGCCGCGTGAACATCGCCATCTGCGCGCCATTGAAGGCATCACCAAGGCGCGAATCGAAGTTCGTTCCGTGCCCTCCGCTACGGACGTTCGTGCACGCCGCCTCGAAATGATGCGCGGCTCTCTCGCCGAAATTCTCGAAGCAGGTGATCTGGATCGCTTCCGCGTTGTCGTCGAATCTCTCTGCGAGGAATTTGATCCGTTTGACGTCGCTGCGGCAGCAATGAAGCTTGCTCAGGAAAACGAAGGCACGAACGATGACGATACGGAAATTCCCGCCTACTCGCCTTTCGAACGCCCCCGCCGCGAACGCGGAGACAAGCCCATGCGCGGTGAACGCACACCTCGCCGTGAACGTCGTGAAGCTCCTGAAGAAGGCATGACGCGACTCTTCGTTGGAGCTGGCCGCGAACTCGGCATTCGCCCCTCCGACATCGTCGGCGCCATTGCCAATGAGGCCGGCGTTCCCTCCAAATGCATCGGTGCCATCGACATTTCCGACCGCTTCACGATCGTCGAAGTCGACTCCGACCGAGTCGACCAGATCATCGACGCCATGGAAGGCGTACGATTCAAGGGCCGTGAAACCACAGTCAAGCTTGATCGTCCGCGCCGTGAATCGCGTGAAGATCGCGGTGAATACCGTCGCGAACGTAATGAAGACCGCAACTGGCAATCGCGCAGCGAAGATTCCCGAGAGTATCGTGGTGCTAAAACCAAACGCGATTTCCGTCGTGAAGGCAACTACGACAAGCGCGGTCCCCGCCGCTAAAATGACGCTTATTCTGAACGACTGATTCAAGCCGCTCAGAACCTGCTTTTCTCCGGCCGGCTCTGCCGGCCTTTTTACATATTGAACGTCATGACCGAACAAGGAATTCGATTAATCGTCGGCCTCGGCAATCCGGGTAGTGAATATGCTCGGACTCGCCACAACGCTGGCTTCTGGTTCGTTGATGAGCTGGCTCGCAAAACGGGCGCCCTCTTCCGCGACGAGAGAAAGTTTCAAGGCGAAGTCTGTAAAGCAAGAATCGGCAGCAACGACGTATGGCTGCTAAAACCCTCGACTTACATGAACCGTTCGGGCGATGCTGTAGTAGCGCTTGCGCTCTACTACAAAATTACTCCGGAACAAATCCTCGTTGTACACGACGAGCTCGACCTTCCTCCGGGCTGCATGAAGATCAAACAAGGCGGCGGCAATGCCGGCCATAACGGTCTTAAGGACATCACGGCCAAGCTTTCCACCCCCAACTTTTGGCGCCTGCGCCTCGGCACCGGGCATCCGCGTACCCTCGGCATGGCACAGCAAGTAGCGGACTTCGTGTTGTCAGCTCCTTCAGCAGAACACGAAACCGCCATCGAAGACTGCATCCGCATCGCCCTCAACGAAGCGTCCTCTCTTGCCGAAGGCGACTTCACAGGCGTCTCTCGACGTCTAGCCAAGTACGGCAATCCGCCTAAGCCTCCGAAGAAGGCGGCCGCAGAATGAAGCTGCTTGTGAGCCGTTGTCTTCTCGGCGAGCCTTGCCGCTATGACGGCAAAGTTAAAACAGACCTCAAAGAAGCGCTTCGTGCCGCTGGCATCGGAGAGGACTGCTGGATCTCCGTTTGCCCTGAGAGCGACGGCGGACTGCCTACGCCTCGAGCTCCCTCGGAAATACAGGGTACGGCATCTGGCGTGCTGCAGGGCCGCGACCATATCATTGCATCCGACGGTCGAGACAACACAGCCTGCTTTATCCGAGGCGCCCGCCTAGCGGCAAATCTTTGCCGAAAACACGGCATCAAACTTGCCCTTCTGAAAGCCAAAAGTCCCTCCTGCGCCCACAATCAGATTTACGACGGCACTTTTACAAATACGCTTGTCACTGGTCGGGGAGTAACTGCCGAATTACTTTCGAGCATTGGCGTCCGCATTATGAGCGAATTGGAGCTTGATCTTCTGGCCGCGGCTATCAAGGCGCAGGAAGATTCCGCTTGCTAAAATAGAATGATTTTCCGGACGATTCCGTCTGCAACTTTTTTTTGATTTCAACAGAGATTCACCATGGGTTTGAAGTGTGGCATCGTAGGCCTTCCCAACGTCGGTAAGTCGACGATCTTCAATGCGCTTACCAAAGCCGGCATTGCTGCCGAAAACTATCCTTTCTGCACCATTGAACCGAACGTCGGCATCGTTGAAGTGCCCGATCCCCGTTTGAAGGCGCTCTCCGAAATCGTTCATCCCGAACGCATCGTTCCAGCCGCCGTCGAGTTCGTTGACATCGCAGGCCTCGTTGCCGGCGCGAGCAAGGGCGAAGGCCTCGGCAACCAGTTTCTCGCCAACATCCGCGAGTGCGATGCCATCGCCCACATCGTTCGTTGCTTCAACGATGACAATATCGTCCATGTTTCCGGAAAGGTTGATCCGCTTGATGACATCAATGTCATCAACACCGAGCTTGCTCTCGCCGACCTTCAAACCGTTGAAAAGGCACTTAACCGCTACAGCAAGCAGGCTCGCTCCGGCGGCGACAAGGAAGCCCTCAAGCTCGTACTCGTGCTCGAAAAGCTTCTGCCTGCCCTCAATGAAGGCCGTGCCGCCCGCTCCGTGAAGCTCACGCCCGAAGAACTCGCAGTCATCCGTCCGCTCTTCCTCCTTACGATAAAGCCGACGATGTACGTAGCCAACGTCGAAGACCATGGTTTCGAAAACAATCCCCTGCTTGATTCCGTGCGTGAATTTGCAGCTTCCGAACATTCTCCCGTCGTTGCAGTCTGCGCCAAAACCGAGGCCGACATTGCCGATCTTGATGATGAAGACAAGGAAATGTTCCTTGCCGACATGGGCATGACCGAACCCGGTCTCGACCGCGTGATTCGTGCCGGCTACGATCTGCTCGGTCTTCAGACCTATTTCACTGCAGGCGTCAAGGAAGTCCGCGCTTGGACAATCCACAAAGGCGACACCGCTCCGCAGGCCGCTGGTGTCATTCACACTGATTTTGAACGCGGTTTCATCCGCGCCCAGACGATCGCTTACGAAGACTTCATCAAGTTCAAGGGTGAGAAGGGTGCCCAGGAAGCCGGCAAAATGCGCGCCGAAGGCAAAGACTACATTGTTCAGGATGGCGACGTCATGAACTTCCTCTTCAACGTGTAACACATAAGCCACGCAATCAACAGCAACGGGAGGTTGTCGCAGAGACAGCCTCCCGTTGTTCTTCCATATACCGTTATACTGACAAGGTTCCAACAACCCCACACTTACTCAGTCATGGCAACGACCTCCACCAAAAAGCGTCAGGAAATCGGTGAACGCCTCCGACACGAACGAGAACGCCTTGGCTATACAAAGCAACAAATCGCACAGTTGCTCGGCGTTCCCATCGCCGTTTATGAACAGTTCGAAACCGGAGACGAAGATCCCGGCATCTACCGCTTGCCTCGTCTTGCTGCATGCGGCTTTGACGTCCTGTTCATCATTACAGCCGAACGTCACGTACCGGTTGCCGAGGAAAATGAACTTCTCTCGCGCTTCCGAGACCTTTCTCAGCGCGGCCGCGCCTCCATCTTTTCCACGATGGATGCCCTCGAGAGGCTTGCCCCCAATCTCAAGCAAGAATTCCGACGTCGTTTCAAGAACTGAATTACTCCCGCCGAATTCGGCGGGATTTTCTTTTTTCAATCAAATAGATTTTTATTATCTATTTGACACTCCAATAGAAGAACACTAACATACTCAGTAACATGAGAGTGTTTCTCACCTTGGAGTTAAAACAAATGTCCCTTCTGAACACAGAAATCCTTCCTTTCAAGGCCCAAGCTTATGCCAACGACGACTTTGTCGAACTGACCGAAGATTCCCTCAAGGGGCATTGGTCCGTCGTCTTCTTTTATCCTGCCGACTTCACGTTTGTTTGCCCGACGGAACTTGAAGACCTGGCTGAAAACTACTCCGAATTCAAGGCTCTTGGCGTCGAAATCTACGCAGTCTCAACAGACACGCACTTCACGCACAAGGCTTGGCATGAAAGTTCCGCCGCCGTTGGCAAGGTTCAGTTTCCAATGATCGGCGACCCGACCGCAACACTTGCTCGCAACTTCCAGGTGCTCATTGAGACTGAAGGCCTCGCCGAACGCGGCACGTTCGTAATCAATCCTGAAGGCAAGATCGTAATCATGGAACACCATGACGGCGGCATCGGACGAGACGCCTCTGAGCTTCTTCGCAAAGTCAAGGCTGCTCAGTATGTTGCGGCCAATCCCGGCCAAGTCTGTCCAGCCAAGTGGCAACCCGGAGCAGCTACACTAACGCCATCTCTTGATCTCGTCGGCAAGATTTAATCTTCCTAACCAGATCAGGCCGTAGGCTGTCACAGCTTACGGCCTTTTATCACACAGGCTTCCTTCATCATGCTTGACGTCAACATCAAAGCCCAGTTGCAAAACTACTTCACCAAAATTCGTCATTCCATCGTACTCAAGGCAGCCCTTGACGATTCGCAAGAATCCAACCAAATCGAAGCACTTCTCAAGGAAGTTTCCTCCCTTTCTGACAAAATCACCTACGAAATAGAAGCCACCCCCTCTGTTCGCCGGCCGAGTTTCACAATTGCATCCCCGAACGGTCACGAAGGCATCCGCTTTGCCTGTCTTCCGATGGGGCATGAATTTACGAGCTTTGTACTCGCCATACTGCAGACTGGCGGCCATCCGGCCAAAATCTCCGATGAGGAATCTCGCAGGATCGCCCAACTCAAGAGCCCTCTTGATTTCGAGGTCTACATCTCACTTACGTGCCACAACTGTCCGGAAGTTGTGCAAGCACTTGCCATCATCTCGATTCTCAATCCCAATTCTTCCGTTACCGTAATCGATGGCGCCGTATTTCGAGATGAAGCTGCACGGCGCAACATACTGGCAGTTCCCACAGTCTTTCTCAACGGCCTTCCTTTCATTTCCGGACGACGCGAACTTTCTGAAATTATTGCAAGGCTCGATACATTCGTCGCTGATTTCTGAAGAAGAGCCGAAGTTGCCATTGAGCTTGTTGGCATCAACTTCACCGTTGTTCCCCTTCTCCACGGTAAAGAACTCACCGCAGACATCGTTCTTCAAAAAACTCGACTGCCTCAACCGGGAATCAGGAAAACCAAAATCCCTTGATATTGATGGCTGCACGTCAATCCCTGACAAGCAGATAATCATTTCGCACAAGCTTTCTTGCCCGTCTTCGAATGCTTAATCCGACAAAGCTCCTAACAAAATGCTTTCAAAAGAGGACAGAGTTACGCCCGTCCCCTTATTTATGGCACACTTGTTCGCGCAAAGACTCAAAGGGGAATCCGCCATGCGCTACGTGCGCTCATTTTTGCTTGTTCTCACCACGCTCGCCTTCTTCTTGCTGGTGTTAGTAGCCGGACTTTATGCCTTCATCACGCCCGAACGCATATCCAATCGGGTTATTGAAACTCTGTCCCATCATCTCGGCCTTCAAGTCGAAATAGGCGGTCTACATATTGACACTCGTCTGCCCAATCTGAAATTTTCGATTACGGACACGGTGCTCACGAGCACCGACGGCACTGTCCAGGGGTGCGTGCCCTCCACCACTATCGCACTGCATCCTCTTGCCCTCTTCACTCGAAGCCCCCGCATCTCTGAAATTACGACCTCGGATGCCTCAATTACCCTTGGGAATACTTCCCCTGAAGACGTTCGCAACTGGATCAAAAATACAATTCAGCCCCTTGCCTTCAATATTGACAAATTCATGGTCCATCGAGGAGCCGTCTATCTCTCCCAAGCCATGCCTGGGGCGAAACCTTGGGCATACCTCAACAATACCTCGGCTGTTTTCAGAAACCTGAGCGAAGCCGGGGCGGCATATAGCATCACAGGCGTTTTAAAGCTTCCTGAAATACTCGGCAATGCAGAATTGAAAGGCTGTACCGACCTGTCCAACGGTCTTCTTTCCGCATCAACCCAACAACTTGATGCCAACTTCAGGGGTGAAGTTCGCGGTCGTCATACCGAACTTTCGGGACATGCCGACGCGATTCAACTCTCCCGCGAAAACGCAACTATTACAAATCTCTCCGTGGTCCAAAAACGGATTAACGACAATGTGTTCAAGCTTTCCGCTCCCTCCCTCACGCTTGATACACACACGCTCAACGCACCTTCACTGACGACATTCCTAACCCTCACTTCGCCAGAAAACCCTCCAATCGTCACAACTTTTTCATCCTTCAAAATTGACTTCGACACGCAACGCCTAGAAGCCCCGGCCGTCAGCATCTCCGTGCACGAAAAACACGGCTCGCACGCCTCTGTTGAACCCAGCAATCTCACCGGCAGTCTTATCTGGAATGCAACATCAGGCAACGGACGAGCAGCATTTGGAGGCACCCTGCAAGGCACTGCCGTTACGCTAGACCTAGCGATCTCCAATGCCATGCTCTGCACCGCAGATCAAGCGCCCCTTCCGAAGACATTTCCAACCATTCCGCATGTCTCCGGACGCATTGTTTTAGGTGAAATTCCCCTCAAAACAGCCGTCAATCTGATAAGTCATGAGAAGCTCCTCAAGGATATCGAAGCCGCTGTAGAGTTCAGTGTCTTGCTCAATTCGCCCTACATAGGCTCTCATGAAGCGACAGGCCGGCTTGTCACCGGCGCCGGAAAGGCTCATGTAATTGACGGCGTTCTGAACCTAGCGTCCGCCCCCATTCCCTTTGACGCCGAATTTTCCGAAGAAGGCCTATGGTTGCTTAGCAGCAGTTGGAACAATATTGACGGACAAGATCTCTTCCCATCACTTTTAACAGGCTCTCTCTCCGGCACACTTAACGCGTCCGGCCTTCTTCAAGATACGTCAAAAACCATAGCCAGCATCACACTGGAAGCTCGTCAAGGTGAATTCTTCGGCGCCGATCTTGAGCGTGCCTCCAAAATCATGCGCAACATCCAACCTGAAGAACCTCCAACAAGTGCCTTCCTGCGCGACAGTTGCACCGCTTTTACTTCCCTATCCTGCGCACTCTCTCTCAACGACGGAGCATGGAATATCCGAAACGGAACGGCCGAAGGGATGAACTGGAAAGCCGTTTTCACAGGAGCCTACGAACAACTCAATTGCATCGTTGACTTTGCCACCGACAACGGTGAAGACTTTTTTACAATGCCCGTTCGCATTCAGACCAATCCTGTTCACTGGATGCCCGATTGGCAAACGGCCTACGTATCCGCACAAGGGCATATGGGAAAATTACCCTGGACCACAGGAAATTTCAAGGATCGCATTCTTCAACAACTCGAAAACTGGTGGAACAAGTTCGATACCTCCAAACTGAAATTTTTCGATTTCGGCACAAAAGACTTCAGCCTGCCCGACATCAAGTTGCCGGACATCGAACTTCCTGACTGGGCAAACAGATTCCTCGAAATCGGGTAGAGAGTGTCCTTACGGACACTCCCTCCCACACCGCAGTGCTCAATCAGTACTGAGCGTTCGGACATG
>CAKQKT010000001.1 GCA_934249275.1 uncultured Sutterella sp. | reverse complement strand
CGCGTGGTACGAGAACCGTACGCCACGTGGTGTGGGAGGACGCCCGTGGAAATAATCCACGGGCTCCTACCCGATTGGACGCTTAACGTTGAAGAAAGTCGCCGGATTGGAGTACGACGCTCAGACGGTTGGAATCGATCGTGTAGGAGGGGCCCACGGATGCGGCTTTTGTCGCTCCCATGAAGGAGCCTGCGACGGCGGACTTGATGGGGTCTAACCCTTGCGTCATGCCCCAAAGAAGACCGCCGCGGTAGGCGTCGCCTGCGCCGACGGGGTCGACGGCATTGACTTTCGGCGTATTGATGAGGGTTTCCACGCCTCGTTGCCATACGGAGCTTCCACGGCCCCCATGCGTGCAGAAGACGGCGTTTGTGAGTTGTGAGAGGCCGGCGGGAGACAAGCCGGTGCGTTCCTCGATCAAGAGAGCTTCGTAGTCGGAGAATGCGATGGCGCAGGAGGCTTTCGTGAGAGCTAGCAATTCGTCGCCCGAAAAAAGCGGAGTCGTTTGGCCGGGATCAAAGATGAAGGGG
This sequence comes from uncultured Sutterella sp., assembly GCA_934249275.1. GTDB lineage: Bacteria > Pseudomonadota > Gammaproteobacteria > Burkholderiales > Burkholderiaceae_F > Sutterella. The sequence goes on along the minus strand of CAKQKT010000001.1, from coordinate 55,350 downwards.
AGATTGTGCGAAATAAAGGCTTTGGCATGCGCGAGCAGCGTATCTCGGCAACTGGGTGCGAGAATGCCGCATGAAATGCCGGCGTCCTGAGGCCAGGGCAGATTTCCGGCATGTGCCATGGCGCCGGGACTGAACGTGGCCAGCTGGTTGCCGCCGATGTCGGTGGTGATTGTGCACTGAGCCGTCCACTCGTTCGGCATGACGGTTATGCCGTCCTTGCGGATGTTGAGTCGTGCGAAGTGTTGGAGATAGTCGCCGGCATCGCGGCCGACGGACGTCCAGACGAGAGGGTCGCCTCCGAGCTGCTTGAGGCTGTAGGCAATGTTTGCGGCACAGCCGCCGAAAGTGCGGCGCATCGAAGCGGCTTGAAGCGTGACGTTGAGGCGGTCAAGCGCTTCGTTTCTGAGGGTGTCGGCAAAATATCCCTCATGAGTGAAGACCGTGTCGTAGGCAATGGAGCCTGAAATGATGACTGACATGGTTCGAAAAAAGAAAAGGCGTCCGGCTGAAGCGCGGGACGCCATGAATCAGAAGCGTTACTGAAGAGTTGCAATCGGTTTGACGACAGCTTTAGCTGCGTCGTAGGGAAGCGGTGTTGTGACTGTCAGACGGACGGAAACGTGAGCCCCGGGGCCGACGGCGTCTTGATTGCCGAAGCCGTAGTCAGCCGGTTCGAGCACTCGCTGAGCAAGTGTTTCGCCGCCAGCGTCAAGCAGCTTCATCTCCAGAATCGGCAGTGCCTGAGGCAGTACGGAGGAATTTGTGAGCGTGGCTGTTACGACGGGCATGTGACGGGCAATTTCGCGGTCTGCATCGTCTGCCGTTTCAAGCGGCCGCTCAATTTCAGCAGATACCTCGAAGGCGGCCGCATTTTGCCAAACAAATCCCGGACACGGCGCCTTTGTGCAGACTTGTTCGTAGAGAGGGCGCAATTGGGGCATTGTGCCGAGAACGGTCTTGTGGCCGAGGAGAAGGCCGGCAGCCAAAAGAACTGCCAGGGCGAGAATGGCGACGAGTGTCCAGAGCATCCCGTGCGACCGTTCGGAGCTCTCTTGAATGAGAGTCGCGGGGGCGTTGACGGGGGCTTCCTTGGCGTCGGTGCGGGCGTCGAAGTCTGTGAGCGAGTCGGCGAGACGGCTCATGGCGGCTTCGCCTTCACGAGCCTCTTCCTGCTGAAGGGTCTGATGCCTGGTGACTTGTTGAAGACGTTCGTCCAGCTTTTCGTCGGGAACGATCAGGCTTTCCGTTTTGTCGGCAGAAAAGCAGGCCTGGCATTCAGTGCAGTGGAGCATGTCGGCGGCGAAGTCATCCTTGACTCGCCACAGTGCCCCGCAGGCGGGACAACGAAGAACTTTGGCCATGGAGGATTCTCCTCGGAACGATTTGACGGTTACTCGCGGCGGCCGGAAATGCAGACCCAATCCTCTTCCTGACGCCAGACGGAAAGCTTGACGGAAGGATCAATGGCTTGGTATGCGGCGATGACTTCTTCGGCCTGCTTGGCAAGAACGCCGGAAAGCACGAGAGCGCCGCCTTTCTTTACGCGGCCGAGCAGAGCCGGAGCGAGAAGCTTGAGCGGGTTGGCAAGGATGTTGGCGACGACGATGTCGTATGTGCCGTCGGGCATGTCGTCGGGAAGGTAGAACTTTGCTTCAACGTGGTTCATCAGAGCATTGTCGCCGGCGGCTTCAACTGCCTGCGGATCAATGTCCGTTCCCGCGACCTCGGCTGCACCGACAAGCTTGGCAGCGATGGCGAGAATGCCCGTGCCGCAGCCGTAATCCAGCACGCGGTCCGTTGCCTTTACGTTGGCGTCAAGCCACTGAAGGCAAAGATGCGTGGTCGGATGGGAGCCGGTGCCGAAGGCAACGCCCGGGTCGAGGCGCACGTTGATGGCGTTCTCGTTGGGGAGGTCGTGCCAGGTCGGCACGATCCAAAGACGATCCGAGACCTGCGTCGGCTGGAACTGAGCCTGAGTGATGCGAACCCAGTCGGCATCCTCCACTTCTTCAGTGCCGAGCAGCTCGGGCTTTTCGCATTTCAGAGCCTTGACGGCTATGGCAAGAGACGTTTCGAGATCAAAGTCGTCATCAGCCAGAATGGAGACGATGGAGCGCGGCCAGGCGCAGTTGTCGGGTTCGAGTCCGGGCTCGCCGTAGAGCGGCTTTTCGTCTGTCGATTCGGCGTCTGCGTCTTCGATGGTGGCGGAGAGTGCTCCTGCGTCCATCAGCATGTCGGAAAGCGCTTCGGCGCTGCGTTCGTCGGCAAGAATCTTAATCTGGCGCATAAATCCTCAACGGATAAAAAGAATGCGGGAGTCGAGTCAACTCCCGCAGGTTAAATAAGAAGAAGTTACTTGTGGGCTTCCGCGCGGGAACGGAGCTTCTCTTCCAGATAGTGGATGCTGGTGCCGCCTTGGAAGAAGCGCTCGTCGGCTAGAAGTTCACGGTGGAGCTTCGTATTTGTCTTGATGCCTTCGACGGCAAGTTCGGAGAGTGCGACTCGCATGCGTGCAATCGCCTGTTCGCGGGTGTCGCCGTGAGCAATGATCTTGCCGATCATGCTGTCGTAGTAAGGCGGAACGGTATAGCCGGCAAAAACGTGAGTGTCGATGCGGATGCCGGGACCGCCGGGCAGATGCCACGCGGTAACGCGACCGGGACTCGGCACGAAGGTGAAGGGGTCTTCGGCGTTGATGCGGCATTCGATGGCGTGGCCGCGAAGCGTGATGTCTCGCTGGCGGTAGGAGAGACGTTCGCCTGCTGCGATGCGGATCTGTTCGCAGACGATGTCGACGCCGGTGATCAGTTCTGTAACGGGATGCTCGACCTGAACGCGCGTGTTCATTTCAATGAAGTAGAACTCGCCGTTTTCATAGAGAAATTCGAACGTGCCTGCTCCACGATAACCAATGCGGCGGCATGCTTCAACACAGCGGCTTCCGAGACGATCGATAAGCTTGCGGGAAATGCCGAAAGCCGGAGCTTCTTCGAGCACTTTCTGATTGCGGCGCTGCATGGAGCAGTCGCGCTCGCCAAGATAGACGGCGTTCTGAAAGTTGTCGGAAAGGACCTGAATTTCGATATGACGCGGATTTTCGAGGAACTTTTCCATGTAGACGGTGGGGTTCCCGAAAGCGACGCGCGCTTCCTCGCGGGTCATGTTGACCGAGGTGATGAGCGCGGCTTCCGTGCGTACGACGCGCATGCCTCGACCGCCGCCGCCACCCGAGGCCTTGATGATGACCGGGTAGCCGATCTGACGTGCGATGCGCAGGATTTCCTGAGGATCGTCAGGAAGTGCGCCGTCGGAGCCGGGCACGCAGGGCACCCCTGCGTCGCGCATGGCCTGCTTGGCGCTCACCTTGTCGCCCATGAGACGGATGCTCTCGGCGCGCGGGCCGATGAAGGTGAAGCCGGAGCGCTCGACGCGTTCGGCAAAGTCGGCATTTTCTGAAAGAAAGCCGTAGCCGGGGTGAATAGCCTCTGCATCCGTGACCTCGGCAGCGGAGATGATGGCCGGGATGTTCAGGTAGGAGAGGCTCGATTGAGCCGGGCCGATGCAGACGCTTTCGTCAGCAAGGCGGACATATTTTGCATCCGCGTCGGCGGTTGAGTGCACGGCGACGGTTTTGATGCCCATCTCGCGGCAGGCGCGCTGGATGCGCAGAGCAATTTCGCCGCGGTTGGCGATCAGAATTTTTCCAAACATAGAGACGCGTGCGGATTATTCAATGATGAAAAGCGACTGGCCGAATTCAACAGGCTGGCCATTTTCAACGCAGACCTCCTTGATCGTGCCGTCCATGTCTGCCTCGACTTCGTTGAGAAGCTTCATGGCTTCGATGATGCAGACCACCTGTCCCTTCTTGACCGTGTCGCCAACCTTGACGAAGGGGTCGGCGCCCGGGGACGGAGCGCGGTAGAACGTTCCGACCATCGGGCTGGTGAGCGGCGTGCCGGTCTGCTTCGGGGCAGCGGGGGCGGGGGCAGGGGCAGCTTCCTGAGCGGGAGCGGGAACGGCCATCGGCTGAGCGATGGTGACGGGCTGATGGACTTGAACGGGGGCTGCGCCGTTGCGGTTGACGATTCGGACCCGGTCCTCGCCTTCGGTGATTTCAAGTTCGGCGACGCCGCTTTCGCTCACGAGGTCGATCAATGTCTTGAGTTTGCGCAGATCCATGATGGTTTAGGCCTTGTTCTTTAAGGAGATGTGGAGGATGTGCCGCTTTTGGCCGGTCAGTATCCTCAGTCTCCGTTGCGTATGGAATTGAAATGTGTGGGCTTGTGGTTGAGTTGGTGCATGTCGCATATTTCTCTGAAAATGCGCCAACTTGTTCGCAATTGTCGCTACTTTGGTTCAAAAAGTAAAGACTGGAACGCCGCTCATTTGGGAGTGGAAAGAAAAAATTGTCTTCAAATGTGTGCGCTCCCGGCGGCCGACAGGGTCAATGATACCGAGCGCAGGGAGCTGTGCACATGCCGAAAAAAGGCTAATCCATGCCAAGGAGCCGGCGAAGACCTTTTTCGGAGAGCTTGGGCAGGGCTTCTTCCGGGCGCTGCCATTCGTCTTGAAGAGCGGACTTTGCGGGCTGACGGGAGTTCGTGATGGTGATCAAAATGCTTTCTCCACGACATTCGGCATGGAGCACGGTTTTGAATGATCTGCCGTTTTCAGATGATTCAACGGCATCATATTCGACGCCTATTGCGAGGAGAGCTAGTCCTACGGCCTTCTCATCGTCTGTTCTGATCACGATTGTTACGGGATCGTCTTCAAGTGCATCGCCGGCAAGAACCGGCCCGGTCAGAGCGGGCGACCATTCGGAAAGGGATGTCAGAACGGTGAGAGCCGCCAGGCGCTTCTTCAGAAGGAGGGATTTGTGGCCTTCCGGGTCGAAGCAGGCAAACCATCGTCTGAGCTCGGATGCGATGTGGGCTTCAGAAGGACGAACGCCTGTCGAGAGCATGACGGTTTCGACGGCCTTGTCTCTGGGCAGATGATGCGAGGCTATCAGGACGGCTGCTTGAGCGGCAGCGGCTGATTCGGAATCGCGGAGCCTGTTTTTGTCGTGCACGGACTCTCTCCTTTCAGAACGCGGATACGGATGTGTTCGGCACATGATAGTGCGGCTCGGACGGTTGGGGCGGGTTCCTTGTGCGCGGTAAAATGAAGCACCTTTCGCCTGCATCCTGGTTTGAGGAACAAATACATGCATATTCATATTCTCGGCATTTGCGGTACGTTTATGGGCGGCGTTGCTCAGCTCGCGCGCGAGGCCGGTCACACTGTAACGGGGTGTGACGCACACGTCTATCCGCCCATGAGCGACGCACTTCGGAACGCGGGCATTGAAATTATTGAGGGCTACGCTGCCTCGCAGCTCGATGCAATTCATCCGGACGTCTTCGTGATCGGCAATGCCATTTCTCGAGGCAATCCGTTGCTCGAGGCAATCCTCAACAAGGGACTTCCGTACACTTCGGGGCCCGCCTGGCTTTGCGAGCATGTGCTTGCCGGCCGCCATGTGCTGGCTGTTGCCGGCACGCATGGCAAGACGACCACGACGTCGATGCTGGCTTGGATTCTGAAGGAGGCGGGGCTCGAACCCGGCTACCTCATCGGCGGCGTGCCGCAGTGGGGGCCGCGTTCAGCGTCGCTTGGCTGTACGGCTCCGATGTCTCCCTTCGTCATTGAGGCCGACGAATACGATACGGCTTTCTTCGACAAGCGCAGCAAGTTTGTGCATTACCGTCCTCGCACGGCCATTCTCAACAATCTTGAGTACGATCACGCGGACATTTTTGAAAATCTTGCCGCCATTGAGAAGCAGTTTCACCATCTTGTCCGCATCATGCCTTCCGAAGGGCTCGTGGTGGCAAACGGGCATTGTGAAGCGCTTGATCGCGTGCTTGCAAAGGGATGCTGGAGCAAGCTGGAGCGCTTTGATGTTCCGAATGGCTGGATGCTTTCGGAGGACGGTGAAGTGTCGTTTGAGGGAAGGAGCTTCGGATGCCTGAAGCTTGCAATGCCGGGACGCTACAACGGACTCAATGCGCTGGCGGCCGTTGCGGCGGCACGCAGCGTGGGCGTCATGCCGGAACAGGCTGTTGAGGCTCTTGCTTCCTTTGCCGGTGTCAAGCGCCGCATGGAGGTCAAGGGCATTGAGGACGGCGTGACAGTGATCGACGACTTTGCTCATCATCCGACTGCCATTGCCGAGACGATTCATGCTGTGAAGAGCCGCCTGGCGTCCGGCCGCCTTCTTGCCGTGCTTGAACCGCGAAGCAATACCATGAAGCTCGGCACGATGAAGAGCAGGCTTGCGGACGCATTGGGAGAGGCGGACGAGGTGTTCTGCTACGCAGGCAAGGGCGTAGCCTGGGAGCCGGCGGAAGTGCTTGATGTCATGGGCGGCCGCGCGTTTTGCACGCATGATCTTGACGAGCTCGTCAAGGCGGTGCTGCGGGAGGCTCGCCCCGGCGACACCGTCCTCTGCATGAGCAACGGAGCGTTTGGCGGCATTCACGGAAAACTGCTTTCCGGACTCGCCGAGCGCTTCGGCGCATGATGAAAAAGAGCGCTTCAATGAAGTCGATTCTCTATCTGCATGGATTTCTCTCGTCTCCCGAGTCGAACAAAGTCCGAGTGCTGCGTGCAGCCGTTCCTGCGGGAGTTCGCGTGCTCGCACCGGACCTGAATGCGTCTCCTTTTGAGGTTGATCGAATCATTCGGGATGCGGTTGAACGCGAAGGGGCCGAGGGGCTTGGCGTTGTGGGTTCCAGTCTCGGCGGCTTCTGGGCTGCCCGTGCGGCTGTTCAGTACGGACTTTGCTGCGCACTACTTAATCCCTGCTTCAATCCATGGAACTTCGTGGGCGAGCACGTCGGCGTTCAGACGATTTACGGGACTCAGCGCACGGTGGAAGTCAAGCCTTCGGCGGCAGGCGAGCTCCTCTCTTTGTCTGAAGCGGTTTCGCCTTTGGCGGTTGATCCCGGACGCACGCTTGTTGTGTTGGGGACGGCGGATGAAACGTTGGATTGGCGTGCCGGTGCAAGAGCGTACGCTGCCTGCAGGCAGGTGATTTTGCCCGGTGAAGATCATCGCATCTCGCACATTGAAACCGTAATGCCCCGCGTTTTGGATTTCATGCTGAACGAGGACTGAGGCTCGAGGCATTCGAAAACAAGGCGTTTCATGCCTTGTTTTGGCACAATAGGGGGCGTTTCCCCGAACATCACTCATTCGCTGCGAGCGGATGTAAAGCGAAAGATTCATGAATCTCTTTTTTGAAGAAGACGGTTCCTTCAAGGCGGGCACCGTGCTCAGCCAGGCCGGCAACGCCTATCAGGTGCAGCTCCCTACGGGACGCCGAACGAAAATCAAGGCTTCGCACTCGTTTTTCGAGTTTGAGCAGCCTGCGCCTGCTGACCTCGTGACGCGTGCCCAGGACATGGTGCCTGAGCTTGATCCGGCCTTTTTGTGGGAGGTTGCCCCTGAGGGGGAATTCAGTTATGCCGATCTTGCCGCCGAATATTGGGGCGGCACGGCCGGACCCGTTGAAAAGGCCGCGCTGCTCTGGGCGCTCCACGGCAATCCGGTCTATTTCTACCGAAAGGGACGCGGGAGCTACCGCCGTGCGCCTGAGGATATCCTGCAGAAGGCGCTTGAGGCGCTCGAGAAAAAGCGTCGCCTGGAGGAGCAGCGCAAGGCATGGACGGCTGAAATGGTGGCGGGGAATCTTCCCGAGGTCATTCGCCGCAATGCCATGTCGCTTCTCATTCGCCCTGACAAGAATGGCATCGAATGGAAGGCTTTGAATGATGCTTCCGCCGAAACTCGGCAGACGCCGCTCAGACTCATGCTCGAACTCGGCGGCATTGCTTCGCCCTGGCGCTGGCATGTTGACAGCTTCTATGCGTTGAATTTCCCGCAGGGCAGAGGTTTTCCTGCCGATCTTCCGCAGCCGCCCGATTCGGACTGGTCGCAGTATCCTCTTGCCGACGTCAAGGCGTTTTCAATCGACGATTCGGAAACAACCGAGGTGGACGATGCCGCCAGCATTGTGCATCTCGAAGGCGGCCGTACTCGCATCGGCATCCATATTGCCGCTCCGGCGCTTAGCATTTTGCGCGATGATCCGATCGACAAGGTGGCGCGTGCTCGCATGAGCACGGTCTATGCTCCGGGGCTCAAGACGACGATGCTGCCTGATTCCTGGATCAAGGCTTTCTCTCTTGACGAGGGTCGTCCCGTGCCCTGCCTCTCGCTTTACGCGACGGTCGATGATGAAACCCTCTCGGTTGAGAAGACTGAGACAAGGTTGGAGCGGGTAAGCGTTGCGCGAAACCTGCGATACGACAAGATCGACGAACTCGTGACCGAGGAGGCCATCAAGGCCGGCACGCTCGACATGGAGTTCGCGGACGAGATCTGCTGGCTCTGGCATTTTGCGAAAAAGCTTCAGGGGGATCGTGAGGAAGTTCGCGGCCGCCCTGAACCGGTGGGCCGTGTCGACTGGTACTTTGCGCTTGAAGGCGAGGGCGAGGATGCTCAGATTCGCGTCAAGGGCCGTCGTCGCGGGGAGCCGCTCGACCTGCTTGTCGCCGAACTCATGATCTTTGCCAACAGCACCTGGGGTCTCTGGATGGAAGAACACGGGACGCCGGGCATCTATCGTTCGCAGCGCATGGGACGCGTGCGCATGAGCACGACTCCGGGGCCGCACGACGGCTTGGGCGTGGTGCGCTATGCGTGGAGCACTTCTCCGCTTCGCCGCTATGTAGACCTTGTCAACCAGCGCCAGATGATTACGGCTGTTCTTGGCGAGCCGCCGGCTTATCAGGGCAATGATGTCGAACTCTTCACGATCGTGAGCCAGTTTGAGAACATCTATGCGCTTTACGGGGACTTCCAGACCCGCATGGAACGCTACTGGTCGCTGCGCTGGATCATGCAGGAGAGCGTGGACCAGATCGAGGCCATTGTGGTCAAGGGAGATCTGGTGCGCATCGACGGCCTTCCCTTCATGCAGCGCGTGCCGGGACTGCCGGAAGATTTGCCGCGCGGCCGCAAGGTCCAGCTGCAGATCATGGGGTGCGATCTCGTGGATCTCGTCATGGACTCCCGCCTGCTGCGGATTCTTGATGAAACCGCAGACACGGATGACGAGGACGAGGAAGAGGAGGCAATTGAGGAGCAGACTCCGGAAGAAGCTCCTGAGGCGCCTGACGCATCGGAGTCGTCCGATTCGTAAGGCTTGGGATCGGAGTTGGAATGGTTCAAATGATTGAGAATTTCAACTCCGCCTGTGTCAATAATTTTTATGTTCCTCCTACCCGAAGGCTCTGTACTCGTGGTAGTCTCCCACCTGCGTGAAATTTTGATGGGTTCCGAGCCCCTCCCTTCAGGGGCTTTTCATTTGTATCGGAGAAGGTGATGCCTCACAGTCTGAAGGATTACGACGAGCTGCATGATGGCCAGGGTCACCTTGTCCGAGACTCCGAAGAAGCCTCCCGCGCTCTTGAGTGGGTGCAGCAGATTCTTGAGAAGGATCAGGCCGAGCATCACGGCGGCGTCGAGCGAAAGGAAGGCGATGACGACGAGGCGCTGCCCATCAGCGACAAGGCTGCTGCCGAGCTGAGGCAGTTGCTTGAGCCTCTTCATCCGGCCGACGTAGCCTGGATTCTTGAGGCGCTTCCTCTGGATGAGCGTCTGGCTGTCTGGAATCTTGTCAAGAGCGAGTCCGACGGCGATATTCTCGTTGAGGTTAACGACGGCGTTCGTGAAACCTTGATCGACGCCATGGATCGAGACGAGCTTGTCGATGCTGTCGAGACTCTCGACACTGACGAGATCGCCGACCTTGTGGACGATCTGCCGCCAGACGTCATGGCGCAGGTTCAGGAAGGTCTTTCCCACGAAGAGCGCGCCCAGCTGCGGGCGGCCATGTCGTATCCCGAGGAAAGCGTTGGCGCACGTATGGACTTCGAGATTGTGTCGATTCGCGAGGAAACGACGATTGAGCTCGTGCTCCGCTATCTTCGCCGCTTCGAGACCTTGCCTGATCATACTGACCAGGTCTTTGTGGTGGACCGTCTGGGACACCTCAAGGGGACGCTTTCACTTTCTCAGATTCTCACGACCGATCCCGCGGTTCCTGTCAAGGACCTGATGCACACGGACATGCTTACTCTGAATCCGCTTGAGGATTCGAGCGATGCGGCTCAGGCCTTCGAACGTTATGACCTTGTGAGCGCGCCCGTAGTTGACGAAGCCGGTCGTTTGGTGGGACGACTGACCGTTAACGAAATTGTGGACGTGATTCGCGAGGAAAGTGAGGAGGATGCCTTTGCTGCCGTCGGTCTGGACGACGAACAGGATATCTTCGCAAGCGTCTGGGAGGCAGCCAGAAGCCGTTGGCTGTGGCTGGGCGTCAATCTCTGCACTGCCTTTTTCGCTTCGCGAGTGATTTCGGCTTTTGACGGAACCATCGAGCGCGTGGTCGCGCTCGCGGCTTTGATGCCGATTGTGGCCGGCATGGCCGGCAATTCAGGCAATCAGACGCTCACGCTTTTGGTTCGTTCCCTTGCCATGGGGCAGGTGACCGAGGCCAACAAGGCGGACCTCATCAAGAAGGAGGTTCTCGTCGCAATTGTCAACGGCATCATTTGGGGCGCCATTGCGGGCTTGTGCGCCTGGGGGCTTTACTGGGATTCGCCCGAAGGGGAAAAGCTCGGCCTTGTGATGTTCTTGGCCATGCTTCTGAATATTATTCAGGGCGCAGTGGTCGGCCTGGCTGTTCCGCTTATCCTGCGATACTTCGATCGCGACCCGGCCATGGGCGGGTCGGTGCTTCTGACCTTTACGACCGATTCGGGCGGCTTTCTCATCTTCCTGGGGCTTGCCTCCTTCTTCTTCGCATCGTAATGACAGTGAAGCGGCGCCTTGCTACGCCGCTTCAAACATTTAAGGAAGACTCTTGTCAGAGATCGCCGAAGAGTCGCTTCAGATCTTCCGTTCCCTTCTTTTTGGTGCTCGGAGCGTCGCCTTCGGCTTTGGAAATCTCGCGGATCGTGTAGTTTTCTTCGATCACGTCGTGCCAGTAGCTCCTGGGGGAGCCGGAATTGAGAAAGCGGTCGGCGACTTCTGAACCGATGTTTTCAACGCGCACAAGCCTGCGCGTGTCGAATTCGACATCAAGGTGGCGTGTTCCTGAATCGTAGCCGGCGGTCAGAATGCCGCCGCGGTGAATGGGTCTGCGTTTCATGATTCGTTTTCTGAGAAATGCGTGACGATGATCAGACTATTGTATCCCTCCTGCTCACGCCTTCCGGAGAGGAAAATCACTTCGGAAGATGGGTCTTGACCCCAATTTGGTCGAGTGTCAAACTTGAAAAGTTAGGCGATTATTTGTTAGGATCGCCCCTTTAATTAAGACTACAAAGGATTTGAGGGTCCTTCGGGATCCGGAGACGCAGCTCTCCCCGCCGTCAGCATGCTGTTGAGCGGCTCGCAAAACAGACTCCATGACTTTTAGAAATCAGCTCCAAAAGTTCAAGCTTTCGCATGTCGTCACGGCGGGCGCGCTCGCCATGGCGCTTGGCGGGGTTGCGCTTTGGCCGCATTCCGACTATGCAAGCACGGCATCCGTTTTTTCGCGCGTGCAGGCCGGCGTGAACGCCAATACCATGCTCGGAGCGGCCGACGGAGTGCTTTCCGGCATGGCGCCGTCTTTGGTGTTGCTGGACGATTCTGCAAAGACGGACGAGGCTTCGCAGGAGTTGACTGTCGATGTTCACGAGGGAAGTCCCCGACATCTTGTGGCTGAGTACATCAGTCGCACGTTCCGAATTCCAATGCGGGAGGCGCGTCAAATTACGGATTGGGCTGTGGAAATCGGCGAGGCGAGGGACATTGATCCGCTTCTCATTCTGGCCGTCATCGGCACGGAGTCAAGCTTCAAGCCGACGGCCAAGTCCCATGCGGGCGCAGAAGGCCTGATGCAGGTCATGACCAGCGTTCATGAGGCGAAGTTTGATGCTTTCGGCGGTCCTGAAGCCGCTTTCGATCCCTACGCAAACATGGTGGTTGGCACGGACATCCTTTCCTATTTGATTCGTCGCACGGGCAGCGTCAGGCGTGCGCTGAAGTGGTATAGCGGCGCGGCCAATCTTGACGACGACCGCGGTTACGGCGCCCGCGTGATGCGCGAGCACGGCCTGCTTAATGTCGCGGCAGAAGGCCGGACGGATGCTGCCGTGAAGCTTCACCGTGCCGGAAAGAAGGCGGCCGGCGACGTGGCCGGCAACGCTGCCAAGCTGGGCTTCGCCCGCTGGACGAAGCTCTCGGAAAAGCAGGCCGCTTCGGCCGGCGCCCGCAATGCGGACCTGCGCGGAAACCGCGCGCCCGTTTCCTGAACGGACTACCTTTCTCCGTAGTCGCCCGTGAGGGTGTTGAGCCATACGGCCGCCGCAATGCCGGCGGTTTCCGTGCGCAGCACGCGCGGTCCAAGGAGGACGGCGAGCCAGCCGGCATCTTCGGCCAGAGCGATTTCTTCCGGCGAGAAGCCTCCTTCGGGCCCCACGGCAAACGCAACGGACTTCTCTTCTCCCGTGAGCCTTGTTCCCTTGGAGGCGCCTGGGGCCAGCATCAGCCTGCGGTCGGCTTGGGTCTTTTCCATCGCCTCCTTGAAGGAAGCTGCTCCTCTAACGGCGGGCACGACGTTTCGTCCGCATTGCTCGGCGGCCGATACGGCGATGTCGCGGAGTTTCTGGATGCGCTTTTCAAGGCGTTCGCCGGAGAGCTTTGTCACGCTTCTCGCGGCCGGCGTCAGCACGATTTCGGAGACGCCGGTCTCCACGGCCTTTTCCACAATCCAGTCAAGCTTTTCGGGAGAAACGAGCGCTTGAACGAGCGTCATGCGGACGGGTGGTTCCAGCGCGGGTGTTTCTACGGCGCTGAGTGCAACGTAGGCGCCGTCCTGGTCGAAGCGAATGCTGCCGCGCCACTGTCTTCCTGTGCCGTTGAAAATCACGACTTCCTCGCCCGTGCGAAGTCGAAGGGCGCGGCCGGCGTGATGCGAGGCCTTGGGAGGCAGGACGACTTCGGTTTGGTCGTTGAAAGCCTTGTCGATTGCATCTGCTTCAACTTCAACGTAAAAGCGTGGGGCGGCCATGAATTCTCCGTAGGTCAAATTGAAGAGGGGGAGATGCGGGTTTTCCGCATTTCAAAACTGTGCGGCGGGAGGCTCGAGCAGGTGTCACATTTGGTTGAGCTTCTCCGTTTGTTGCTAAAATGATAGATTAAGTCAGACTGCGGCGCATCAGCTTGTCAATGACGCGCTCCGCATTGCCTTTTGGGGGTTTCACCCCACCGGTTTTCTTCAATCCGCTCAAAGAAATACTATGACCTCTCAAGCCTCTGCTCAGATGATGGCCAACGCGATCCGTGCTCTCAGCATGGACGCCGTCCAGAAAGCCAAGTCTGGTCACCCGGGCATGCCCATGGGCATGGCCGATATCGCGACGGCCCTCTGGTCGCGTCACCTTCGCTTCAATCCGACGAATCCGAAGTGGACCGGCCGCGACCGCTTCATCCTTTCGAACGGTCACGGTTCGATGCTGCAGTATGCCCTGCTGCATCTCTCCGGCTACGATCTTTCGATCGAAGACCTGAAGGCTTTCCGTCAGCTTCACAGCAAGACGCCTGGCCATCCGGAAGTTGACGTTACGCCGGGCGTTGAAACGACGACCGGCCCGCTCGGCCAGGGCATTGCCAACGGCGTTGGCATGGCGCTTGCCGAAAAGATGCTTGCGAGCGAATTCAACCGCGAAGGCTTCCCGGTTTTTGACAACCGCACGTACGTCTTCCTTGGCGACGGCTGCATGATGGAAGGCATCAGCCATGAAGTTTGCTCTCTCGCCGGCGTCTGGAAGCTCAACAAGCTCATTGCGATTTACGACGACAACGGCATTTCGATTGACGGCGACGTCAAGGGCTGGTTCGGCGACGATACGCGCGGCCGATTCGAAGCCTATGGCTGGAACGTGATCGGCCCGGTTGACGGCCATGACATCGACGTCATGGACGCCGCCATTGCCGAGGCCAAGCTCTCCGAAGAGAAGCCCACCCTCATCATTGCCCGCACCACCATCGGCAAGGGTTCGCCCAATCGCCAGGGTACCGCCAAGGTGCACGGCGAAGCACTCGGCGATGAGGAAATCGCCGCCACTCGCGCCGCCATCGGCTGGCCCTACGGCCCGTTTGAAGTGCCGCAGGAGGTCTATGATGCCTGGGATCACCGTGCTGAAGGCGCCCGCATCGAAGCCGAATGGCAGAAGATTTTCGACGCCTATGCCGTTCAGTATCCTGAACTGGCAGCCGAGCTCAAGCGCCGCCTCGCCGGCGATCTGCCTGAAAACTGGTCCGACACCGTGATGGACGCTCTTTGTGCAGCCGAGGAAGCCGCCGAGACCGTCGCCACCCGCAAGGCCAGCCAGAAGGCTCTCAACGCTCTTGCGCCGGCTCTTCCCGAACTCCTGGGCGGCTCCGCCGACCTGACGGGTTCCAATCTCACGAACTGGAGCGGCGTCAAGTCGCTCAACACCGGCGATTTCTGCGCCCGCCACATCAGCTACGGCGTCCGTGAATTCGGCATGTCCGCCATCATGAACGGCATCGCGCTTTACGGCGGCTTTATTCCCTACGCCGCTACGTTCCTGACGTTCTCCGACTACTCCCGCAACGCTCTGCGCATGTCCTCTCTCATGAAGCAGCGCGTCATCAATGTCTTTACGCATGACTCCATCGGTCTTGGCGAAGACGGCCCGACGCATCAGTCCGTCGAGCATGTGCCGAGCCTGCGCCTTATTCCGGGCATGCATGTCTGGCGTCCGGCCGACACGGTTGAGACGATCGTCGCCTGGGCGAGCGCCATCGAGCGTCGTCACGGCCCGTCCTGCCTCGTGTTTACGCGCCAGAACGTTCCGTTCCTTGATCGTGACGAAGTGGACGCTGATGCGATTGCCCGCGGCGGTTACGTTGCTGCTGAAGCGCCCGCCGGCGCCGGCGAAGCCGAAGTCGTGCTTCTCGCCACGGGTTCTGAAGTCGGTCTTGCCATGAAGGCTCGTGCCGAACTTACGGCCCGCAATGTTCAGGTTCGCGTTGTTTCCATGCCTTGCGCCAACATCTTTGACGAACAGGACGAAGAATATCGTCGTTCCGTTCTGCCTGAAGGCGTGCCGGTTCTTGCCATCGAGGCTTCCAAGTCCGACCTCTGGTACAAGTACTTCTCCGGCAAGGGCGCCGTGATCGGCGTCGACACCTTCGGCGAAAGTGCGCCGGCCGGCGTCCTTTGGGAACGCTTCGGCTTTACGGTTGAAAACGTGGTTGCCAAGGTTGAGCAGCTTCTCAAGTAACACAAAAGACAGAAGGATTTGAAATGACAATTCGTGTTGCCATTACCGGTTTTGGCCGCATCGGCCGCAACGTTCTCCGTGCTCACTACGAGGGCGGCAAGAAGCACAACGTGGAAATCGTCGCGATCAATGCTCCCGGCGATCTCGCCATTCACGCTCATCTTCTCAAGCACGATTCCTGCCACGGTCGCTTCAATGCCGACGTGAAGGTTGAAGGCACGGACACGCTCATCGTCAACGGCGATCGCATCCGCGTCTTTGCCACGCGCGATCCGAAGGAAATTCCTTGGGGCGAACTCGGCGTCGACGTCGTGATGGAATGCACGGGCGCCTTCAATTCGAAGGAAAAGAGCATGGTGCACATCGAACAGGGTGCAAAGAAGGTTCTTCTTTCCGCTCCGGGCAAGACCGCCGATGCTACGGTTGTCTACGGTGTCAACCAGGAAGTTCTCAAGGCTACCGACCTTGTCGTTTCCAACGCTTCCTGCACGACGAACTGCCTCGCTCCGCTCGCCAAGGCTCTGCACCGCACGGTTGGCATTGAACGCGGCCTGATGACCACGGTTCATGCCTATACGAACGACCAGGTTCTGACGGACGTCTATCACAAGGACATGCGCCGTGCCCGTGCCGCCACGCAGTCCATGATCCCGACGAAGACCGGCGCTGCCAAGGCTGTCGGCCTCGTTCTTCCGGAACTCAACGGCCTGCTCGACGGCTTTGCCGTTCGCGTTCCGACGATCAACGTCAGCTTCGTCGACCTCACCTTTATCGCCAAGCGCGATACGAGCGTCGAAGAAATCAATGCTCTCGTGAAGGCTGCCTCCGAGTCTGAAGATCTCTCCGGCATTCTGGCCTACAACGACGAGCTGCTCGTTTCCACGGACTTCAACGGCGATGCTCACAGCTCGATCTTCGACTCCACGCTGACGAAGGTTTCCGGCAGCCGCCTAGTGAAGGTTACGGCCTGGTACGACAACGAATGGGGCTTCTCCAACCGCATGCTCGACACGGCTTGCGCGATGATGGCCGCCAAGTAATCGGCAGCTTCTGATGCTCATGAAAGCCATGCCCCGGATTCTTGTTCCCGGCGTGGCTTTCATTCTTTTTGTTTCCTGAGCGGCGCTGCTGCGCCGCACTCCTTACCGGAGAACAAGTCATGCATGTTCTGACTCTTGAAAAGCTTGCCAAGGATGGTCTTCTCGCCGGCAAGCGCGTCCTGATTCGCAGCGACCTCAATGCGCCGCACGATGAAAACGGCCGCATTACCAACGAAACGCGTCTGGTGGCCAGCGTTCCGGCCATCCGCATTGCGCTCGACGCCGGTGCCGCCGTGATGGTGATGAGCCATCTCGGTCGTCCGACCGAAGGCACGGTGACGCCTGCCGACAGTCTTGCCGGCGTTGCCCGCCGCATGGGCGAGCTGCTGGGCTGCGAAATGCCGCTCGTTGCCGACTGGGTCGACGGCGTTGCTGTTGAACCGGGTCATGTCGTCATGCTCGAAAACTGCCGCTGCAATGTCGGTGAAAAGAAGTGCAACGACGAGCTCTCCAAGAAGTACGTCGCACTTTGCGATGTCTACGTCAACGACGCCTTCGGTACGGCTCACCGTGCCCAGGCCTCCACGGTCGGCGTTGCGCGCTATGCTTCCGTCGCCTGCGCCGGTCCTCTGATGGCTGCTGAAATCGACGCTCTGACCAAGTCCGTCGAAGAGGCTCGCCATCCGCTCGCCGCCATCGTCGGCGGCTCCAAGGTCTCTACCAAGCTTACGATTCTTTCCAACCTTGCTGAAAAGGTTGATCGTCTCATTGTGGGCGGCGGCATCCTCAACACGTTCCTCCTTGCTGCCGGCAAGCCGATCGGCAAGTCTCTCGCCGAACCCGAACTCGTCGACGAATGCCGCAAGGTTCTCGACGTTCTGGCTTCCAAGGGCGCCAGCCTTCCGATGCCTGTCGACGTCGTGGTTGCCAAGGCTTTCTCGGCTGATGCCGAACATCGCGTGGCTGATGTCGATGATGTGGCCGAGGACGAAATGATTCTGGACGTTGGTCCGAAGACTGCGGCAATCCTCGCTGATATTCTCAAGACTGCCGGCACGATTGTCTGGAACGGTCCGGTCGGCGTCTTTGAAATGGCCCCCTACGCCGAAGGTACGCGCGTGATGGCTGATGCCATCGCCGAAGCGACCGACAAGGGCGCCTTCTCGATCGCTGGCGGCGGCGACACGGTTTCGGCCGTGCACCAGTTCGGCATTGCCGATCGTGTTTCCTACATTTCCACGGGCGGCGGCGCATTCCTTGAATTCCTGGAAGGCAAGAAGCTTCCGGCTGTGGCTGTTCTTGAAGAGCGCGCAGCCCTTTAACTTGGTTGCGCACTTGTCTTCGGACGGCAGTCAGGACCTGAAGCTTCCGTCCGATTCCGGGGCGCCGTATGTTGGGTATGCGCGCCCCGTTTAGCAGAGAATCACTTTGAGGAGATAAAACATCATGAAGGAAGCAATTCTTGAACGTTTCCTGCGCTATGTGGCTGTTACGAGCCAGAGTGACTTCAAGGCCGGCGTCGTGCCGAGCAGCGAAGGACAGCGCAAGCTGGCCGGCGTGCTCGCAGAAGAGCTTGCCGAACTCGGCTTCGTCAATATCGAGATTTCCGAATACAGCGTCCTGACGGCGATGCTTCCGGGCAATCTTCCCGACAACAAGGCTGTGCCGACGGTCGGCTGGTGCTGCCACCTTGACACGGTTGATGCCGGTCTCAGCCCTGATGTTCATCCGCAGGTGATCCGCGGCTACAAGGGCGGCGACATCTGTCTCAACAAGGATAAGGACCTGTGGATGCGTACGTCCGAGCATCCTGAAATCGAGAAGTACGTGGGCGACGACATCGTCGTCACCGACGGTACCTCGGTGCTCGGCGCCGACAACAAGTCCGCTCTTGCCAACGTCATGACGGCCTTCGACATCGTTGTGAAGGAAAATCGCCCGCACGGTGATATTTATGTCGCCTTTGTGCCTGACGAGGAAATCGGCCTTCTTGGCGCCAAGAAGATTGATTTCTCGAAGTTCCCCGTTGATTTTGCCTATACGATCGACTGCTGCGAGCTCGGCGAGGTGGTTTACGAAACCTTCAATGCGGGCAGCGCCACCATTCGCATCAAGGGCGTGACGGCTCATCCGATGTCCTCCAAGGGCGTTCTTGTCAACCCGACCCTCATCGCCACGGATTTTGTTCAGATGATGGATCGCGGTGCAACGCCGGAATGTACTGAAGGCACCGAAGGCTTCGTCTGGGTGAACGGCATCGTTTCGAATCCTTCCCAGGCTACGGTCTCGATCAAGATTCGCGACCACAATCGTGAGAAGTATGAAGCCAAGAAGGCGCTCATCGCATCTGCGGTCGAATACCTGAAGGTACGCAATCCGCGTGCGAAGATTGAGCTCGAAGTGAAGGACATGTACGGCAACATCGCCGATGCGCTCACGGATGACAATCGCTGCGCCGTCGACCATCTTTACCGCGCTCTGGAAATCGCCGGCGTCAAGGCCAATACGATCGCCATGCGCGGCGGTACGGACGGCTCCTTCATCTCGACACAGGGCATCCTTACCCCGAACTACTTCACTGGCGGCCACAACTTCCACAGCAACTGTGAATTCCTGCCGCTCAGCGCGGCTGAAAAGAGCACGGAAGTGACGCTTACCCTGATCGACTTGATTGCGAACATGAAGCACTAAGCACTGAGTCGCTTTGAACCGGAATGGGCGTCCTCACTTTGCGCGTGGACGCCCTTTTTCATGAAGTTGGTTCAACTAAAAAGGAACGGGTCATGAGGACATTGACGGCAACGATGTTTGATCTGCCGGGCGTGATGCTTCTGCAGAGCGTTGTTCATAAGGACGAACGCGGCAGTTTTACTCAGAGCTGGCAGGCTGATGATTGGCGCGCGGCGGGACTGGATGTTACCTTCGTGCAGGACAATCTGGTTTGGAACGCACGAAGCGGAACGCTTCGAGGACTGCATTGGCAGCGGGAGCCTCATGCTCAGTCCAAGGCCATTCAGTGCGTCAAGGGGGCTCTGCTTGATGTGGTGGCGGATGTAAGGCCGGAAAGTCCATTTTATGGAAAATGGATCGCCGTGGAACTCAAGGCAGGAGAGGGAAAGACGCTCTTCATCCCGGCCGGTTATGCGCACGGATATGTAACGACGGAGGATGATACGATCGTTCTCTACAAGGTTGATCAGCCGTGGGTGCCGGATGCGGAGGAATCGTGTCGCTGGAATGATCCGACGCTTGATGTCGACTGGCGGTGCCGGGAGCCGATCATCTCGGAGAAAGATGCCGTTGCTCCCTTCCTGAAACAGTGAACTCAAAAACCAGAAAGCCTGCCGGTTCGGCAGGCTTTCTGGTTAATGCGGGGCTCGGTTTTGGATGTCGTCCTAGTCCAGTCCTTTTCGCTTCTGGATGAACTTCCAGGCGGCTCCGACAAAAATGGGGCCCAAAATGGCAGCGATAATGCCGAGAATGAGGATGAGCGAAAGATTGTTCTTGATGAAGGGAATGTTGCCGAAGAGATAGCCAGCGCCGATGATCGAGACGGCCCAAAGAACTGCGCCTGCGCCGCTGAAAAGTTCGAATCGAATGCCGTTCATTCGGGCGGCGCCGGCAATGAGCGGGGCGAAGGCGCGCACGATCGGTACAAAGCGTGCGAGCAGAATGGTCTTGCCGCCGTGCCTCATGTAGAAGTCGTGTGCGTGACGCAGTTTCTTTTCGTTGATCCACGAAATGTTGCCGCTGTAGATGCGGTTTCCGAGCCAGCGGCCCTGCTCATAGCCGAGCGTATTGCCGGCAATGGCGCCAACGCTGACGGCTAGCATGAGAAGCCAGGGGCTTGCGGTTCCTGAGGCGGCGACGGTGCCGGCTACAAAGAGAAGAGAGTCGCCCGGAAGGAAGGACATGACTACGAAACCCGTCTCAAGGAAAAAGATGAGGAACATGGCGGCATAAAGGAGCGTGCCGTATTCCGTGGCCAGAGAGACGAGAAAGGCGTCCGTATTGGTAAAAAGATTGACGACGAGATCGAGGATGTCCATCTAAAAAACCTTGGTGATTATGCCGTTGCCCGGCATGAAGGGCTTGCGCATATGCACGGAGCGGAGATTGCACATATCATACTGAATGCCGTCTCCGCTCTGCGGAGCAAATCTTAACGAATTGAAATTGTCCTAAGCTTATGCAGAACCTGATGCCGCGCACGCTTGCGCCCAAACGAAGCATTGCAGAACTACCCAGTCAGCTCATCAGTCAGATTGCAGCCGGCGAGGTGATCGAGCGGCCTGCTTCTGTCGTAAAGGAACTGGTGGAGAATGCCATTGATGCGGGTGCAAGCGAGATCGACATCAAGCTGGATGGCGGCGGCTTGAAGCGCATAGTCGTGACCGACAACGGTACGGGCATTCCCAAGGATGAGCTGCCGCTCGCTCTCAAGCGGCATGCGACAAGCAAAATCCGGGACCTGCTGGAGCTTGAGCACGTTGGAAGCTTGGGCTTCCGCGGGGAGGCTCTGGCGTCTATCGACGCCGTAGCGGAAATGAGCATCCGGAGCCGCACGCCCGAAGCGGAGAGTGCATGGGAAATTGCTGATGGCGAGCTTCATCCGGCTTCGGGTGTCGTCGGCACGCGCGTGGAGGTGCTGGACCTTTTTTACAAGACGCCTGCACGTCGAAAGTTCATGAAGTCCGACGCTACGGAGACGGCGCATGTGACTGAATACCTTGAGCGTCTGGCGCTTGCCAATCCTGACATCGGCTTCACACTTTCGGCAAACGGCCGTTCGGTTTTGAAAATGCCGGCTGTAACGAATTTCGTCGAGCGCATTGAGTCCCTGCTGCCCAGAGCCTTCAAGGGCCAGCATCGCGAAGTGGCTGCGGAGGAAGGCGGCATGAGCCTGCGCGGTCTTGCCGGTATTCCGGCAATTGCCCGCACTCGAGCTGACGGACAGTACTTTTTTGTCAACGGTCGATACGTTCGGGACAAAACGCTCATGCATGCCGTGAAGACCGCCTATCAGGATGTGCTTCATGGACAAAGCCAGCCGATCTTTTGTCTCTATTTGACGCTTGACCCGACTGAGGTCGACGTGAACGTTCACCCGGCAAAGCTTGAGGTTCGATTCAGAGAGTCGAGTCGTGTCCATCAATTCGTCATGCATGCCGTCAAGGCGGCGCTTGCGCCGTCTTCAGCTTCGCTCGTTGCGAAAACCGAAGCCGGCGTGGCGAAGATGGATTCTTCGGATTTCGGAGCTTCAGCCGTTATCAAACGTCCGGAGCTGAAGGGCGGGCCGTCCGTTTTTTCTTCGGGTTCCTTGAACAGGGCATCCGTACCTGTTCCTCCTCATGCGTTTAAGGCCGAAGCTCGTCCTGATGTCAGTGCTGCAATGCGTCTTTTCGGTGCGGACATAGATACGGCGAGAGCGGTAGCGATGGGAGCTGTTCCTGCCAAGGCTTCTGTGGAGGCCGATGAAGGAAATTGGCTGACGACCGAGAATATGCCGATGCCCGAACCCGAGACCGGCAAGCTGGATCTGCAGGGCGGTGCATTTGTGAGGGAGGAGCCTGCGGTTGAGCCGATAGATGTTCCACCAATGGATGTTCCTCCGCCGGAGACAACTGAAGGCATGTCGGCAGAGGAGATTTCAGAAATTGCAGACAAGGCCGAGGCCTTTTCCGGTGCGATGCCTGCAGCGGTTTCGGAGGCGACGAAGTCTCCGAAGCCGGAAACGCTGCCGCCCGGCACGTTGGGACGTGCCATTGCGCAGATTGGCGGCATCTATGTTTTGGCAGAGAACGAACGCGGGCTCGTAGTCGTTGACATGCATGCCGCAGCGGAACGCATTACCTACGAGCGCCTGAAGCGGGAAATGGATACGCGCGGCATCGCTGTGCAGCAGGTTCTGATTCCTCAGGTTTTCCGCGTGAGCCCGATTCTTTTTTCCGTATTTGAAGAAAAGCGGGAGCTTCTGTCGACGTTGGGGCTTGAACTCACGGGGGCCGGAGACTGTGCTGTTGCAGTGCGCGCTCTGCCCATGCTTTGCAAGGATATGCCTGCCCAGACGGTGGAGACCATGGTGAGATGCCTTCTGGAGGATCTTCAGAATTTTGGCGAAACGACTGTTATTGAGGAGCTTCGCAACAGGCTTTTGGCCACGGTGGCCTGCCACGGTTCCGTGCGTGCCCATCGCAGGCTTACGGTGCCTGAAATGGATAGGCTTTTGAGAGACATGGAGGCGACCGAGCGTGCGGATCAATGCAACCATGGCCGTCCCACCTGGCGTCAGATGACGCTTACGGATCTTGACAAGCTCTTCATGAGAGGCAAGTGATGGAAGTAATCGATAAGGTCATGAAGAAAAGCGAGGGAAGGGCGCAGGCATTGATGATCCTTGGTCCTACGGCAGGCGGAAAATCGGCGCTTTCGCTGGAGATGGCACGACGCTATGACGTAGAGATCATTTCCATGGATTCGGCGTTGGTTTATCGGGGCATGGATATCGGAACGGCTAAGCCGACGCTTGAGGAAAGGTCGGTTTGTCCGCATCATCTGATCGACATTCGAGATATTGGCGAAGCTTACAGTGCGGCCGATTTTCTGCAGGATGCCGTGCGTCTGGTGAGTGAAATCCGCTCAAGGGGGCGCATTCCGCTCATTGTCGGCGGCACGATGCTTTATGCCAAGGCGCTGCGCGAGGGCATTAACGACATGCCGTCAACGGCGCCCGAAGTTCGCGAGGCGGTTGCCCGCGAGGCGGCTGAGTGCGGCTGGCCCGTAATGCATGAAAAGCTTCGGGAGGTCGATCCGGTGACTGCAGCAAGGCTTGCTCCCAACGACAGCCAGCGAATCGGACGTGCCTTGGAGGTTTGGCGCATGACCGGAAGACCGATATCCGCCTTCCATGCCGAGAGCGTGCGAAAGCCGGCTGTGGAGACTTTGACGGTGGGATTGCTTCCGTCGGATCGCAAGTGGTTGCACGCCAGAATCGAGGCTAGGTTCGATCAAATGCTTGCCGACGGTTTCCTTGATGAAATGAAGGCTTTGATGAGCCGGCCGGACTATGATCCGGAGAGTCCGGCCATGCGTGCGGTCGGCTACCGTCAGGCGATCGATTTCATTGAGGGGCGCACCGACATGGCGGCATTCCGTCTGGCAGGCGTTGCTGCGACGCGTCAGCTGGCCAAGCGCCAGATGACCTGGATGCGAAGCATGCCGGATGTTTTGCTGATGGATCCGCAGGATGCGGGATTTCTTGGCAGGGTGCCCGAGCTGATGGAGCAGGTCGAGCCTTGCGTCTAAGGCATGTTCGCTGAGAAAAGAAAAACGGCACTGCAGAGGGTGCAGTGCCGTTTTTCAGTGATCTGCGATGATCGATCGATTAGCGGACGACGCAGGGAGCTTCGCCTTCGGGAAGCTTGCCGACAGTACCGATCGTGAAGACCTTTTCGCCCTGGGCTTCAAAAGCGGCGCGAGCCTTTTCGGCATCTTCGGCGGCAACGATCACAACAAGGCCGATGCCGTTGTTGAAGACGCGATGCATTTCGTGGCTGTCGATGTTGCCCTTTTCCTGGAGCCAATCGAAGATGGCCGGACGCGTCCAGGACTTGCCGTCGATGACGGCCTGGACGCCTTCGGGAAGAACGCGGGGCACGTTTTCAACGAGACCGCCGCCCGTGATGTGGGCCATGCCCTTGATCTTCACGGACTTCATGACTTCGAGGACCTGCTTGACATAGATGCGGGTCGGTTCCATGGCGCGGTCGGCGAGCGTGGCGCCGTCAAACGGCATGTTCCAGTCGGCGCCGGCGACTTCGACAACCTTGCGGATGAGCGAGAAGCCGTTGGAGTGCGGACCGCTGGAAGCAAGGCCGAGAATCGTGTCGCCCGGCTGAATCGTGCGGCCGTCGATGATCTGGTCCTTTTCGACGACGCCGACGGCGAAGCCGGCGAGGTCGTATTCGCCTTCCGGATACATGCCCGGCATTTCGGCGGTTTCGCCGCCGATCAGGGCGCAGCCGGCGAGCTCGCAGCCCTTGGCGACGCCGGCGACAACGCGGCTGGCGATGTCGACGTCAAGCTTGCCGCAGGCATAGTAGTCGAGGAAGAAGAGGCTGCGGGCACCCTGCACGAGGATGTCGTTGACGCTCATGGCGACGAGGTCCTGGCCGACCGTGTCGTGACGGCCGAGCTTGAAGGCGAGCATGAGCTTGGTGCCCACGCCGTCGGTGCCGGTGACGAGAACCGGGTTCTTGTATTCCTTGCTGACCTCGAAGAGTGCGCCGAAGCCGCCGATGGAGCCGAGGACGCCCGGGATCATCGTGCGCTTGGCAAAGGGCTTGATGCGTTCAACGAGTTCGTCGCCGGCATCAATGGAAACGCCGGCAGCCGCGTAGGAAAGTTGGCTCATGGAAAATATCTCGAGAAAAGAGTGTCCGCAGACGCACGGAGAAGGAGGCGGCACGTTGTGCCGAAAGGTGCGGCTGGGGACAGGTTGCCTAATAAAAGAGTTTGCGAAAGTATAAGCCAAAGCGATCGGTCATGAGACGGATGCGGGGATTTTTGAGCGCAGAAGGCTTAAGGCGCGTCAAGGGGTTGGCTCAAGCGGCTATTAGAATGAATGGGACGGACGAAGACGATGTTTTCGAGGTAAACTCTTAGATTCTGGACGTGTGCGCATCATGCGCTCAGATTTCTACAGCCCGAGATTATGTACGACCCCGAACCCGACCAGTATCTGCTCGACCTGCAGGAGCGCGATAAACCGACGCTCGACAACTTTGTTGTCGGCGCCAACGGCGAAGCCGTCAGTGTTCTGCGAGAAGTGGCTGCCGGCAGCGGCCCGACGTTCGTGTATCTGTACGGTCCGAAGGGCGCAGGCCTCACGCATTTGTTGAGAAGCCTGGTGCCTCAGGAAGGCTTTCGTGTGCCGATGTTTGATCCCAAGGTTCCTCTCTACGTTGTTGACGACGTTGATGAGCTCGATCCGGGATGGGCGATGCAGCTGCTGGCTTTGCAGAATGCCGTGCATGGCGCGCCGGGCATGCATCTTGTTTGTGCGGGCCGCCTGCCTGCCGCTCAGCTGCCGCTTCCCGAGGTTGTCCGAAGCCGTCTGGCTTGGGGACTTTGCTACGCTATTCGTCCTCTGGATGACGAGGAACGTCTTGCCGAACTTCATCGTCAGGCCGCTCGCCGCGGAATTGAGCTTACGCCCGACATCCTTCATTGGATGGGAGCAAATCTGCCGCGCGACATGCGCACGCTTACTTGTGTGCTTGACGAAGCGGATCGACTTGGCCTGCAGAAGCAGCGCCGCGTGACGCTGCCGCTCATTCGCGAAGCCGTAACCTCTCTTGACGAGAGGCAGCATGCCTGCAAGGCATATTGATTCCGTTTATTCCTTAACATGAAGTTTGCAGTCTTCGATCTAGACCATACGCTCCTCCCTGTCGACAGCGGGGAGAATTGGAGCCGCTGGCTCGTGAGAGCCGCCGGCATGGATGTCGCGCAGATGGATGCCCGGATTGAGGCCTATGCCGAGGCTTATCGTCAGGGGGCCTTCAGCGCCGATGAGTTCATGGGCTTTCAAGCTGGCCTATTGGCTGCCGCGCGTCGAGCGGATTTGGAACGGTGGCGCGAGGCTTACATCAATGCCTGCGTACGGCCGTACTTGCTGCCTGAGGCTTTGAATTTGGTCGCATCCCGTCGCAATGCCGGGTTCGAGCCGGTGCTGGCTTCGGGAACGCATTCCTTCGTGACGGGAGCCATTGCTCCGCTCTTTGGCATTCGTTATCTTGTGGCCGCGCATCCCGAAGAGGATGCCAAGGGTGAATTCACCGGTCGAATCACAGGGTCGCACTCTTATGGGGAAGGCAAGCTTGTGCTGCTCAAGCAATTCCTAGCGGAGCAGGGCTCTTTGGATGAGAATCTCAGGCTTGAGGCATACAGCGATTCGATCAATGATCTGCCGATGCTGGCGTTCGCGGCGGAGCACGGTGAAGCGCTCGCCGTTAATCCGGACGACAGGCTTCGTCAGGAAGCTGTTCGCAGAGACTGGCGAGTCATGGATATTTTCAAAAAGGACAGGGCTTAAATGTTTGGTCGTATTGTCAACCGGGTGAGGGACATGTTCGCCCCCCGTTCCGTTGTCGTCAAGACTCCGCGCGTGATTCCCGCGGCGGAGCATCGCATCGATCCGGCGCTGGTGTCGGTCGAGGCGCGCGCGACCTGCGAGGCGCTCAAGCGCCGCGGCTTTCAGGCCTATATTGTGGGCGGTGCGGTGCGAGATCTGATGCTCGGCGTCACGCCAAAGGACTTTGACGTGGCGACGGACGCTACGCCCGAACAAGTGAAGCGTTGCCAGCGCCGCGCCGTGATCATCGGCCGTCGCTTCAAGCTTGTGCATGTGATTTTCGGCCGCGAAATCATTGAATGCTCGACCTTTCGCGCGCTTGAGGGCGAAGGTCAGCGCAAGGATGCAACGGGCCGAGTCGTTTCCGACAATGTTTTCGGCGAGATGTGGGAGGACGCCGCTCGTCGAGACTTCACGATCAACGCGCTTTACTACGATCCTCAGACTCAGGAACTCTACGACTATCACCGCGGCTTTGAGGATCTCGCCGCGAAGCGCCTTCGCATGATCGGTGATCCGGCGGAACGCTATCGCGAGGATCCGGTGCGAATGATGCGTGCGGTGCGAATTGCCGCCAAGCTGGGTTTTACGATTGAACCCGCCACCGAAGCGCCGATCCCCAAGATGACGCGTCTTCTGGAGAATGTTCCTTCCGCGCGTCTCGTTGATGAGGTGCTCAAGCTTCTCACCTGCGGTCATGCAGTGGCCTGCATTTCAAAGTTGCGTCAGGAAGGACTTCACAAGGCGCTTCTGCCGCTTCTCGATGTGATCGTCTCCGAGCCGGACGGCGAGGAATTCCTGATGCTGGCACTCAAGCGCACCGACGAGCGCATTGCCGTGGGCAAGAAGATTTCGCCTTCGTTCCTTTTCGGCACCTTGCTTTGGCCTCAGGTTGTCAAGCGCTGGCGCTACAACGAAGAGGAAAGGGGCATGAGCCGCATGGCTGCGCTGCATACGGCTTGCGTTGACGTGCTTGAAACTCAGTGCCAGCAATTGAACATCCAGCGCCGTTATCAGGCCGATATTCATGACTTGTGGATGCTTCAGGCAAGGTTTGAACGCCGTACCGGCAAATCCGCCTATTCGATCGTCACGCATCCCCGTTATCGTGCGGCTTATGACTTCATGCTTCTTCGCTCAATGCTTGGCCATGTGCCAGAGTCTCTCGTTCAGTGGTGGGATGCATTTGCTGTGGCAGACCAGGATACGCGCACCGACATGATTGCCGAGGCTCAGCGGGAAGCCCGCATGACGGGCGAATCCGCCCGCAGTCATCGCGGTCGAGCTGCTTCAGCCGACGGGAAGGCGCCGTCTGCGGATGGCGAACGCCGTTCGCCGAGAAGACGCCGCCGTTCGTCGCGTCGATCCTCCCGTGGCTCTCAGGAGCGGCATGATGCCTGAGGCGCTTATCGCCCTTGGCGCCAATCTCGGACAACCGGCCGAGACTCTTCGGCTGGCAGTCAAGGCGCTGGAGAAGGCCGACGGTGTGAAGGTTCTCGGCGCAAGCCGCTTGTATACGACGAGCCCGGTCGAATCGACGGGGCCTGATTATGTCAATGCCGTCGTGCGCGTGGAGACTTCGCTTGAACCGCTTGCATTGCTGTGCGTCTGTCAGGCCATTGAGAATGCACATGGCCGCGTGCGGCCAGCAGGCATTGTCAATGCGCCGAGAACGCTCGATTTGGATCTGATTGCTTATGAGGGCGTTGTCTCCGACGATCCTGTGCTGACGCTTCCTCATCCGCGCATGCATGAACGTCTTTTTGTTTTGGTGCCGATAGCCGATTTGCTGCCTGATTGGCGCCTTGCCGACGGACGGACGGTGGGGAAAGCCATCGTTGATGTGAGAAATGCTCATCCGGATCAAATGATTCGCCCACTCGAATCGGAAAGTATGGCATAATGCCCTTCCTAATTTGAAAGGATTCCCCGGATGGCGGAATGGTAGACGCAGCGGATTCAAAATCCGCCGGTGAATAACCATGAGAGTTCGAGTCTCTCTCTGGGGACCATCAAAAAGCAAAGGTCGATGCAGTTTGTGCACCGGCCTTTTCTTTTTGGCTGAACCGAAAAACATGAGGGCCGGCGCGGGAAACCGTGCCGGCCCTTTGATGATCAAGTTTTGGAGAATCAGAGGTAACGACGGAAGAATTGCGCCAGCGAGGCGAGTTTTTCTCGGCAGATCTCGTGATCCATGTCGAAAGGCTGCCAGCGGAAGGCGGGATTGAGTTCCTGAATAACCTGAGCGCTTCGTTTGGCGGTCAAGGGCGAGATGACCGAGTCAAAAAGACCGTGAGTCATGAAGACGGGAGTCTTGCGGCCTGCAGGCGTGATTTCGGAAAAGAGCGATCCTGCCAGAGGCAGGTAGCCGGAAAGCGCAGCGATGCCGGCAACGGGCTCTTCTTCTCGAAGGCCGGCATAGAGTGCGGCGGCTGCACCTTGTGAAAAGCCGCCGAGGAAGATGCGGCTGCGGGGAATGCCGGCCTTTTCAACATCCTTGATGAGAAGGCTGATTCGGGCTGCAGTTTCGCGGATGCCGGCACGATCCTCGTTGTCGTCAATCTTGTCGGAGCGCACGTCATACCATGCGCGCAGCGGATAGCCCGGATGGGCTGAAATTTCGCGAATGGGGGCGTTGGGCAGAATGAAGCGGCAGACGGGGCCGCCAAAGTCGAGGATTTCGTCCGGAAAGGCGGCAAAGTCGTTGTTGTCGACGCCCATGCCGTGAAGCCAGATGACGGCGGCTTCGGGCGCGCTTTGTGCTCGGCGCGGAGAAACCATCAGAATATCCTTCGGATCGAAGGGCGTGACGGCGGGAGCGGCCGGTTTGGCGGGCTGAGCCGGCTTGGCGGGGGCGTCGGGCTTTTCCTCAGCCTTCTTCGAGCGTTGAGCGCTCTTCGGGCGGAAGGCCTTGACGACTTCCTCGCGGGTTTCGACATAGGGGCCGCCGATCAAGTCGATGCAATAGGGCACGGCGGCAAAGATGCCGTTGACGACGGATTTGCCGCTTTCGTCCTTGAGACCTTCAAGAGTTTCGGCAATGGCCTTGGGCTGACCGGGCAGATTGATGATGAGCGCTGCGTGGTCGGGCGTTTCTCGAAGCACGGCCGTCTGACGCGAGAGAATGGCGGTAGGAACGAAGTGCCCTGAAATCGCGCGCATCTGCTCGCCGAAGCCGGGCATTTCGCGAGTGCCGACGGCGAGCGTGGCTTCTGGGGTCACGTCGCGGCGCGAGGGACCAGTGCCGCCAGTCGTGAGAATGAGGTCGCAACCGATGATGTCGACGAGTTCGCGCAGAGTCTTTTCGATCTCAAAGCGTTCGTCCGGAATCAGTCGCTTGTGCACGGCCATCGGGTTGGTGATGGCTTTTTTGCACCAGGCTTCAAGTTCGGGAATGCCGCGGTCGTCATAGACGCCGTGACTGGCCCGGTCGGACACGGACACGAGGCCAAGAATCAGTTCGTTTTCACTTTTGCGGGGCGGCTTCATTCAAATCGTCCTCTGGCCGATTGGTTATTCTTCGTCCTCGTCGTCTTCGGCGAAGAGGCTGATCGGCTCTTCGAGCAGATCGTGAAGATAGCGGTAGAGTTCGCGGGCGCTCTTGGGCGGCTTCTGCATGTCGCGTTCCTTGCGGGCGGCGCGAACAAGCGTGCGAAGGCGGGGAATGTCGGCTTCGGGATGTTCGCCGATGAATTTGGTGAGCGCTTCGTCGCCGGCGATCATCTGGTCGCGCAGCGATTCGCAACGATGCAGAAGTGCAACGGCGGCGCGGGATTCGCCGGTAACGCGGTCAATTGCCTCGCGGACGGCGGCGGGATCCATGTCGCGCATCTTCTTGCCGATGAGCTGGAGCTGGCGGCGCTGTGCGCCGAAGCTCTTCATGCGGCGGAACTCAATGATTTCCGTGAGCACGTCTTCGGGAAGACCGATGCGCTTGAGCTGTTCGTCGCCGAGTTTCGTCATCTCGCGGCCGAGATCCTGCAGCGCATTCTGCTCGCGCTTGAGCTGGGATTTGGAGGGGCCGC
Source organism: uncultured Sutterella sp. (assembly GCA_934249275.1). Classification (GTDB taxonomy): domain Bacteria; phylum Pseudomonadota; class Gammaproteobacteria; order Burkholderiales; family Burkholderiaceae_F; genus Sutterella. Next base: position 24,731 of record CAKQKT010000001.1, on the reverse strand, counting down.
GGTAGCCGTTTTCGTCAACGTCGTCTTCGTAGGTTTGTTCCTGGCGCATGGCAAAGCTCTCGCTTTAAAAAGTCATCAAAACCCTTATGATAGCGGGATCGCGTGCCGAGCGTCGGGTGTCCGGGGTTCGGAGAAGGCGGATGAAGGAGAAGTAAAATGGCTGAAGCTGGTGGAATGAGCACGCAGGAGCTAGCCCAATGGACGGTGGAGCGCTCGAAGGCGCTGGGCGCAGACTGTGCGAGCGCCGAGGTGAGCCATGACAAGGGACTTAGCGTGACGGTTCGCATGGGCGAGGTTGACGCAGTCGAACATACCGAAGAGCGCGTGCTGACGCTGAGCGTTTGGATCGGCAGCCGCAAGGGGTGCGCAAGCACATCCGACTTTTCCGAGCACTCGCTTGACGCCGCCGTCAGGGCGGCTGTCGATATTGCCCGAGTTTCCGCCGAGGATCCGGCGGCAGGACTTCCTGAGCCGGAGGATCTGCAGACCAACATGCGTGATCTGTCGCTGTGGCATCCGTTTGAAGGAGGTGTCGAGGAAGCGGTCAGGCTGGCGTCGGAGGTCGAAGAGGCTGTTTTTGAGACTGACGAGCGCATCGTTAATTCGGACGGAACGAATTTTTCGACTTCATCGGGTGAATTCACGCTGGCCAATTCTCTCGGTTTTTGTGACGGCTACAGATATTCAAGGCATGACATGGATGCGGCGCCCATTGCCGAGGACGATAACGGCATGCAGCGGGATGGCTGGTGGACGCAGGGCCGTTCTGTTCGTGATCTGCTTGATCCTTCGGTGCTCGGAAAACTGGCCGCTGAACGGACGGTGGCTCGACTGGGTGCAAGGCCGCTATCAAGCCGTCGCGCCCGCGTGCTCTTTGATGCGCCGGTGGCTTCGGGACTTCTCGACATCCTTGAGGAGCTTTTGAGCGGACGCGCCTGGTTCAGACATGCAAGCTGCCTGGAGGGACGCATTGGCCAGCGGATCCTTCCTTCACATATTTCTGTTGAGGAAAATCCGTATCTTGCCGGAGCGCTTGGCTCGGGTGTTTTTGATGACGAGGGATGTGCAGGCCGCAGGCGAATGATTGTCGAGGATGGAAGGCTTGAGGGACTGTTCCTTTCAAGCTACTCCGCCCGCAAGCTCGGCATGCGGACGACGGGCAATCTTGGCGGAGCATACAACCTGAAGCTCTCGAGCACTGAAACGCGCCCGGAATATACGAGAGAGGCGATGATCGAGCGTCTCGGCACGGGACTGCTGGTGACAGAGCTGATCGGACAGGGCCTCAATGCGGTGTCCGGCGACTATTCCAGAGGCGCCTCGGGGTTCTGGGTTGAGAGCGGCCGGATTGTCGCGCCGGTTGAGGGCGTGACGATTGCTTCCAATATTCTTGCGATGAGGGAAGGAATTGAATCGGTTGGGGCGGACGAATATGACAGCGGCGTTCGACGTTCGGGCAGCATTCTGATTCCCGATCTGATGCTCGCGGGCGAGTGAGCATGCCGGCGGAAAGTTTCGAAACGAGGTGCAAAGTCCGCAGGCTTTGTCGAGACAGGAGGGGCCAAAGCGGGTAGAATGCCGCTTTTCTAAAAAACACTGGCCTGTCAAGCCATGCAAGAACAGCACTTATCCGATTTTGATTTTGAGCTCCCGCCGGAGCTCATCGCTCAGTATCCCCTCGTCAATCGTACGGCTTCTCGCCTTCTGCACGTCACAAAGTATGTGATTGAAGACGGCACGTTTACGGACATCGAGGGATTCCTTCATGAAGGCGACCTGCTCGTCGCCAACAATACCAAGGTCATCAAGGCCCGTCTTCTCGGCCGCAAGGCCACCGGCGGCAACGTTGAGGCGCTCATTGAGCGCGTCACGGGCGAGCGCACCGCCATCTCCATGGTCCGCGCAAGCAAGTCTCCGAAGCCCGGCACCGTCCTTTATTTTGAGGCCGACGGCCGAGAAGAGCCCGTCATGGTGACGGGGCGCCAGGGACAGTTCTTTGAACTTGAGTTCGAGCATCCCGTCCTTGATGTTCTGGAAGCCTTTGGCCGCGTTCCTCTTCCTCCGTACATCACGCACGCCGCCCAGAAGTCCGACGAAAGCCGGTATCAGACGGTTTATGCCCGCTATCCGGGGGCTGTTGCGGCTCCGACGGCAGGGCTTCACTTTACCGATGAACTGCTCGGCCGCCTCGCAGCGAAGGGCGTGGACATTGAATACGTCACGCTGCACGTGGGCGCGGGCACTTTCCAGCCTGTGCGTGTTGAGAATCTTTCCGAACATCACATGCATTCGGAATGGTTCAACATGCCCGAGGATGTGGCGGAGCGCATCAATCGCGCCAAGGCTGACGGCCGCCGCGTGGTTGCCGTCGGAACGACGTCGCTTCGCACGCTCGAAAGCGCTGCCGACGCCGTCGGCCACGTCGTTGCCGGTGCACGCGACACCTCGCTTTTCATCATGCCCGGCTATCGCTTCCGCATCGTCGATGCGCTGATCACGAACTTCCATCTTCCGAAGTCGACGCTCGTCATGCTGGTTTCCGCTCTGGTCGGCCGCGAGCGCATTCTGGAAGCCTATCGCCATGCCGTCGAGGAGAAGTACCGCTTCTTCAGCTACGGCGATGCATGCTTCATCGAAAATGCCCGTCTTGCCGACTGATGCCCGGTTTGCAGGACTAGTACACAAGACAAGGACAAAAGAGAAACATGGCTTTTGATTTCAAGGTCAAGGCAACGTGCGGCAGGGCCCGCCGCGGCGAACTGACGCTCAATCACGGCGTTGTTCAGACGCCCATTTTCATGCCGGTTGGCACCTATGGCTCCGTGAAGGCGATGGCGCCCTATGAGCTCAAGGAAATTGGCTCTCAGATCATTCTCGGCAACACGTTCCATCTGTGGCTCCGTCCGGGCCTCGAGGTGATCGGCGCTCACAACGGTCTTCACGACTTCATGCAGTGGGACAAGCCCATTCTCACCGACTCGGGCGGCTTTCAGGTTTTCAGCCTTGGCGAGCTGAGAAAAATCACCGAAGAAGGCGTGAAGTTCAGCAATCCGATCAACGGCGACAAGCTTTTTCTCTCGCCCGAAGTGTCGATGAAGATCCAGCGTGTTCTCAACTCGGACGTCGTGATGGTGCTTGACGAATGCACGCCCTACAAGATCGGCGATCGTCCGGCCACCGAACTTGAGGCTGCAAAGTCGATGCGCATGAGCCTTCGCTGGGCGAAGCGTTCGCGTGACGAATTCGATCGCCTCGAAAATCCGAATGCACTTTTCGGCATCGTTCAGGGCGGCATGTTCGAGCATCTTCGCGAGGAATCGCTTGAGGGGCTCAAGGACATCGGCTTCCACGGCTATGCCGTTGGCGGCCTGTCCGTCGGCGAGCCCAAGGAAGACATGCTGCGCATCATGGATCACATCGTGCACAAGCTTCCCGAGGATCGTCCGCGCTATCTGATGGGCGTGGGCACGCCTGAGGATCTTGTGGCCGGCGTTTCCCAGGGCATCGACATGTTCGACTGCGTCATGCCCACGCGAAATGCCCGCAATGGCTGGCTCTTCACGCGCTTCGGCGACGTGAAGCTCAAGAACAGCCGTTATCGCAACGATCTGCGTCCGCTCGATCCGACCTGCAACTGCTACACGTGCCGCAACTTCACGCGCGCCTATCTGCATCATCTTCACAAGGTGGGCGAGATTCTCGGCGCTCGTCTCAATACGATCCACAACCTCTCCTTCTACCTGCGCATCATGCAGGAGATGCGCGATGCGCTTGAGGCCGGAACGTTTGAAGCGTGGAAGAAGCAGTTCGCCGAGGACCGCGCCCGCGGGGTGGAGTAAATCCTCCCCCGCTTTCTTAGTCGGAAGCAGGACAAGATCCTTATAATGTTCCAATTGCCCTCCGGACGGATCGGTTTCGACCGGAGGGATCGATTTCATACATTCTTGAATCACTGGAGTTCAAATGTTTTTTGTTAGTGATGCCATGGCTGCCGGCGAGGCTGCCGCTCAGGTTGGCGGCATGGAAGGCTTCCTCATGCAGGTCGTTCCCCTTGTCCTCATCTTTGCCGTGTTCTGGTTCTTCATGATCCGTCCGCAGCAGAAGCGCCAGAAGGAACACATGCAGATGTGCGCCGCCCTGACGCGCGGCGACGAAGTGACGACGCTCGGCGGTATTTCCGGCCGCGTTGATTCCGTCGACGAACAGACGATTGGTCTTCAGATTGCTGATGTCGACGGCAAGCCCGTCGTGATCCGCATGCAGCGTACGTCCGTCAGCGTTGTCCTTCCGAAGGGCACGCTGAAGTTCTAAGCCTGATGGACGTGCACGCAATCCTGTGCACGAAGCGCTGAGAGCCAATGCTCTTGGCGCTTTTTTAAGCCCGGACGCATGCCCGGGCTTAAGCCCTTTTTTAAACTCCACTTTTCTCGGTGGTTTTCACAACAGTTGCGCCGGAGACGCAGGTCGAAGGCGTAACGGAGTAAACATGCGATGAACCGCTATCCTCTTTGGAAATACATCGTCATCGTTGTCGCCCTGATTATCGGCCTGGTCTACACTTTGCCGAACTTCTACGGCGAGTCGCCTGCTGTGCAGGTCTCGTCCGGCAAGGCGACGGTGAAGGTGACGGAGCAGACCTTGAAGACGGTCGAGGAGCAGCTGCGCAATGCAGATCTGCATCCCAACGGCATCTTCTTCGAGCAGGGTGCTCAACAGAACACCGTGCGCGTGCGTTTCGAGCCTACCGAGGCCGAAAAGCAGCTTAAGGCCCGCGAGGTTCTTGAAAAGGCGCTCAACCCGAATCGCGAGGATCCCTCCTATGTGGTTGCCTTGAACCTCACCCCCAATACCCCGCAATGGCTGCTCTCGATCCGTGCGCTGCCGATGTATCTCGGCCTTGACCTTCGCGGCGGCGTGCACTTCCTGCTCCAGGTCGACATGCGTGCGGCCATTACGAAGCGCGCCGAAGCGACCCTTGCCGACTTGCGCACCCAGCTTCGCGACAAGCGCATTCGTCACACGGGCATGAACCGCGTGGGCAATGTGGTTGAAATTTCGTTTGCTTCCGAAGAGGAACGCGCTCGAGCCAATGACCTGATGCGCAATACGCAGCCCGATCTGGTGCTCACGCTTCCCGAAGCCTCTGCTGCGCCCTACATCCTGCGCGCCGAGCTTTCTCAGAAGGCTGTTCAGAACGTTCAGTCCTATGCTCTGAAGCAGAACATTTCGACTCTGCACAACCGTATCAACGAACTCGGCGTTGCCGAACCCGTGATTGCCCAGCAGGGTGCTGACCGCATTGTGGTCCAGCTTCCCGGCGTGCAGGATACGGCCAAGGCCAAGGACATTCTCGGCCGTACGGCTACGCTTGAAGTCCGTCTCGTTGACGATTCTCCGGAAGCGCTCGCGCAGCTTGCCCAGGGCAACGTGCCCTTCGGCGATGAAAAGTTCTTTGACCGTGAAGGCAATGTTCTTCTCGTCAAGCGCCGCGTGATCCTCACGGGTGAAAACCTGAACGATGCTCAGCCCGGCTTTGACAGCCAGACTCAGGAGCCGACCGTCAACCTCGAGCTTGACAGCCGCGGAGCCCGCATCTTCCAGGACGTGACTCGTGACAACGTCGGCAAGCGCATCGCCATCATCCTTTTCGAAAAGGGCAAGGGCGAAGTTGTGACGGCACCTGTCGTTCGTCAGGAAATTGGCGGCGGCCGCGTTCAGATTTCGGGCCGCATGACGACCGTCGAGGCAACCGATACGGCTCTGCTGCTGCGTGCCGGTTCTCTGGCTGCTCCGATGGAAATTGTTGAGGAACGTCTGATCGGTCCGTCGCTCGGCGAAGCCAACATTACCGCGGGCTTCAAGTCCACGCTTTACGGCTTCATCGTGATCGCAGTCTTCATGGCTGTTTACTATCAGGTGTTCGGCCTTGTGAGCGCCGCCTCGCTCGTCTGCAACGTGATGCTTCTCATTGCGCTTCTCTCGATGCTTCAGGCTACGCTGACGCTGCCTGGCATTGCCGCTATTGCACTTACGCTCGGCATGGCCGTTGACTCGAACGTGCTTATCAACGAGCGCATTCGTGAAGAACTTCGTGTCGGCCGATTGCCGCAGACAGCCATCAGCGAAGGTTATGACCGTGCCTTTGCAACGATTCTTGACTCGAACATCACGAGCTTGATCGCCGGTCTGGCGCTTCTGATCTTCGGTTCCGGCCCTGTCCGCGGCTTTGCCGTTGTGCACTGCCTTGGCATCATGACCTCGATTTTCACGTCGGTCGTGGTTTCCCGTTCGATGATCAATCTGATCTATGGCCGTCAGAAGAAGCTGACGACTGTTCACATCGGTCAGATCTGGCGTCCGGACTCCGAGAAGACTGCTCGTTGATGAGGGGATAACATCATGGAATTTTTCCGTATTCACAAGACGATCCCGTTCATGAAGTACAGGCATGTGCTGAATCTGATCTCGCTGGTCAGCTTCATCGTTGCCGTCTACTGGATCTTCATGCACGGTCTCGCGTTCTCGATCGAGTTCACGGGCGGCACCCAGATGGAAGTCCGCTATCCGTCCGCTGCCAACACCGAGCAGGTTCGTCAGGAGCTCAAGGAGGTCTCGAATGAGGTGCTCGTTCAGACTTTCGGCACGGCTTCCGACATCGTGATTCGAGTTCCGACCAAGCAGGGCTATACGTCCGGCCAGGTGGCTGAGGAAGTCATGAAGGTCATCCACAAGACGACTCCCGATGCCGAACTCACCCGAACCGAATACGTCGGTCCGCAGGTTGGCGAAGAGCTGGCCCGCGACGGCGGTACGGCGCTTGCGCTCGTTGTCCTCGGCGTCATGATCTACCTTGCCTTCCGATTCGAATGGAAGTTCTCGATTGCCGCCATCATCGCCAACCTGCACGACATCTTCATCGTGCTTGGCATCTTCTCGGTGATGCAGTGGGAGTTCTCGCTTCCGGTGCTCGCCGCCGTGCTGGCCGTTCTCGGCTACTCCGTGAACGAATCGGTGATTATTTTCGACCGTGTTCGCGAGCATTTCCGCACGATGCGTCGCGCAGATACGATGGAAATCATCAACTCGGCCATTACGGCAACGATCTCCCGTACCGTGATCACGCATACGTCGACGCTTTGCATGACGCTTTCGATGTTCTTCTTCGGCGGTCCCGCCCTGCATTATTTCTCGCTCGCTCTGACGATCGGTATTCTGCTCGGCGTCTATTCCTCCGTGTTTGTGGCTGCGGCCATTGCGCTTTACCTTGGCGTGAAGCGTGAAGACCTCGTCCGCCCGGTCAAGAAGGATGAAGTTGAGGAAATGGTCCCGTAAGGTTCTGAATTCCCGCTCGAAAAAATGACAATGCCGCCTGAGTACTCAGGCGGCATTGTTTTGTTCGGGGTGTGAAGAGCGTCGACTTACTTCATGAAGACAAAGTAGACAGCGGCTACCAGGCAGGCAAAGGCGGCGAAGTGATTCCATGCCAGATGCAGCTGGAAGGCAATGATGGAAAAGAGGACGAAAACCGTCAGCGTGATGACTTCCTGAATGATCTTGAGCTGAATGAGCGAGAAGGGGCCGCCGTTGCCTTCAAAGCCGATGCGGTTGGCGGGCACCATGAAGCTGTATTCAAAAAGGGCGATCGCCCAGGAGAAAAGCACGACGGTGTAGAGCGGCCAGTTTGTGATGAGCTTGGCGCTCTGAAGCTTGAGGTGTGCATACCATGCGAGCGTCATGAAGACGTTCGACACTAGAAGCAGGCCGATGGTGGCGAAACCTTTGAAAAGCATATGGGTCAGATTCCACGTTCGTAAAGCTGCATGAAGACGGCTCTCAGCAGGGAGTCGGTCATGCGGGTGAGCTGTTCAACGCCTTCTTCGGGCGTGAGCTTGCGTATGTGTTGGAAGGATACCTTCTGGTCGGTTATGGCGTCCTGTACGGCCTTCTTCCAGAATTCCGGGCTTTCGCCCTCTTGCCAGTCTCCGCGGCCGCGGCCGAAATGAGCGACGGCCAGATAGAGAAGAAGGGTTTCAAGCATGAAGTCCTGTGCGGCATGTTCGCTCCAGGAAATGTCGACGCCTTCCTTGCGATGGCGGGAGTTGTAGATTGTGGCTGCGCCGACGCCGCCGATGGCGCCGATGATGCCGCCGAGCAGCGTGCCGAGCCCGAGGGAAATGCCGGCGCTCGCCATGTCGGCGGCTGCGCCTGCGGCAGCTCCGCCGGCTACGCCGACGCCTGCGCCGACAGCGGCGGCGGAGCCGGGGGCGATGCTGTGCGATGCCATCTGCCAGTCAGTCTTCATGCGGCGGAGAATTTCGCGGGAAATTCCGCTTCCGGTAAGTCCGTTAATGCTGATGAGCTTGTCGGTCAGCGAGCAGAGGCTGTCGGCCGCCATGGCCGACAACGCGGTCTGGGCATCTTCCAGAGCTTCGTTTCGGGTCTTGATCAGCCCGATCTGAGAACCGAAGGAGCGCAGGCGATCCTTGAGCGTGGGAGCCGGGACGAGTTCGTGCGCCTGAAGCAGACGCCACATGTGGCGCGCCATGGCGTCAACGGAGGAAAGGTAGAGTGCTCGCCGGCTGCGGGTCCAAATGTCGCGAAGCGTATCGAAGGTCGAATGCATCGACGCCGGAAGCGCTCGGCCGATGGCATCGAAAAGAGCCGTCTCCTGAACCCAGCATCGTGCGAAGGCATCCATCGGGAGAATGTCCTTGACGAATGGATAGGGAGACATGGCTTCCCGCCAGGCGGCAACATCAGCCTGTTCCTCGGCATGCGTCCTGGGCTTGCCCATCTGATTGAGTAGCACGATGACGGGCTTGTCGATCCAGGAAAGAATCTGCATTTCCGCAGAGATGTACGGGGCTGTCTTTGGAAGATCGGTGGCGTTGACGAGGTAGAGCACGACGCTTGAAATGTCGCGCACATGCTTGATGGCCTTCTGGTTGAGCCAGAAAGCCTTGTTCGTCATGCGATCCCAGATTTCGGAAAGGAACCATCCGATAGGATTGCTGCGCGCGGCAAGGCGTTTGGCGAGCGCAACTGAATTTCCGAAGCCCGGCGTGTCCCAGAGGACCAGTTCGCAGCCCGCGGAGTCGCGCGCGAGAACGTAGTCGTCCGTTGTTTCGGTGACGTGGGCGCGGTCCGCGACCTCGCCTACGTCACGCATGAGCAGTGTTCGGGCGAGCGTTGTTTTGCCGATGTTGGTGTGGCTTACGAGACTGAGATGAATGCGGAACTGATCGTGTTCGGACATGGGCGTTTCTATTAAGAGGCGTATTCAGAATGCTCTTGAATTATCTCACTCGACTGCGTTTCCGTTCGATTTGGTGAGCTCTGCGCAAATCCGGGCAACATCATTGTCAGACCTAATGTCGGCGGCGATCGTCTTGAGACCTCGTTCGGCCGCAAAGGTTTGCCAGAGCGCCGTTCGGCTGCCTGCTGTGGGGCTATCTATACCGAAGCGCTCGTTGATTTGAGCCAGATCGAGGATGACGATCGGTGCGGGGCTGTGCCGGGTCGCACACCAGGCAGAGGCGGTCTCCATCATGGCGCCGTGAACTTCGACTTCCGGGGTGGCGGCCGGGTCGAAGGCGAGGAGCAGATGGTGCACGACGGCGGACTTGAGGCCGGCAAGGCACTCGTTCATCGTGTCGTCCCATGCACTTTCCGTCAAAAGCTCAACGATACCTGAATCGGACTGTAAAGCCTTGAGCCTGGTTTTGAAATTCTGCCAGCGCTCGGGAAGCTCGTTCACAGATCCGGTGCTGTCGACGATGATGCTGGTTCTGGACGAGGGGGCGCTGGCTGTCGAGAGAATGGCGCGGTAGTAGGGCGTTTCCAGGCAAAGGCTTACTCGACGCCGGCATGCGGCAAGCCGGAGAGTGCTTTGCACAACCAGAAGCAGCCGGGGAAGAATGATCGTCACCGTCAAAAGGGACATCAGGCGAAGCAGCCACGGCGCGGCATCTGCCGGGGTGGCGCTGCGGGCGTCGAATGCCAGTTCGGCGACGCTGTTGACGTCCGGAATCGGCGGACAGAAGGGCAGGTGACCGTATGCGGCGGCCAGAATGACGTGAACGGCTTCGGGGTTGCCAGCGAACCAGGTGCTTTCCCACCCGATTAGATAAGCAGTGCCGATGCCGCGCACGGCCATGCCGGCGAGAAGGCCTAGAGCAAACATGATGGCCGCGAGGTGCAGTGCTCGGGCGACGATGCAGCGGCATTGAGGCAGAAGCAGAGTCGTGCGGGCTTCAAGAGAGGCTGCGGAAAGGCCGGCGGCTTTCAGGAGAATCTTGACGAGCAGGTCTCTGACGGGAAGAAGCCGAAAGGCCGCATGTTTCGGAACGATGGCCTTGATGAGAATGAACAGGTAGACGGCAAGGTTCCAGACGACGAGCAGCAGGAGCGGAGGAGACAAAAGATTGATGCGCGAACCGTCGGTGGCAAGTCGGTCGGTGAGCATGCCGCTGATCAAGGCGACGGTGCTCAGAATGATTGTCAAAAGCAGGGCGGCGCGACCAAAGGAAGCAGTGCCGAAGGCGTCTGCAGCGTTTGCGTGCAGGCGTGCGGCTACGAGCCGGGCTCTCAACGGGAGAAAGCTTGCCGGGGTGACGTGTTCGCCTGCAAGCTTTCTGGCATCGCGTGTGGCGGCATCGCGATCCCGGCAGCTCCAGCGTCGGTCGGCTCCTGCCGTCTTCTCTAGCATTTCGGCAAAGAGAACGTCGCGGGCATCGCTTTCCGGGAGAACAACGGATTTGGGTGAGGAGTCTGGCATGGACGGACGACAGGCGTGAACGAAGGGGGAAGCGGGCTTGATCGAGGGGGCGAAAGAAGCCCGCTCCTTCAGTCATCATGCCACGTCTTGCAGCTTAAGGCGATCAAGACGGCATGACGTTGAGCAGTGCGTTGACTGCACGGTGCACGTCCGGTTGTCCGCAGATGGCGGAGACGACGGCGATGCCGTCAACGCCTGTCTGCATGACGGTGGGAACGTCGGCGGCTTTGATGCCGCCGATGGCGACGGACGGGCAGACGGAGGCTCGTGCAATGTCGGCTAGGCCGGCAAGACCGGTTGCCGCCGCGGCATCCTTTTTGGTGGCAGTGTCCTTGTAGGGGCCAATGCCGATGTAGTCGACGAGGTTCGGATCAATTCGACGGCATTCGTCCATGCTGGAAATGGACAGGCCGAGAATCATGTCGGGCGGCATCAAGCGGCGGCAGTCTTCGGGCGACAGGTCCGACTGGCCGACGTGCAGGCCGTGCGCGCCGATGGCGACGGCCACGTCGGCGTGGTCGTTGACGATCAGGGGAACGTCATGCGGGGCGAGCGCCTTGAGAAGCTCGCGGCCGCATTCGGCATACATGCGCTTCTTCCAATGAGGTGCGCGGAGCTGAACGGCGGTGACGCCGGCGCAGGCCGCTGCTTCTGCCGTGCGAACCATGCCTTCCGGGCCTCCGCACAAGTCGGGATCGAGCACCAGATACAAGCGAAGGAGATGACGAAGTTTTGCCTGATCGATCATTGAGTGCCTCATGCTGTGCGGGTGAAGTCGGCGGGCTGAATCAGATAGAGCGCGTCGAGATAGGCATTGTGGAAGCTGCCGGGCCCCTGAGCCTTGCTGCGGGCTGCTTCAGCAGCCTTTTTGGCAAGTGCACAGGCCGTGGCGGCGGCTGTCAGACGATCGTCGGAGACGGCGCAGAAGGCGGCAACGAGCGAGGAGAGAGAGCAGCCCGTGCCGACGACGAGCGTGGCCATGGGATCTCCGCCCGATACGCTGAGCGTGCGGACGCCGTCCGTCACATAATCGGTTTGTCCCGTAACTGCAACGATGGAGCCGGTTTGTTCGGCAAGGCGAACCGCGGCTTCTACGGCGGCATCGGACGAATCGGTGCTGTCGACGCCCTTGCCGCTGTACTTTTCTCCTGCAAGGGCGAGAATTTCGCTGGCGTTGCCGCGAATTACCGTCGGAACCTTAGCTACGAACTCGCGGATGACGCCGTCTCGCCAGGGAATGCCGCCGGCTGCGACAGGATCTAGCACCCAGGGACGGCCTGCGGCATTGGCTGCGTCGACTGCTGCGTGCATGGCGCGAAGTCGGGAGGAATAAGGCGTTCCGATGTTGATCAGGATGCCGCCGGAGATGCCGGCGAAGAAGCCGGCTTCTTCTTCCGCGACCACCATGGCGGGCGATGCGCCGGCCGCGAGCAGAACGTTGGCGGTGATTTCCTGCACGACTTCATTCGTGAGGCAATGGACGAGCGGCCGAGCGGCGCGAAGCAGCTCGAGGTGGCGGGCGGCATCGACGCCCGAAAGCTGTGTAGTGGTCATTTTGCAGGAATGGTCAAAGCCAAAAGGTTATGAAGGCTTCATAATACCTGCTTATCTCTGTGCAGATACTTTTTCAGATTGTTTCGGTCTACAAACGCCCATGCTAATTCATCCTCAGTTCGATCCCGTGGCCGTCAGCCTCGGACCGCTTGCCGTGCGCTGGTACGGCCTCATGTACATGGTTGGCTTTCTTTGTTTTTGGCTTCTGGGCAAGCATCGAAGCCGGGAGAAATGGCGCGGCATTTCGGGAGAGGATCTGGAGAACCTGCTTTTTTACGGCATTTTCGGCGTAATTCTCGGGGGGCGTCTTGGCTACTGCCTCTTCTATCAGCCTGAGTTCTACCTTTCGCATCCCATGCAGATCCTTCATGTGTGGGAGGGAGGAATGAGTGCGCACGGCGGTCTCCTCGGAGTCATTTTGGTGATGATCCTCTATGCCCGTCAGCGCAGAATTTCGTTCTGGACGATTTCGGATTTTGTGGCCCCGCTGGTGCCGCTCGGCCTCATGTTCGGCCGCATCGGAAATTTCATCAATGGCGAACTTTGGGGGCGTCCGGCTGACGAATCGCTGCCATGGGCGATGATCTTTCCTCAGGCGGGCGACGGCATCGCACGTCACCCTTCGCAGCTCTACGAAGCCTTCGGCGAGGGACTGCTGCTCTTCATTGTGCTATGGCTTGCATCCGCAAGGCCGAGGGCTGCTGGCTTTGTGTCCGGGCTTTTTTGCGCGGGCTACGGCGTCGCGCGCTTTGTTGTCGAATGGTTCCGAGAGCCTGATGCTTTTCTCGGGCTGCAGGCGCTGGGCCTTTCCAGAGGACAGTGGCTTACGCTTCCGCTCATCGTCGCAGGCGCAGTCCTGATGATGATGGCGATGCGAAGAGATCGAAGCTGAGTTACAGAAAGTGCTTCACGATGAATTCGAAATCCGACTTTTCAACAGGCGTGATTGAAAGACGGTTTCCTTTCTGGAGCACTCGCATGCCGGCAAGTTCGGGTGCTTCGCGAAGCCGGCCGAGTCCGATGACCGGACACTTGAAGAGCGCTTCAACGTCAAGCGTGAGCCAGCGCGGCTTTTCCCGAGTGCTCTTGGGGTCGTAGTATTCGCTTTTCGGATCAAACTGCAGGTCGTCGGGATAGGTCTCGGACGCAATGCGGGCAATGCCGACAATGCCGGGCTGGGGACAGCTTGAGTGGTAGAAGAGAACCGCATCCCCGATCGTCATGTCGTCTCGCATGAAGTTTCGAGCCTGATAGTTTCGGATGCCGAACCAGGAAACGCGCCGGCCCGGAGCGGCAAGCGCATCGTCGATGGAGCATTCTCCGGGTTCGGTCTTCATGAGCCAGAAGCGTCGGGCCGTGCTCAGAAGGCTTTCGATGACGGTCGTGTCGTTCATGAGGAAATATCCAAACAAAAAGCCAAACGAAACGGGCAGTCCCTCCAAGAAGGACTGCCCGTTGAAATTGGGACCTGCGGCGGGGCTGGACTACGTTACCTGAACCGGAAGTTCAGGGCGGTCGGCTCCGGAGCGGAACGGGCAGGACAACGCGTGTCCTGCACACTATCGGCTCTCGAGTCTGCCAACCTAATGGGTTTAGCATTGGTTCTAGGAACATTGGAGCCCGGTGCTCACCGCTGCAGGGTTGAATTTATTGTAGCGGATTTAAGCCGCCGTGTGGGAGGTCGTTGCAAATTGGAAACACAGGTCAGAGAACGCTGCCCTGGTTCATGTTCGCGTAGATGGCCTGTTCGCACTGACGGCAGATCCGTTCAAGAGCTTCCTTTGTGGCGGCGTCCGGATTGCCGGCGGGCAAAACGGGCGCGGGACGGGCTTCGAGTTCTGCAATTCGTGCCTTTAGGCGGGCAATTTCAGCATCTTTTTCAGCTGTGGCCCGCTGAACATCATCAGAATTTTTCTGGACGTTCTTGTTGGCTTCGTAGGCGACTTCGAGCGCTGCGAGTACGGCGATCTGATCCTGATTGATCACCTTGCCGCCTTCACGGATGGCTTTCATCTGCTTGTCGACGATGTCGGCGCAGCGCAGGATGAGGGCTTCTTCGCCGGTGCTGACAGCCAGACGGTAGGTGCGGCTGTAAATATTGACGGTTACTTCAGGCATGGCGTTCTCCTTCAGAGCCGCTGATCGCCGCCGTGCACGGCGCTGAAGAGAGCCTCGCCCTTGCGCCGCATGTCTTCAAGACGGCGCTTTGTCTGGGCGAGTTCTGCCTCGCGCGAGGCAAGCTGTGAAGCCAGACGGCGGTTTTCGGATCTTTCATGCTCAAGGCGCGCAATGAGCTGCGCCACGAGTGCCTGCAGACGTTCAATTTGAGGATTCATGATGCAGCTCCTCTCAAAGACGGATCAGTGCTGAGCGGTGACGCCCGGATCAACCTGGGGCGCGCGGGGTTCAAAGTTGCTCATCGTGCCGAGAATCATCTGGTCGGCCTGCTCTTCGTCTGGCATCGGATCGGATGACCAATGGTCAACACGGCCTTCGTCGTTGAACCATACGGTGAGCTTGCGAAGCTGACGTTCGTCATTGCCGCGCAGCAGGTAGTAGACATAGTCCCAGCGGTTGGGATGGAACTGGTCGCGCAGGAGCGGAATGCCAAGAAGGAACTGCACCTGAGGCTGGGTCATGCCTTTTTCAAGCTGCAGAACCATTTCGCTCGTGATCAGGTTGCCTTGGTGAACGTCGGCACGATAGGGCTGCAGAAAATTGGGAATGATGCTGCGGGGGTTGTCCCAGACTTCGGAAACCGTATTGCAGCCGGTCAGGGCCAGCGTTGCGGCCATACCCAGAGCGGCAAAAAAGAATCTGTTGGCAAGCATAAATAATCCAGTGAGCGATTTTACGGTGTGCAGAAGTTACACCAACCTCGTATGATAACGGGTAAATGAACTTTTGAAGGGACGGACTAACGTGAACGAAACGTCTGGAAACCAAACCTCGGAACTGAAGAACGCAGGCCTCAAGGCCACGGCGGCCAGGCTCCGTATCCTTGAGCTCTTTCAAAAGCGTGCCGAGGAGAACAACGGCGAACGCCGTCACATTTCCGCCGAAGACCTTTACAAGGATCTGGTGAGCTCTGGCGTGGACATCGGTCTTGCGACCGTCTATCGCGTGCTTTCCCAGTTCGAACAGGCAGGGCTCATCGTCAGACACCATTTTGACACGGATCGAGCGACTTATGAGCTCGAGGACGGCGGTCATCATGACCATCTTGTCTGCCTGCACTGCGGCAAGGTGGTGGAATTCGTGGCGCCTTCCATCGAGAAGGAGCAGGCGGCCGTTGCCAAGCGCTATGGCTATGAGCTGAGCGACCATACCATGGTGCTCTATGGGCTTTGCGAAGACTGTCGAAAGAAGAGCAACGTCTGACGATGCTTTTTGATCGCACTTGACGAGGGCGGATCTTTTTTGACGAAGGATCCGCTTTTGTCGTGCCTGCTGTGCCGGAAACGAAAAAACCCTTGAAAGCATTGCTTTCAAGGGTTTTGGAATTCTGGTGCGCGATACTGGTTTCGAACCAGTGACCCCTGCCGTGTGAAGGCAGTGCTCTACCACTGAGCTAACCGCGCATTGAGAATCTGAATTATACGGATTTTTCCTGAATTGGCAAGGCGAAGTTTGAGAATACCGCGTTTGCGGTACTTCGGGCCCTTGTCAGTATGTCGGTGCAGGTCTTGTGCCGGCGGCAACTTCACAGCCTAGGTTCGCAAGCTCGTCGGCCTTTTCGTTGCCGGGATCGCCAGCATGTCCCTTTACCCATCGCCATTCGATGTCGAACTGCGAGGTGAGCTCGTCAAGCTTCTGCCAGAGCTCCGCGTTCTTGACGGGCTTTTTGTCGGAGGTTCTCCAGCCATTTCGCTTCCAGCCGTGAATCCATTTTGTGATGCCGTCCTTTACGTAGGAGCTGTCGGTATGGATGATGATGGGACACTTGCGGCGAAGGGCGGAGAGGGCCGAGATGACAGCCGTAAGCTCCATCTGATTGTTGGTTGTGAGCTTGCTGCCGCCATACATTTCACGGGTATGCGCGCCCCAGACCATGTAGGCGCCCCAGCCGCCGATGCCGGGGTTGCATTTGCATGCGCCGTCGGTCCAGATTTCCAGTGTCTTTTCGGTTTGCTGTGCCATGTGAGAATGTCGCGGAACGGTTGAGAAAGCTGACAGTGTAGCGTCAGTTGCCTTGTTCCGCCTGACGACGGGCTTCTTTGGGAACGGGAAGCGGAGATCCGGTCGTCAAAATGTCGAGCGGATTTGCAAGCGGAATTTTGCCGACAAGCTTCATGCCGGGAAGGCGCTTGACGGCGCAGAGCACAATGAGGTTGGCGCAGTGCGGCGCCCATCGATCTCCTGCCTTGTCGAGCCACTTCCAGTGCGAGAAGCCCTTGAGAGTGTGGCAACTGGGCGAATAGACGCCGAACCGGCCGCGGTCGATTTCGAAGCCCAGAAGCGCGAGCCAGTCCTTGAGCCGGTAGAGCGGAACGGGTGACGTGCGGGTCGGCAGATAGGGCTTGAGGCCCGCCCCGACCGCTTTCTGGCGAAGCCACCATAGGCTGAGCGGATTGAAGACCGTCAGAATCAGTCGGCCTTCCGGCATGAGTACGCGGGCGGCTTCACGCAGGGTTTGATGTGCGGAAGGGGAGAAGTCAAGCGTGTGGGGAAGCGTCACCAGATCGAATGACTCGGCTGGGAAGGGAAGCCAGCCGCTTTCGGCCTGAACGGTGTGAAGGCTTGGACGCAGGAGCCTGTCGTCGAGTTCGTCGTAGCTGTTGCTGGTGAGCCATTGAGAGCCGATGCCGTTCATCCTCAGCGTGTCGAGTTGAGGGGCTCCGACTTGAAGCGCTTCCCGGCCGAAGGCGTCGGCAGAGAACTCGTCGTACTGGGAGGACTCCCATGCATGCAGGGTTTCGCCCTGCGGAGTCTTCAGAAAGTCTGCAAAGGAAAAGCTGTTCATGGAGTGTCGTGCGAATTGTGCGGCATCTGCGGGAATGTGTATCTCATTGTGCCTGAATAAGGACTCCGGCATTGTAAATTCGATACGGTTGATAAAATTGATCAATTGTCAATGCACGACATGCTGTTCACACTTTTTAACCTTGCCATGATCAGACCGTTTCAGATTCGTCCGCTTCTGCTGAAAACGCTGCCCCTTCTCAGCCTGGGACTTGCCTTCCTGCTTCTCGAACCCGCAGCGGGCATTCCAAAGACGGCTTCGGCGGCCGATGCCGATGACGGAGCGGCAGCCGTCGTGCAGTCTGGAACGGATATGCCTGCCGGCTCCGTTGAGGCGCTTGGAGCGCCTGTCGATGTGTGGGACCGCATTCGCCGCGGATATGCAATGCCGACTTTGGAAAATGCCAAGGTCGATCGATGGCTTGATTACTACAGCGGCAAGCCCGAGTATCTGAACCGCATGTTCGAGCGTTCGGGGCGCTACCTCTATCACATTCTTGAGGAGGTTGAAAACCGAGGAATGCCCACGGAGCTTGCGCTTCTGCCTTTTGTGGAAAGCGCCTTCCAGCCTGAGGCGCTTTCCAGGGCCAAGGCTGCGGGGCTCTGGCAGTTCATGCCAGCGACCGGCACGCATTATTCGCTCGAGCAGAACCTGTGGCGAGACGACAGGCGGGACGTGCTTGAAAGCACGCGTGCAGCGCTTGACTATTTCGAATATCTCTACGGCATGTTCAATGACTGGCAGCTGGCGCTCGCCGCCTACAACTGGGGCGAAGGGAGCGTGCAGCGTGCGGTCAATCGCCAAAAGGCAAGAAAGCGTCCGGCCGACTACCAGCATTTGCGCATGCCGAATGAAACCGCAAACTATGTGCCGAAGCTTGAGGCCATCAAGCGCATCGTGACTGATCCGGGCAAGTACGGCGTGAAGCTTCCCGATGTTGGCAATGAACCGTTCTTCGTGACGGTGACGAAGCCTCGCGACATCGATACCGAAACTGCGGCCGAACTTGCCGGAATGCCGCTTCAGGAATTCCGGCAGCTTAATCCGAGCTTCAAGCTTCCTGTGATTGTTGCCTCACACAACAACGTGATGCTGCTGCCCGCCGACAAGGTTGACGAGTTTGTTGACAACCTGGCGAGCTGGATGGACGGCGGCCAGCCGCTTTCCCGCTGGACGACCTACAAGCTCAAGGAGGGCGAGACGCTGGCTTCCGTTGCGGAAGCGGCCGGCATGACCGAGGACGAGCTTCGTGACGTGAACGGAATCCCGAAGGGGCGCCGCGTGCTGGCCAATTCGATGCTTCTTGTTCGAGCAAACGCAGACGAGCAGACGGATATCGCGGCGGAGACTGCTGATGCCAAGCTGCGCCTCTCGCCGCTCACCACCTGGCGCCGCGTGACTTATCGCGTGCGAAAGGGAGATACGCTTTCGAGCATTGCTCGACGCTGGCACATCACCAAGAAATCCATTGTTCAGGCTAACCGACTGCGCTCGCAGAATCTGCGGGTTGGCCAGCGTCTGATTCTTACGGTGCCCAATGTCGAGCGTGCGCCTATTCGCACGGTGAGCACGGGCGGCGGCTCTGCAAAGCATGTCATTCACGCTGTCAGGGCGGGCGAGACGCTCGGCGGCATCGCACGACGGTACGGCGTTTCAATAGCAGTACTTCGTTCCACCAACCGCATCAGCGGCAATACCATCCGGGCCGGCCAGCGCCTGCGCATTCCGACCTCGGCTTCGGCGGGTGAGACTGATGTTCGCGTCTATACTGTTCGCAAGGGCGATACTCTTTCCGGTATTGCAAGCCGCTACAACGTGTCCGTGGTTCGCCTTAAGCGCGCAAATCGCATGACGGGGAATGCGCTTCGTGTTGGGCAGAAGCTTGAAATTCCGACCGGTTCTGAACCTAGGTCAGTCGACGTGCAGCCCAGCCGTTCCGATGAAGCGCCGGAGGCCGGGATCTATCGCGTCAAGCCCGGAGATTCGCTTTATGAAATATCCGGCCGCTTTGGCGTTTCCATCAGTGCACTGAAGGCCGTAAACGGGCTTGAGGGCTCCTCGCTTCGTGCGGGACAGAAGCTTGTGATTCCGGCCACGGCCAGGACTCAGCCGACCAAGGCCGATGCGGAACCGGCCGGCTCCGGCGATGCTTCGGATACGGTCTACCGGGTTAAGTCGGGTGACACGCTTTCGAGCATTGCTGCGCGCTTTGAAACTTCCGTGAAGGCGATTAAGGATCTGAACGGCCTTCGCTCCAACAGGCTGAACGTCGGACAGCGCATCAAGCTGCCGTAGGCTTGGACTCGGGCCGAACGGCCTACCTAACGCAGGGGAGGGCGCAATGCTTTTCGCGGCGACTGAAAGCCCCTACAATAACCGCACTCCTGTTCCGGCATCGAAGTTTGCCGGAAACGATGATTGAACCTCGCCGACCGTTTCGTTTTGGAAGCGGACGGCCCAGACGTAGTGAGACTGAAAATGGGATTTCTGAACGGCAAGAAGCTTCTGATCACCGGTGTGATCTCCAACCGCTCGATTGCGTACGGCATTGCCAAGGCCTGCCACCGAGAAGGCGCCGAGCTGGCCTTCACTTATGCAAACGACCGCTATCGCGAGCGCATTGAAGGACTGGCCGCTGACTTTGACAGCAAGCTCGTCTATCACATGGACGTCGGCAGCGACGAGGACATTGCTGCGGTTGTTGAAGAACTCGGCAAGGTTTGGGGCGGACTTGACGGTTTCGTGCACTCGATCGGTTTTGCTCCGCGTGAAGCCATTGCTGGCGACTTCCTTGACGGTCTTTCCCGAGAAGCCTTCAAGATCGCCATGGATATCTCGGCTTATTCCTATCCTGCCATGGCCAAGGCTTTCCTGCCGCTCATGAAGGGCCGCCAGGCTTCCGTCCTGACGCTAACCTATTTGGGCAGCGAGCGTGTGGTGCCCAACTACAACACGATGGGCCTGGCCAAGGCAGCGCTCGAATCCAGCACCCGCTATCTGGCTGCCAGCCTCGGCAAGGAAGGCATTCGTGCGAACGCCATTTCTGCCGGTCCCATCAAGACGCTTGCCGCTTCGGGCATCCAGGACTTCGGCAAGCTTCTGCGTGCGATGGAGCAGGCAGCGCCGCTCGGCCGCACGGTGACGACTGAAGAAGTCGGCAATACGGCCGCCTTCCTTCTTTCGGATCTCGCCAGCGGGCTCACGGGCGACGTCGTCTATGTCGATGCGGGCTTCCATGCCATGGGCGCCGCGATGATTGAAGCGGAAAAGTAATTTCTGCTGTCGACAACTTAACGAAGCGGGGATCGATTCAGGGTCGGTTCCCGCTTTTTGTGCTTTCTTTTTGATCACATGCAGGGTTATAGTGCTCCTGATTGTGGTTCAAATTTACGCATTTCCATGTCCATGACATCAGCATTCAAGAAAGTCGCGGTTTTCGTCAAGCCCACCGAAATCATGGTGGTTCCGCTTGAGGCCTTGATCCGGGTAATTGAGGCCTGCGGGGCGGAGGTCTTCCTATGCGAGCGAAGCGCCGCTTCGCTCAAGGGACGGAGCAGCCGCCCGGGGTATCCCCGCGCCGAACTCGGCGCCATGTGCGATCTGGCGATCGTGCTGGGCGGAGACGGCACCATGCTCGGCGTCGCTCGAGATCTCGCCGGCTTCGACATTCCGATCATCGGCGTCAATGCCGGCCGTCTGGGCTTTATCACGGACATCGTGCTTGAGGACATGGAGACGATGCTTCCCCAGGTGCTGGCCGGACGCTACACGCGAGACGTGCGCCGGATGCTTTCGGGCGAGGTCGTGCGAAAGGGCGAGACGATCTTTTCCAACATCGCCGTCAATGATGTTGGAATCAGTCACGGTCGCGCGGGAGGCATGGTCGAATTCGTGATCTATGTGAACGGGCAGCAGATGTCGAGCCAGTCGGCCGACGGGATCATCTGCTCAACCTCGACGGGCTCCACCGCCTACGCGCTTGCCGCGGGCGGTCCGATTCTGCATCCGTCGCTTCAGGGCCTGTGCCTTGTGCCCGTTGCGCCGCATACGCTTTCAAACCGTCCCATCGTGCTGCCTGCCGGCGTTTCGATCGACATTGAGCTGACGAATGCGCGCGATGCGGTTGCATACTGCGACATGCAGGAATTTTGCGACGTGCAGCCGGGCGACGTGCTGAAGATTCGTCCGACAGAAAAGACCATGACGATGCTCCATCCGGCAGGCTACGACTACTTCGATCTGCTGCGTCGAAAGCTCAAGTGGAACTTCATGCCTACGAGCGTGAAGAGGCATACGCATTCGGCGTGAAGCTGATAGAGTAGCCTCTTCAACATTGCTTTCGGAGAGATGCCTTCATGCTGACCGCCTTGAGTCTTAGAGACTTCGTAATTGTTGAGTCCCTGAGCCTGGACGTTCGTCAGGGTTTCACTGTTTTGACTGGGGAGACCGGAGCGGGCAAGTCCATTCTCATCGACGCTCTGCAGCTTATTCTCGGCGGCCGCGCGGACGCGGGCGTTGTTCGCGAGGGCGCGGAGCGCACGAATATTGTTGCGGAGTTTCTTCCTCCCAAGAGCGCAAAAGAGTGGCTGGCGGCCAATGAGCTTGAGACCGGCGACGACATGCTGATGATTCGCCGAACGGTGGACGTCAGGGGGCGCTCCCGCGCATGGGTGAACGGCATCTCGGTGGCCGCCTCTCAGCTCAGGGAGCTTGGTGAAACGCTTGTCGACGTGCATGGCCAGCATGCTCATCAGTCGCTTCTCAAGCCGGCCTATCAGCTCAAGCTCCTTGACGACCATGCCGGGACGTCTGCCGAGCTTTCAGCCGTCAGGGATGCGTTTGCCGCTTGGCAGAAGGCTCGCCGCGCTCTGGATGATGCGACGGCCAATGCCGATGCCATTGCTGAAAAAACCGAACGCCTGGCCTGGATGATTGAAGATCTTGAGGCTCTTTCGCCTAAGGAAGGCGAATGGGAGCGCCTTAATGCCGATCATCGCCGACTTTCGCATGGCGTTGCCATTTCGGAAGGCCTTAACGAGGTGCTCGGCACTTTGACGGAGGATGGAGAGTCTGCTTCCGCCATGCTTTCTTCGGCACATGCAAAGCTTTCGTCTTTGAGTCGTTACGATGAGAAGCTTGCGGCGGTTGCTGAAACGCTTTCGACCGGCATGGATCTCATTGAAGAGGCTGCTCGTGACGCCGCGCGCTATCTGGATCGTGCCGATTTGGATGGAGAGCGCTTTGCTGAGGTTGACCGGCGTGTTTCTCACTATTACGAACTGGCTCGAAAGTTTCGCTCGGAGCCCGAGGGCCTCCATGAGCTGCTGGAGAAAAGCCGCTCGGAACTCAAGGCGCTGACCGGAGCCAAGGATGTGGAGGCTTTGAAAAAGGCCGAGGCGCAGGCCGCTCGAAATTATGAAGCAGTTGCGATCAAGCTGTCCGAAGCTCGCCGCCGCGGCGCTCTCGTCTTGAGCGAAGCCGTGACCGCACAGATGCAGCGGCTGGCGATGAAGGGAGCGCGTTTAGAAATCGCGCTTGTGACTCAGGCCCCCGGCGCGACTGGGTCCGAGCATTGCGAGTTTCTTATCGCCGGGCATGCCGGCGTGCAGACGAGACCCTTGATCAAGGTGGCTTCAGGCGGCGAACTTGCCCGCATCAGTTTGGCAATTGCCGTCATTACGGCCTCTGCAATGCCTGTGCCGACTCTTATCTTCGACGAAGTTGACAGCGGCATCGGCGGAGCGACTGCCGAGGTGGTCGGCCAGCTTTTGCATAAGCTGGGCGAAAACCGTCAGGTGCTCTGTGTGACGCATCTGCCTCAGGTGGCTGCCTGCGGCGACAATCACTGGCGCGTTGAAAAGCAGTTTACGGGCGAGACGACTCTGAGCAATCTGCGGGTTCTGTCGGCACAGGAACGCGTGGAGGAGGTCGCCCGCATGCTGGCGGGCATTTCTATCTCAGACAATACGCGTGCCGTGGCGCAGGAAATGCTGACGGCGGGGACAGCGTCGTCGGATACTGAAGGGAGTGAGTGATGGGCGTCGATGAAAAAAAGACAGTTCCTGTTTCGCTGGTTGTCATTGTTAAGAATTCGGAATCAATCCTCAGGCGTTGTCTTGCCAGCGTGACTTTCGCGGATGAAATTGTGGTCGTGGATTCCGGCAGCACTGACGCAACGGTAGCTGTTGCTCAGGAATGCGGAGCACGAGTTCTGCATCAGGACTGGCTTGGGTTCGGACCTCAAAAGAGGTTTGCCGTTGCTCGGGCTCGAAATGACTGGGTGTTGTGTCTGGATGCCGACGAGTATCTGTCCGACAAGCTTAATGCCGAAATTGCGAAGCTTTTTCAAAGTGAACCTGCACACAAGGCATATCGATTCGCAAGATGCAATCGATTCTTGGGACGCTTTCTAAGACACGGCGAAGGCTATCCGGATTGGTCTCTGCGTCTGTTTAACAGAAAGTTTGCCAATTGGAGCAGTGATCTGGTTCATGAAAAAGTTGAAGCGGTTGAAGGACAGCTTGATGCCGGCACGATTCCGGGGGATCTGATGCATGAATCCTGTGAAAGCGTTGCCCGCTATATTGAGAAGCAGAACAGCTATACAACTCTACAGGCGGACAAAATGCTGGCTTCGGGCAAGTCCGTGCCCAAAGCCAAGATTCTGATCAGTCCGGTTGTCAGATTTATCAAGTACTACTTCGTCAAGCTGGGATTCCTGGACGGCCTTCCCGGGTTCGTGCACATCACGATCGGCTGCTTCACGGTATTTCTGAAGTACGTGAAAGCCTGTTTTGAAAAGTGAGCATTAAATGAAGACTGAAAACAAGTTGGCAACGTATGTGATTAATCTAAAGCGTTCAACTGATCGGATGGAGAGCATGGATAAGGCTCTCGGTGAAATGTCCATTCAATATGAACGAATTGAAGCTGTGGATGCCAAGACGTTGTCAACGGAATTTCTAGAGAGAAATGCCACTCCGAGTGCGGAGTATCCATACAAGCTCAAGGATGGCGAGATA
Organism: uncultured Sutterella sp.; assembly: GCA_934249275.1. GTDB lineage: Bacteria > Pseudomonadota > Gammaproteobacteria > Burkholderiales > Burkholderiaceae_F > Sutterella. The sequence goes on along the minus strand of CAKQKT010000001.1, from coordinate 415 downwards.
GCCTGTTTTGCCAGTCATTTGAAATGCTGGCAGACCTTCCTGAAATCGGATGCAGAGTGGGCCCTGATTTTTGAGGACCATTGTGTTTTTTCATCTAGAGCGGCTTGTTTTTTGTCTTCTCCCGACTGGATCCCTTCTGCATGTGAACTCGTTCAGTTGATCTATTCCAAGAATGCTTCTTTCTATGATGAGAAATTAGAGGTTCTTGACGGGAATGGCGTTGTCAGGTTGTCGTGTTCCTCGCCAATCGGCGCGTCCGCGTATTTGATTTCCAGAAATGCGGCTGAGAAGGCAGTAATGTTAGCGGGCAAATTTAAATCGCCCGTTGATAATTATTTGGGCTCTTCTGGACTTTTGGGGAAATGAGGGTACCCGCGCCGCCAGCCCCAGCACAGAAACTAACAAAAAGCGCGTT